>NZ_BLVP01000035.1:0-188718 GCF_013340305.1 Desulfovibrio psychrotolerans
GGAATACGTTTCAAAGCTGAACTAATCTGACAATTCTGGCCCGTCAAAAGGGACGACTGTCAGATCAAGTATGAACCACTACACCTGAGGGCAATTTGCCCAGTTGCCATAAGGCTTCCACCCTTCAAGTTTTCTGCCGCACTTTTCTCTGACCCAAATAGCTATTCCTGGGTAGCTTCGAACCCAAGAGGCGAGGCGATTGCGATCATAGAAGTCAACAAAGCATCCCAATGCATAGTCGGTAATGATCTCGCGCATCCTTTGAACGCGTTTTTTGAGGGCCGAATCCGTCGTTGTTCCTGCGCTGCTAACAATGATGTATGCACCACCTTGTGCAGCAATCTCCTTGATCGAATCACGAAGCGCACCGCCAGAGCACATCTCATTACCAATTGCTGCAGGTGGCATGTCAGGCTTCTTAACCTGAAAAATAGTCTGCGCTTTAGGAATAAAACCGTCTGAATATGGCAACGAGGCTCGCGAGACGCGAACGTCAACGCCCCCGTCTGATGCGTCCTGACTTCCACCCCAAGTAACCCCGGCGGTCGGAAGACCATGTGAAGCCAACTCAGCTTCACAAAGAAGGCCTACTAATGCGCGTAACTCGCTGTCATTGAGGCTGGCAATGTCATCGCTGGATATTTCAAACATAGAGCACCTATAGGCAAGGCTTCATTGCAATTACCATTTTGCCAATTTTATAACAATAATAGGAAAACACAAAACGAACGTGTCAGGCGTTGTTAACTATGAGTTAAAGATTATTTCTCAGCGGATATCTCTTCATGGCTGGCAAAATCCCCCCGCCCCTTTCCCTCCCCCATCCCCCGTACATTTCCCTTAAATAAAGCTGGACTCTTGTTATTATTTCAGTAGAATTATTTCAACAAAATAATTCAAACCCAATAATCGCGCCTCAGAGCTTTGCCATGACCAGCACGAGAAACCCCTTCTTCACAGGAACCATTGGCCCGGACCAGCCTTTCTGTAACCGGACAAAAGAACAGGATGCCCTCATTCAGCATGCAGAGTCGGGCATGAACGTCGTTCTCTTTGCACCTAGGCGCTACGGGAAAACGTCCCTTGTCCAGCGGGTGCAATCGCGGTTGGAAAAGGAAATGGGCCATTGCGTCATCTATGCGCAGTTCTTCCGCCTCATGTCCGTAGACGACCTCGTTGACCGGCTTGCAAAGGCTGTCTTCAAAGGCCTCCATGGACACCTCTCTTTGCTGGACAAAGGGCGCCGATTTTTACGGTACTTTCCTACCTTCTCCGTCGGCTTCAGCCTCAATCCTGACGGAACACCAAGCATATCCGTTGCGCCCACAGAACGCCGCATGGAAGCCTTGGACCGGCTTGAATCCCTGCTTGGCGATATCAGCCGCTTTTTGGAGAACGAGCACACTCAGGTCACCATCGCACTGGACGAATTTCAAGACATCGTGGACCTCAAAGATGGCCGCGTGGAGGCAATTCTTAGGGAGCATGTCCAGCGCCACCGGGCTGCATACATCTTTCTTGGCAGCCGACGCAGGGTACTCCAAGAAATCTTCACAACCAAGGACCGCCCCTTCTACCAAAGCGCAACAATGATGGAACTTGCCCCGCTGCCTCACGAAGAACTTACGGAGTTTATCTGCGATCAGTTTGCCCTTGCCGGCAAGTCGTGTCCGAAAGAATACGCCGCAAAGATGGTAAAGCTCGTGCAGCAGTACCCATATTATGCACAGGCGTTGGCCTACCGAGCTTTTTCACTAAGCTCCGGCACATGCACAGAACAAAACGTTGCCGAGGCATATGCCGGAATGCTGGAAAACGAGAGGTACGGCTATCAGGCCATCGTTCAATCCCTGTCCGCAGCGCACCTGAAATTTCTTTGCGCCATATCTGTCCATCCCTTTGCTCAAATCACCTCAAGCGAATTTCTCCAAAATCACGGCCTCTCGCTGGGCGGCGTGCAACATGCAACAAGGCACTTGGCAGAGCAGGATATCATCGAAAAAACACGTGAAGGCTGGAGGGTCGTGGATCCCATTTTTGAAGACTGGCTTCAGCGAACATTTGCCTAGTTTCTGACTCCGGCTTTAAGAACTTCCCCCACTACTTGTTTTTCTTCCCAAACGACTGTCGCCATTACCGTGGCTTCTCCATCCCCCAAACGCAAAAACCCGCCCGGAACGCCATGTACCGGGCGGGTTCTTCATTGCAATACTCTCACGCTGCCCGCGTACGGGCCGTTACTTGCGGCTGGCAGGCTCCACAAACAGGCGGAAACCGCGTATCTGGTTGCCGTTCATCACGGTAAGCACTTCCGGCGCATAATCCTGCGGCACTTCCACAAAGCAGAAGCGGTCATAGATTTCTATGTTGCCTATCATCTTGCCGGGCAGGCCGGTTTCTCCGGCAATGGCTCCCACTATGTCACGCGCGCCTATGCGCATCTTGCGCCCCACGTTCAGGAACAGACGCACCATGCCCACCTGCGCGCCCGTATCGCCGAACCCGCCGGATGTCTCGTCCGGCAAGGCATCGCCAAGGTCGCGCTTCATCATAATACGCAACAGGGCCGCCGCCATTTCCATGGTGGTCAGGTCGCCGTTGAACTCGGTTTCGATAAAGCTCTCCACCGTAGAGATGTACCGTTCCAGATTGCCGGTCTGAATCTGCTGGCGAATTTCCTGCAACAGCTTGCCGGACTTGGCGGTTTCCACCTCTTCAATGGACGGAATCTGGTGCTGAACAATGCGCGCCTTTGTGTAACGCTTAATGTCGCGCAGCTTCCAGAACTCCTTGGGCGACACAAACGTAAAGGCGCGGCCGGAGCGACCGGCGCGGCCCGTGCGGCCTATGCGGTGCACGTAATATTCCACATCGTTGGGAATATCAAAGTTGACCACGGCCTCCACGTTTTCCACGTCTATGCCGCGCGCGGCAACGTCCGTTGCCACCAGAATCTCTATGCCCCCCTTGCGGAAGCGGTTCATCACGCGGTCGCGCTGGGTCTGGTTCAGGTTGCCGTGCAGGCCGTCTGCCTGATATCCGCGCCCCTGCAAGTTGGCGGTAAGTTCATCAACCCCGCGCTTGGTGGAGCAGAACACCACCGTAAGCTTGGGGTTATACACATCCATCACGCGGCACAGCGCATCTATCTTCTGGAAGGGCCGCACCTCGTAGTATATCTGTTCGATATTGGGAACGGTGAGCACCTTCTGCGTCACCTTGAGGAACTCCGGATCTTTCAGAAACCGCTTGGCAAGATTCAGAATCTCCTGCGGCATGGTGGCAGAGAAGAACACCGTCTGCACCGAGTCCGGCACCTTCTCCAGAATGAATTCAATATCCTCGCGGAACCCCATGTCCAGCATTTCGTCCGCTTCATCCAGCACCGCCAGAACCACCTTGTCCAGCACAATGGTGCCACGCTCCAAGTGGTCCATAACGCGCCCGGGCGTGCCCACAACAACCTGCACTCCGCGCTTAAGCGCCTTGAACTGCCTGTCTATGGGCTGGCCGCCGTACACCGGCAGCACGTTCACGCTGCGCATGCGCTTGGCAAGATTGGAAATTTCTTCAGAAACCTGAATGGCCAGTTCGCGCGTGGGGCAAAGCACTATGGCCTGCACATCCCTCTCGCGCGGGTTAATGCGTTCCAGAATGGGAATGCCGAAGGCGGCTGTCTTGCCCGTGCCCGTCTGGGCCTGCCCAATGATGTCACGCCCCTGCATGATGGGCGGAATGGCCAGAGCCTGAATGGGCGAAGCCTCTTCAAAGCCCATGTCCTCTATGGATTTGAGCACCTCGGGCGAAAGCTCAACCCCTTCAAAAGAAAAACCTTCCATTGATAATCCTTACGCGTTCTCGGCATCCGTTCGCAACGCTGAGGGCGATGCGGCTCCGGCACCCTGTGCCAGAAAGTCGATCTTTCGCCCGGAGGGTTGCTGTTTCACACGATATTCCATCCGTGCCGCACTGCGTCGGTCGGGAAACAAGGCGCTGGCAACCAGCGTAACCGGGGTGCGGGTGCGCGTATATTTCGCGCCCGTCCCCCTGTTGTGCTCGCCAAGGCGTCGCTCCAAATCCGTGGTTATGCCGCAATAAAGCGACATATCCGCGCAGCGCACCAGATAGACAACCCAAGTCTGATCCGCCATGTTTGTATGGTTCCTGTTGTTCCGCGCGTAATGCCAGGCACGCGCGCAAACCCCTGTTATGCGCAGCCGCAGTCTTCTTCCGGCAGCTTGCTGAACGGGTGAGCCTCACCCGGCTTCAGTTCAAACAACCGGCACTCCGGCGCAAAATTCTCCAGTGCAGCACGAAAAGCGCGGGTGTTCTGGTCCAGCACGGGAAAGGTCCCCCAGTGCATGGGCACCACGCCCCGGCACCTCAGCAGCGAACAGGCAAGAGCCGCCTGCCGCGCATCCATGGTGAACACGCCCCCTATGGGCAGCAGCGCCACATCAATATCATAGAGCCTGCCCCACAGCTTCATGCCGGAAAAAATACCCGTATCGCCCGCATGATATATCGTAAAGCCATCATCCAGCCTGAGGATGTAGCCCACCGCCACGCCGGATTCCGATGAGTGGTACGCCTGCGTCATGGTAACGGAGACGTTGCCCACGCGCACCGTACCGCCGATATTGAAGCCGATGCCGTTCACCACCTGCGCGGCGGGCAGGTCTGCCGCCAGCTTGCCTGCCGTGCCCACCACCGCACCGAGCATGGCCCCGGTTGCCTTGCATATGTCCGCCGCCTGCCCCACATGGTCGCCGTGGTCATGGGTCACAAACACGGCATCCGGGCGGGCAATATCGGTCCATGCGCTGTCCGCAGAAGGATTACCGTGGAAAAAAGGATCAATTATGATGTTTGTGGTGGGAGTGGCAATCTGAAAATTGGAATGTCCGTGCCATGTCAGCGTGTTCATGCTGCCTCCTTGCCGAAATTCTCGGGCCTGCTGCCCTGCTGTTTTCGTCCGCTACCATCCGCTTTTGTTCACGCACCTGATTTCGCCTGCTTCCGCCAATCCGGGAGCCGCTTCAATTGGACGGTACCTGTCCTTCATACCCTGCCCCCATGCCCTGCCAGCGCCTTACCAGCGTATTCTCCAGCCCCAGCTGATCCATAATGCGCCCCGCCAGGTGATCCAACACACCTTGCAGGTCAGCCGCTCCAGAGTAAAATCCCGGTACCGGAGGCATAATGCAAGCCCCTGCCTCATCCGCCGCCAGCATGTTGCGCAGATGCACACGATTCAGCGGCGTTTCGCGCGGCACAAGAATGAGCGGCCTGCGCTCCTTGAGCGTCACGTCCGCCGCCCGGTGCAGCAGGTTGGAGCCCAGCCCGTTGGCTATGGCCGCCAGCGATGCCATGGAGCAGGGACACACCACCATGCCGTCATGCCGCCACGACCCGCTTGCCGGAGGAGCACCAAAATCCTGCGGCGCGTACGTCGCATGAGCCCATGCCGCAAGCTGCTCCACCTGCATGGCAGACTCCAGCACCAGCACCTGCCGCGCGGCATCGGAAACAATGAGATGCGTCTCCACCTGCCCGCTACCGTGCAACGCCCGCAGCAAGGTTACGGCAAGAGGCATGCCGCTGGCCCCGGTTACTCCCATCACTATCCGTTTCATACATCCCCATTGTGTCTGGAGCCCATTGTGTCCGGAGCATCGCCCGCCCCGGCCAGCCTTGCCCATTCTGGCACCGCATACCGGCTCAGACCATGATTATACGCCGCAGAACGCGACCGGCAATACGGCTGCGCTCCCTCGAACACGCCCCCCGAGGCGATTCATAGGCGCACCTTCACGCCCCCTACCCCGCAGCAAAAGAACCATACCCTCGATGCAGGTGGGCTTTTAACAGAATTGTCCACAAAACGCCAGTTGGAGCTTTACCCGAACCGCCGTAACGCCAGCCCCACCACCACCGCTCAGACTACGGATTATGCCTTGACAACCGATGCCACCCCGCTTACTACAACCTTCCCTATGGGCTATTAGCTCAGTTGGATAGAGCGTTGGCCTCCGGAGCCAAAGGCCGCAGGTTCGACTCCTGCATAGCCCGCCATAAGGAATACAAGGACTTGTGCTGCAAAAGCGCAAGTCCGTTTTCTTTGCGGGTAACAAATGGGGAACACCTTGCCAGAAAATATGCCTGCGCGGGCTGTCGCAGCGTCGCACATCCCCGTGCATCACACCTCTCAAAGCACTCTCCCAACACCGCCCCGAAGCTTTCCAACCCTGCTGCCTCCACGCCTACTGCCCGGATGCAGCTCCCGTGGCAGACATGGGCTCCGGGTCTGGCGCAGGCATAATAACTATCCGTTCCGTGCGCTCCATCAGCGGGGTCGCATTCACTCCCGCGCAGCTGGACTTGCTCACCATATCGAGGCGGAACACCAGCACATATTCACCGGGCTGGCGAAACACAAGGCGGCTTGCAGGGAAACCCGGAACCACATCGGGGCGGCTGCCCTGCGGGTGCTGCGTCACATCTATGTTCACGGCGGCGTACGCGCCCTCCGGCACGGCCCCGGCTTCTGTCAGAAAGGTGGCTACAACCGTTCCGCCCGCCACTCTCTCGCCTGAAAGGACAAGGCTGCGGCCAGCATGCTCCTGCGTGCGGCGGTCAGATGGAGTACCTGCCCCGGCACCGGGCACTGTACCCGTCGCCTCGCGGGAAGGGATATCCGCAGCCCCACCGGAAGACGTTGCGGAAGCGTTGCCGGATGCAGTTCCGGCAAGCATGGCGGATTGCGACGTAGCAGCAGCCTCTGCAGCTTTGCCCGCTGCGCCTGTTACGCCTGTTACGCCTGTTGCTGCAGTCGCGCCAGACGCCTGTGCCCCCACGCTCCAGAAAATACACACGACCACAAGGGATAAAACGCACATCCTGCGCATGAGCACCTGCCATGGTTGTGGTTGATGATGCCTTGATAATACGCACTCGCCACGCTATAGCAATATGGTGGGTAGACACTGGGTATCCTCGCTGTCCTCAATTCCCGTCTCAACCCAAGCTCTGCTCCAGCGGGTCCGGAGAAGATGCCCACAGCATTACCATCAAGACACAGGCCACTATTCACGCCTGCGGCAATCCCCGCAGGAACGGAGCACGGCATGAGCGAGACACCGGAATCCACTCCCGACCTGCTGGAACGCATAAGCAGTAACCAGCCCCTCTTCCTGAACCGCTGGTCCCTACGCATGGCCGAGGCAGGCTACCTGCAGCACACCACGGCAAAACGCGTGGACTGCATCCTTGCGCTGGACGAATTTCTGCAGCCCATCCTTGACCACGCGGCTGCCCACTCCGGCCAGCCGGAGTTCCGCGACCTTGTGCGTAACGACAATGACTGGAGCCGCTTCCTCACAGAATCCGCCCGCAGGCACCGCATGCGGGGCGTTCCTGCCGAGATGTTTCTCGGCTGCTTTAAAACATTTATCCACAGCCTGCTGGATGTGGTGGAGCATCTGGAAGCGCCGCCGTGGCGGCGCGAAGAGGCCGCACGCCTCATCCGACTGTACGGCGATGCTCTGGAAGTGCTGTTTCTGCAGGACTGGACGCGGTTTCTGCCGGAGCTTACCGAGCAGAAAATTGATGAAATGAACAGGCTACTTACGCTAGAAAAATGCCGGTTTGAGAACATTCTCAACTCCACCTCCGACCTCATCCTTGTGGTGGACAACGACGGGCTGGTGGTGAACGCCAATGCCGCCGTCAGGGACGCATTGCCGGTCTCCCCGGAAGAAATTCTCGGTCGCCCGGTGTGGAAGATTTTGGATTTGGAAGGACGAACGGTGGAAGAACTGCTCCGCTACTATCCCGTGGGCATCACCTGCGAGCTGGCTCCTTTCGGAGAGTCGGCCATCTACCGTATGCAGATTACCCCGCTCAACTCCGTAAGCCTTGCCAGCGACCAGTATATCGTGGTGCTTACCAACATTACCACGCAGGCCATGCAGCGCGAAACGCTGGAACGCATTGTGGACGAAAAAACCGAAGCCCTGCGCAAGGAAAAGGAACAACTGGAAGAAATGAACATTACCCTGCGCAACGTGCTCAAGAGCATAGACAGGGAACGCGAAGAACAGGCGGACAACTTGGCTGCAAAGGTCAGCACGCTGGTGCTGCCCGCACTGGAACGCATAGAAAACGAGAGCGACGCGGCTATACGCAAGGGCTACACCACTGTGGTGGCAGACCAGCTGCGCAGGCTCGTCCCCGGCGGTTCCGGCACAGACCCGCTGCTGCTCAAACTCACGCACATGGAGATGAAGGTCTGCCAGTTTATCCGCTCCGGCCATTCCACCAAGGATATCGCCGACCATCTGAACCTGTCTGTGGAAACCATTCAGACCCACCGCAAAAACATCCGGCGTAAGCTGGGGCTGCTGGGCAGCAGCGTAAGCCTGTATGCCCATCTGGCCACACAGGCCCTGCGCGACTGAAGCACTCCCCGGCACACAACGCCACAAACCGACCGGCCTGCTCTTTTCCGCAGACGATGCTCCCAGAAAACGGCCTGCCCGGCAGGGGATGACCACGCACCCGATGGGTATATCTTCCTACCCAGTATTTCCCTGCTTTCCCGCCTGTGAGGAAATCATCTCGTTCCGTAGCATATAGGGTAGTATTACTGCCAAACCCTGCTGCGGAGGTGCATTATGCCCCACACCATACCCGGAGAATGTCCGACCAGACATGAAACCAGCCATGAGGCCGGACATGAACCCGGACGAACGGCTGAACATACGGCCCGACATGTATCGGAACATGTCTCAGAACATGTCTCAGAACATGCAGCCCGGAACACAGCCCCCGGCACGTCCCGCATAGTGCCCGACAGTCATACCGGCAAACGCGCAGAAATCGCAGACAACGAAACGCTTGCCGCCCTGCGGGACTTTTTTGCGGCCACAGGCGCAGCCGACCTGCGGGATGCCGCCAGCCGCATCGCCGCCGCGACAGGTTCTCCCCTGCCCGCCGAAACCGACTGGACCACCGCCGAGTATCTCTTCAACAGGCTGTTCGTGGGTCCGGCAGCCGTGCCCGCGCCGCCCTATGCCTCCGCCTACGGCGATGACGAATCCCTGCTCATGGGCAAACCCGCGCAGGCCGCGCGGCAGGCATACCGCAGCATGGGGCTGGCCGTACCCCGTCAGGGCACGATTCCGGATGACCATCTGGCCTTTGAGCTGGACGCCGTGCTCGCCCTGCGCTCCCTTGCAGAGGCGTCTCCCTCCAGTCCTGCAGGGCCGCACGCGGCCTTCATCACCGACCATATGGCCTGCTGGCTGCCCCGTTTCATTCAGGCAGTGCGGGCTAACCTGCCTTCCGGCACCGCCGAAGGTATGCCCGGCCCCCCGGAACACACGGTGTGTCCCGTCACGCTGGCCGTAGACACGCTCGCCGCGTGGCTGGACGAAGAAACCCGAAGCATGGCGGCATCCAGTCCGCATTCCCAGAACACCAACTCCAAGGAGGAGTAGCCATGAAGGAAAAAAACAGTGGTCTGAGCAGGCGGAGATTCCTGCAGGGAATCTCCGCAGCAGGCGCAGCGGCCCTGCTGCCCTGCCGTTTCCTCATGCCGCATTCCGCGCAGGCCGCGGCATTCTCTGAGCAGGAATATCAGGTGTTCCGCAACGCCTGTCCGCGCAACTGTTATGACACCTGCTCCATTAAAACCTACGTACAGGACGGGGTGGTCAAGTTCATAGAGGGAGCACAGGAATCCACCTTCACGCACGGCGGCCTGTGTGTGAAGGGCTATGCCTATCCCCGCCGCGTCTACAGCCCCGACCGCATCAAATACCCCATGGTGCAGGACGGACGCCGCACCGGCAACTGGCGCCGCGTAACGTGGGACGAGGCCATGGACCGCATAGCCCGCAAGGTGCTGGAACTGAAGGAACAGGATGGCAGCCTGCTGGGGCTTGGCCTGACCAAATATTCCGGCAACTTCGGCATCACCAACTACGGCGTGGAAGGCATGATGTCCTCCCTCGGCTACACCACGCGCTTTGTGGGCACCCCCTGCTGGCCCGCAGGCATAGACGCCCAGAATTACGACTTGGGCGACATGTGGTGCAACGACCCGGAAGACATGGTGAAGTCGCGCTACATCATCATCTGGGGCGCAAACCCTGCGTGGTGCTCCGTGCACTCCATGAAGTACGTGATGGAAGCCAAACGACGCGGAGCCAAGGTGGTGGTCATAGACCCCGTATTCACGCAGACTGCCGCCAAGGGCGATGTGTTCTGGCAGCCGGAAACATCCAGCGACGGCGCTCTGGCACTGGGCATGGCCCGCCACATTCTTGATGCGGGCCTTGTGGACCGCGACTTTGTGAACAACCATTCCGTGGGATTCAACGAATTTGCCGACTACCTGCGTGCCAACGTGACCGTGGAGTGGGCGGCGGAACGCAGCGGCATTCCCGCACAGCAGATACGCGAGGTGGCGGAAGAGTTTGCCTCGGCAGACCCGGCCACCATCTGGATAGGCTACGGCATGCAGCGGCATACCAACGGCGGCGCTTCCGTGCGCGCCATTGACGCGCTGGTGGCCATGACCGGCAACGTGGGCAAGGAAGGCGGCGGTGCACGCTATGGACATCTGCGCACATGGGGCTTCAACTACCACGCCCTGCTCCAGAAGCAGCCCGAGGGAGCAGTGGGCTTTGTGGGCGGCGGCGGACCCAAGGGCGACTTCGACTTCACCAAGGAAGAGGCAGCCGCCAGCTACACCGACCGCACGGTTAACATCAACAAGACCGCGCAGGCCATACTGGATACCAAAGACCCCGCCATCCGCATGCTCTGGGTTTCCTGCAAGAACCCCTTTGCGCAGGACTTCGACCGGCCCAAGCTCGAAAAGGCCTTTGACACGCTGGATCTGGTGGTTTCCGTGGAACAGTTCTTCACCGAAACCGTGAGCAATTCCGACATCGTGCTTCCCGTGACCACGCTGTTCGAGGAATGGACGGTGAACGTCTCCTACTGGCACTACTGGATGGGGCTGAACGAGCAGGCCATAACGCCCATGTTCGAAACCAAATCCAATATCGAAATAGCGGCCCTGCTCTCCAAAAAGATGAACGAGCTTTCCCCCGGCTCCTGCACTTTCCCGCAGGAAATAGACACCCGCGAATGGCTGGAGAAAGAGTTCAATCAGGGCATCTACGACACCTTCGGCATCTCGCACTGGACAGACCTGCGCAACGGCCCCGCCAAGGCGCGTATGGCCTCCAGTGCTTCGTGGCACGACAAGGCCTTCGGCACGCCTTCCGGTAAATACGAGTTCAGGTCCGAGCTGTGCGAGCAGAACGGCCACGCGGCCCTGCCCGTCTACAAGGAAGGCCGCAAGCCCTATGACGTATTCCGCGTGCTGACACCGCACACCCAGTTCGGCCTGCATTCGCAGTTCATCAATCTGGACTGGATGAAGGAATACAACAAGGAACCGTTCATCTACATGCATCCTGATGCGGCCCGCGAAAAAGGCATTGCCGACCTGGACACCGTGCGCGTCTTCAACAAGGTGGGCGAGGTGCGCAGCCGCGTCAAGCTTACCCGCAACGTGGCAAAGGACTGCCTGCTCATGTACGAGGCGTGGTTCGGGCCGGAATCCACATTCAACGTGCAGAATCTGGTGGACGACGAGGCATCCGACATGGGCGCCTTCAAGACCGGGGCACCGGGCGTAGCCCTGCACGACCAGTTCGCCAATGTGGAAAAGCTTTAAGGAGAGTGGACAATGAACAAGCAATACGCCTTTCTGGTGGATTCCGAGCGCTGCATAGGCTGCTTTACCTGCGCCATGGCGTGCCGCAACTACTACCGGCATGAAAAGGGAGTGGTCTGGCGGCATGTCTACCCGCTGCATGAGGAAATATATCCTCACAGGGAGCGGGCCTTTTTCTCGCTGGCCTGCAACCACTGTGAAAACCCCGCCTGCCTGAACGTGTGCCCTGCACGGGCCTATACCAAACGCGAAGAGGACGGCGTGGTGGTGCACCATCAGGAACGGTGCA
This sequence comes from Desulfovibrio psychrotolerans, assembly GCF_013340305.1. Taxonomy (NCBI): domain Bacteria; kingdom Pseudomonadati; phylum Thermodesulfobacteriota; class Desulfovibrionia; order Desulfovibrionales; family Desulfovibrionaceae; genus Desulfovibrio; species Desulfovibrio psychrotolerans. Next base: position 12,045 of record NZ_BLVP01000035.1, read on the forward strand.
TAGGCTGCGGCAACTGCATACGCTCCTGTCCCTACGGAGCGCCTGTCTACAACCCCGTGGAGAAACGGGCGGAAAAGTGCAGCCTGTGCCACGAGCGGCTGGATGCGGGCCTTGAGCCCGCCTGTGTGCAGAGCTGCCCCGTTCAGGCCATACGGCTGGTAGACCTGAACACGCTGGAACCGGGCAACGAAGTGCAGTTCCCCCCCGGATTCCCCAAGAACACCAAGGTGAACCCCACCACACGGTTCATCCTGCCCAAAGCACCGACAATGGTGAGGAGGTAGTCACATGCAATCCATGGAAATACCGCTGGTCCTGTTCACGGTGCTCTCGCAGGCATCCGTGGGCATAGCGCTCATGAGCGCCGCGCTTCTGGCAACCGGCCCGCAGTCCGGGCAGGGCGCCAACATTGCCAAGGGCTGGGCAGCCGCCACGGCTCTCATGGTCGTGGGCGTGCTCGCCTCACTGTTCCATCTTGGTCATCCGCTGGAATCCTTCCGCGCTCTGGCGCATCTGGAAAAGGCGTGGCTCAGCCGCGAGGTGCTGGCCGCTGGCGTCTTTGCGGTGCTGGCCGCAGCCGCCATCCGTGCAAATCAGTCCGCCGCGCTGGTATACGCAAGCGCCGCCACCGGGCTTATGCTGCTGCTGGCATCCGGCATGACCTACGCCCCCGCTGCCCTGCCCGCCGTGAACAACGCCCTGCCCACCATCTTCTTTGTCATCTCCGCCGTGGTGCTGGGTGCCGGGTTCGTCAGCTGGTTCGCGGCATCGTCCGCACAGCCGCTGCTCCGGCGCATCTTCAGCACGGCTCTGGTGGTGGGACTGGTGGTCAGCCTTGCCGCCCCGTGCGTCTGGCTCTCCGGCGGCGAGATCATGCGCCAGACCGGCCTTGCATGGCTGGGCTCCGGCCTGTACTGGACGCACATTGTCATCATGGCGGCATGCCTTGCCGTGACGGCAAAAGCCGACTTCATCCCCCGCTGGCTGCCCCTGCTCGCACTGGCGGGAGAACTGGCAGGGCGCGCGGCCTTCTTTGCGGACACCGTGCATACGGCCACGCATATGGGCGGCGTATACTGATAAGACCCATCCCCGTTAACACACAGTCCGGGGCGGCGCACAGGCCGCTCCGGACCTTGAGCAGGGCCGGCTGCATCGGCCGCATGCGGCAACACTCTCCATCTTGTTTAAAAAAGCACAATATATTCGATGCGTGACAGAATCGCCGCATCCGCCCTATACTGCCCTGAAGTCACAGGTCCATCTCCGGCTCCGCTCCGGCTTCGCCTCCCGCACGTGCATGCGGGCATCTTCTTACAGCGCAGGATGCTATGAACATCGGAAACTACACCTTTGAAGAATTCAAGCAGTTGGCTGCCGGGTTCCACGGCTACCCCGCCCCCGGTCTTCTCATCGGCGGCTACATGGTGGAGGAAGCCCGGGTCCGGCTTCCGGAAGGCACTCTTTTCGAGGCCATGGTGGAAACATCCAAATGCCTGCCGGACGCCGTGCAGTTGCTGACCCTGTGTTCCACCGGCAACCAGTGGATGAAAGTGCTCAATCTGGGCCGCTACGCCCTTTCGCTGTACGACAAATTTTCCGGCGAAGGCTGGCGCGTGTATGTGGATTCCGAAAAGCTTAAGGCATGGCCGGAAATCCACGGCTGGTTCATGAAGCTCAAGCCCAAAAAAGAACAGGACACAGACAGACTGTTCGCGGAAATAGAAGCTGCCGGAGCCACCATCTGTTCGGTGCAGCAGATTGTCATCCGCTCCAAATATCTCGGCCACTCGCACATGAGTGCCATTTCGGAATGCCCGGTATGCCGCGAGGCATATCCGCTGACGGACGGAGCCATCTGCCGGGGCTGTCAGGGCGAAGCCCCCTACAGCGTTGTACACGGGAGCACCGGTGCCGGAGCTTCGCTGGCCGGAACAGGCAGTGCTGGCGTTGCCGGCAGCGTGCTTTCCCGCCCCGCCCTGCGCACTGTTTCCGCAGAAGAGGCCGTGGGGCAGAAAGCCCTGCACGACATGACCCAGATTATCCCCGGCGAGACCAAGGAACCCGCTTTCCGCGCCGGGCAGGAACTTTCGGTGGGCGATGTGTGCCGTCTGCAGCAGATGGGCCGCTTCCGCGTGCATGTGGAAGACCAGGTCCCCGGTGACGAATGGGTGCACGAAAACGATGCCGTGGCTGCCTTTGCCGCCCGCATGGCGGGAGAGGGCATTGAGTACGACCTGCCTCCCGCCGAGGGCAAAATCAACTTCCGCGCCGCCCATGACGGTCTGCTGTCCATAGACCTCGACGCCCTGGAACGCTTCAACCTCTGCCCCAACGTCATGCTCGCCACACGGCAGTCCGCCTCGCTGGTGGACAGCGGCAAGGATGTGGCAGGGTGCCGCGCCATTCCCCTATACATTTCCCGCGACCACTTCAGCCGCGCCATGGCTGCACTGGGCCATGAACCCCTGCTGCGCGTCCTGCCGCTGCGCAAGGCGCGGGTGGGCATTCTGGTCACGGGCACAGAGGTCTTCAAGGGCATCATTCAGGACAAGTTCGCGCCCATCATCACCAACAAGGTAGTGGCGCTGGGTTCGTCAGTCTCCGGCTCGCTCATCGTACCGGACGACCGCGCCATGATAGCGGACGGCGTGCGCAGCCTGCTGGACGGCGGAGCGGATCTCATCGTCACCACGGCAGGCCTTTCCGTGGACCCGGACGACGTAACCCTGCCCGCTCTGGAAGACGCGGGGCTCACGGACGTGCTTTACGGCGTTCCCGTGCTTCCCGGCACCATGACCCTGCTGGGCCGCATCGGCACGGCGCAGGTCATCGGCGTGCCCGCCTGCGCGCTGTTCTTCAAGACCACCGGGTTTGACCTGCTGCTCCCGCGCCTGCTCGCAAGCGACACCATCACCCGCAAGGAACTGGCGCGCTACGGCGAAGGCGGCTTCTGCCTGCAATGCAAGGCGTGCACCTTCCCCAAGTGCCCGTTCGGAAAATAAGCAGAACAGCCTGATTTTTTCAGCGATTCCGCAACACGCCGTTGCCTTCGCGCATGTTCTGTGCATTAATGGAACCGGAAACAAAACGGCCGCCGCATCTTCCGGTGCGGCGGCCACCCCTTCCGGCAGAGCAGATTGCGACATCGCGGAGCAGGGCAATGACCCACACTTCTCCGGACACATACCGGCGTTTGGTCAGACACACGGCAGCCTGCCTGCTGCTCTGTCTGTCTGCGCTGTTTACCATGCCTGCGCACACCGCACGGGCGGAGCATCCCATCACCCTGCTGCACTACTGGACAGGCTCTATGGCCGGGGGCATAGCCGACATGGTAGATGCCTACAACGCACGCTCACCCGCCATTCCCGTCAAAGCCGTGGGCATGGAGCACGAATCCTTCAAAACCGCCATACGCGGCATGCTGGCCTCCGGCAACGGGCCGGACATCTTCAGTTACTGGGCCGGGGCGCGTACACAGTCGCTTATCGATGCCGGACAGCTGGCCCCCGTGGACGCGGTGTGGAACGCCTCCAACCTCTCCGCCGTTTTCCCTCCTGCGGTGGCGCAGGCCTGCACCTACAACGGTCAAAAATACGCCATTCCTGTCACCCAGCACCTTGTGGGTTTTTTTTATAACGTCAAACAGTTTGCCGCCCTTGGCCTTGAACCGCCCGCAACATGGGAACAGTTTCTTGCCGTGTGCGGGAAGCTGCGCGCCGCCGGAGTGGCCCCTCTGGCACTCGGCAACAGGGAACGCTGGCCCGCGCAGTTCTGGTTCGACTACCTGCTCCTGCGCACCGCCGGGCCTGAATACCGGCAACGCCTGATGCAGAGCAGGGCCGCCTATACGGACAGCGAAGTGGTTCGGGCCTTTACCCTGTGGAGACAGCTTCTGGATGCAGGGTACTTCAGCCCCGTCACGGAATCGGCAGACTGGGCAGAGGCCGCGCGCGAGGTACGCGAAGGCAGGGCGGGCATGACCCTCATGGGCACGTGGGTCATGGGGTATTACGCTGAACAGCTTGGCTGGAAGGAAGGGGAGGATTACGACTTCTTCGTCTTTCCCGCCATAGAACCGGGTGTGCCGCTCGTGGCCGTAGGCCCCATAGATGTTCTGGTCATGGCACCACATGGGCACGAGCAGGAGATGCGGCAGGTGCTGGCCTATTTTGCGGATACGGAACTGCAGCAGGTCATGAGTCTGGGTTCAGGCGCACTGGCCCCAAGTTCCCTTGTACCCCCGGACTTCTATTCCCCGCTCAAGCGGCGTCTGGCAACCATTGTGCAGCATGCGGAAAGCTGGCAGTTCGCCTACGACCTTACTGTACCGCCGGTTACCGCCGATGCCGGGCTGGGCCTTTTTGCCGCCTTCCTGCGCGGCGAGCAGCGGCTGGATTCCCTGCTGCGCAGCATGCAGAAACGCATGGAAGCGGCAAGCCCTGTGCCCGGAAAGGCTCCCTGAGCCTTCTAAGAAACGTCCTGTCCGGGCGCATGTCCCGGTTCTCCCGGTTCGCCCGGTTCGCCCGGTTCGGCATTCCCTTCCGACCCCACACACGCCTCGCCTGCGCCGGGCAGCCGGATGCAGAAACGCGCCCCGCCCCGGTATTCCGTATCCAGCCAGATGCTGCCCCCGTGGTTGCGGGTAATGATGAAGTACGAGACAGAAAGCCCAAGCCCGGTTCCCGCTCCCGGCTGCTTGGTGGTGAAAAACGGCTCGAACACCTGCCGGAAATTGTCTTCCGGCACGCCGGGGCCGTTGTCTTCCACCTCTATCATGGCGTTGCCGTTGTCCCGGTATAGCCGAATGGTAATGCGCGGCACGCGTTCCCCATCCGCAGCCGTCTCCCGGAAAAGGGCCTGTGCCGCGTTGCGCAGCAGGTTCAACACCACCTGTTCTATCTCCTGCGGAGAGCACAGCACCTCCGGCACATCGGGCGCATATTCCTTGGCAATGCGTATACTCTTGAAATCGTATTTCTTCTTCAGGTCATAGTCGGTAGAGGCAAGCTCTATGCACTTGTCCAGCAGGGTATCCAGACAAACCGCGGTGTGACTGTCCTGACTCTGCCGTGCAAAGCTCAGCATATTGCTTACAATACGGGCGGCGCGTTCGCCGGATTCCCGTATGCCCTGCAGCAGCGAGGTTATGCCGCGATCCCGCATATAGCCATGCATGGCGGACAAGTCGCACCCGCTGGCCCGCGCCGCAGCTTCATTGGCAGGCAGGTCCGCAGAGAACCGCCGCTGAATATTCTGCACCCCGAGCAGTATGCCCGCCAGCGGATTGTTAATCTCGTGCGCCATACCGGCCGCCAGACCGCCCACAGACATCATCTTCTCGGTCTGAAGGATAAGCTCCTCCATACGCGCCTGCTCGGTCACATCGTCCAGCCGAATAACCACACTGCCTGCCGCCCCTCTGGACACCGGAAAAACCATAACCGTCTCCAGCCGCTTTCCCGTTCCGCCCTTCCCATACAATGCAGGTTCAGACGATGCAGATTCAGACGATTCGAGCGACGATGCAGCCCCCTGTATGGCCCCCTGTATAGACTGATTGACAAGGGAAACCGCCCGCCCTTCGCGCATGGCCGATTCAATAACCGGGCCGTACGCCGCCATGCGGGGCAGCACCGTGTAAAGGTCCGCCCCCACCAGTGCATCGGCATCAAGCCCGGTTGCCTGCTGTGCCGCCTTGTTGCAGTGGGTGACCCTGAACGCATCCCCCTGCCCCTGCTCCACGCCGATAACGATGGACGGCATGGAATCCAGCATTTCCTGAATAAACGTATGCGCCAGCCGCAAGGCATCATACTGATTCTGCAACCGGGAAACCATAATGACCATAGACTGACGCAGGCTGTTCATTTCCTGCAAAAAGGCATCCTCAGGCGCAGACACAGCAGCCCCGTCACTCATGCTCACCGTGCGGGCATAATTCTCTATGCGCCTGAGCGGGGTACCTATGTAGAGCTTCAGAATATTGTTGAGCAGCAGAAAAATGAGCAGGTCCAGCGTGATGATAGACACCGCAATACGCCGTAGCGAAGCCGCAGCCCGCGCGTCCGCGTGAGCGGTGGTGCCCTGTACGGCAATGGTCCCCAGCACCCGCCCGTGCAACTCTATGCTCCGTTCGGCCTTAACAATCCGTCCGGCTCCGGTACCACTCCCCCCCGTGGCGCGCATGTCTCCCACGCTGCCCGGATCAGCATCTGGCAGACCCCGCGGTGCCGCATCCGTTCGCACTCCCTGCTGTACGGCTTTCTCGTCAAACGCTCCTTCCAGCGTTTCCACCGCACGCACGCTGCCATCCGGGGCACGCACGCCGCCGCTCGCCACTCTGCCGGAAAGGGTGTCCGTCACCAGAATGGCCTGAATGTCCCGCTCCATGAAGCCGTTATGTACAATAGTGCGGGTCTGGTCGTCCTGAAAATTCCATAGCGTCAGCGCCAGACTGGCGGCCATCTGCTCTGTAGTCTGCTCAATGCGCAGCACAAGTTCACTGTAATACCGGTTCTTTTCCCGCAGATAATCCGTCACTCCGAAGAGCAGAAGCACCAATGTGATAACGGCAAGCAGGGAGATATTAATGAAAACAGATGTGGATGGGCGATACGTAACCATACTTTGCACTGCCGGAGTTACACTATAAGCAGAACACTGCGTGAGTCGCCAACAAAACCACAGGGGAACTCTTCTGCCATTCTAGGGAACATACGCCACTTGGCAGGGCTTGTGAAGCCACAACTCCTGCACGAACCACATCCAGCAGGCACCGAAGAACGCCGGTTTACAAGACTCCCGTTCCGGTATACCGCACAGGGGCCTGCCGTGCAGGACATTCACTCACAGGACGCAGCATGCACGCCTCCCGTACCGACCACGCAGAATTCATCCACAGCCTCGCGCAGCGCATAGTGCGCGCCGCCCACCCGGCGCAAGCCCGCCTTACAGAGGAAGAGGCTCTTGCGCTGGCTGCCCTGCCGCGCTCAGCCGCCATGGATCTTGTGGGCGGAGCACGGCGCATAGCCGCTGCCTGCCGTGGCAACGCCACCTTCACCTGCGGCATCATAAACGCCAAGTCCGGCCGTTGTTCAGAGAACTGCGCCTTCTGCGCCCAGTCCGCGCACCATGCCACCGGGGTTGCCGTCTACCCCCTGCTCAGCAATCAGGACCTTATGGACCGCGCCATGCAACTGGCAGACGCAGGGGCAGACCGTTACGGCATTGTCACCAGCGGCAACACCGTGACAGACAGGGAACTGGACAACCTGTGCGAGGCCGCGCAGCGCATTATCACCCGTACAGGGCTGGGGCTGTGTGCCTCGCTGGGGCAGCTTACCCAGCACCGGGCGGCACGGCTGCGGCAGGCGGGCTTTTCCAGCTACCATCATAATCTGGAGACCGCGCGCAGCTTTTTTCCGCACATCTGCACCACACACCCGTACGAAGATGATGTGACAACCGTGCGGCACGCGCTGGACGCCGGATTCCGGGTGTGCAGCGGGGGCATTCTTGGGCTGGGCGAAAGCCCGGCGCAGCGGGTGGAACTGGCGTTCACCCTGCGCGATATGGGCGTGCATTCGGTGCCGGTGAACTTTCTCAACCCCATCGCGGGCACACGGCTGGCAGACCGGCCCACACTGCACCCCTTAGAGGCTCTTGCCGCGCTGGCACTGTTCCGCTTCATCCTGCCGGACAGGGACATCCTTGTGGCAGGCGGGCGCGAAACAACACTGGGTGACTATCAGTCATGGGTGTTCATGGCAGGAGCCAACGGCCTGATGATAGGCAACTACCTCACCACCTCCGGACGGGACATGGCGGCAGACATGGCCATGCTGGCCGATATGGGGCTGCTTCCTGTCTCATGAATCCTGTCAGGCTGCGGCCTGAATCTGTTTTGAATCGGGAGTTACAGCACCAGCCGCCAGAGCATTCCGGCTGCGGCACACCCCGCCAGCACAGGTATCATACCCAGCCACAGGCGGTGCAGGGCCACAAAGGCTGCAAAAGCCAGCACCAGCGCGGGCACATCCGCCGTGGCCATATCGGGCACGGGCAGGCTGCCACCGGGAAAAGCCAGCGCATCCACCCTGCCGAACAGGGAATGCAGGGCAAACCATAACGCAAGGTTGAATATCACGCCCACTACAGAGGCCGTTATGCCGGAAAGGGCGGCAGAAAGGGCACGCACGCCCCGCAGCCGCTCAATGAAGGGTGCCCCCAAAAATATCCACAGGAAGCAGGGAGTAAAGGTAACCCACACGGCCAGCGTAGCGCCCAGCATCCCCGCCAGGGCAGGCGGCAGATCGCCCGCATTGCGGTAGGCCGCCAGATAGCCCACGTATTCCAGCACCAGAATCAGGGGGCCGGGCGTGCTTTCGGCCAGTCCCAGACCATTGAGCATGTCCTCTGCCGAAAGCCATCCGAAATCCGCCACCGCCGCCTGCGCCACGTAGGCAAGCACGGCATAGGCACCGCCAAAGCTCACCACCGCCATCTTGCTGAAAAAGACCGCTATGCGCGCATACACGTTCTCCGGGCCCAGAATCGCCAGCAGCAAAAATACGGGCACAAGCCACAGGGTGAGCCACGTTGCCAGCACCCGCAGGCTGCCCCGTACCGTCGGCGCGGCATGCTCACGGCCATTGACCGGTTCTTCATCCTCGTCCTGTGTGCCGGAAGAGCCCGAGGAGGCGGAAGAGGCGGGTGTTCCCGTCCCGTTAGCCCCTATTTCATGACGAGCCCAGCCCAGAATCCCCGCCATCAGCACCACCAAAGGGAAAGGCACCCCGAAGACAAACAGCGCCAGAAACGCCCCGAAGGCCAGCGCCCACGCATACGCCCCCACCAACGCCTTGCTTCCGATGCGCATAAGCGCCATAACCACCACGGCCAGCACGGCGGGCTTAAGCCCCCAGAACAGTGCCTCCACGGCGGGCACCTGACTGAAGGCCGCGTACAGGGCGGAAAGGGCCAGCACCACCAGAAATCCCGGCAATATGAACAGCGTGCCCGCCACCAGTCCGCCCCGCGTGCCGTGCAGCAGCCAGCCCACATACGTGGCCAGTTGCTGCGCCTCCGGTCCCGGCAGCAGGTTGCAGTAGTTCAGGGCGTGCAGGAAACGCCCGTTGCTCACCCACCTGCGCTCTTCCACCACCATGCGGTACATCATGGCTACCTGCCCCGCGGGACCGCCGAAGCTGAACAGCCCCACCCGCAACCACAGTGCCGCCGCGTCAACAAACCGCACGTTGCCTGCCGATTCTTCCCCGTCAGAAGGCCGCTCAGCCCCAGACAGGTCTTGCGCCCCTGCTGGTTTATTGATGCGTTCCATCACGTCTTCCATCCTTCATGGTGCGGCCCGTTATACCTCGGTACTGCCGGATATCGCCCGTTACTACCCAAGACGCATGCGCTCTTCATGCGGTTCAACGCGCCTAAACGCGTCCTGCTCACTGGTGACGTATATCGGAATCGGCATCACCCTGCTCGGCGGCGCAGCGTACCAGCGTTGCCAGCATGTCCAGATCCTCGCCCTGCGGTTTGACAAAGCATCCGCCCATACCCACCACGTCCCGTTTCTGGGATACGTGACGCGGGCTGAACCGCAGCTTCTGCACCGCGTCCAGCTTGCGCCGCAGGGCGGCACCGTCACCGTTGCTGGCGCGCAAGGCCAGTTCTGTCAGATTTTTGGGAAACTTGAAGAACAGAAATGTCTCCATGTCGCGGACATCCTGCATGTCCACGGGAACAGCGCTCAGGTCGCCCCCCGTCAGTTCCATGAACGCCCCGAAATGCGAAACGTTGCGCAGCACGCCCGTAACCCGGCGTCCGCGCTCACCTCCCACGGCAAGCACCATGGGAATATTCACGGCGCAGCGGTCATCGCGCCTGCCGTTATGCCCGCCTTCGCATTCCATACGCCGGACAATGCGCACCCGCCGCAGGTCCTCGCCGTAGTGGAACATGGTGGCCCCGCGGCTGTTCCACAGGCTCACCGCATCCTCCGGGCCATCGGCCCGCGGGCCGCTTTTTTCACACTGTTCGCAGGAAAGAAAATAGTACACACCATCAAATCGCAACAACGCAGATCTGCCGCCGCAACTGGCGCACGGCTTCGGCTCCCGCATAAAACACTCCTTGGCCTCCCCCCGGAACCCAAATTGATAATGAAAAATCAATATGGTGGCATGCTCTCAAAATACATGGCGTGTTAATGAAAATCCACAACATTCTGCAACAGCTTGTCCTCCTCCCGGCAAGAGGCTACACACTCCCCATGCTGCACTCCCACGACCACGCCGCCTTTGCGGACTCCCTGCTCCTTTGGTTTTCGCAACACCAGCGTCCCCTGCCGTGGCGGCGGGATTACACGCCCTATCAGGTGTGGATATCCGAAATTATGCTCCAACAAACTCAAATGGAACGGGGCGTGGAGTACTTTCTGCGCTGGATGGACCGCCTGCCGGACATAGCCGCCGTGGCAGACGCGGACGAAGAAACCGTCCTCAAACTCTGGGAGGGACTGGGCTACTATTCCCGGGTGCGCAATCTGCACAGGGCGGCACGCATCATCGTGCGCGAGCATGCAGGGGAATTTCCCGGACGTCTGGAGCATATCCGCGCCCTGCCCGGCATAGGCGACTACACGGCAGCCGCCATCGCCTCCATTGCCTTCCGGCAGGATGTGGCGTGCGTGGACGCCAACGTGGAGCGCGTGCTTGCCCGCGTGTGCGACATCGATACCCCCGTGAAGCAGAAGGAAAACATGGCCTTTGTGCGGGCTACCGCGCAGGCGCTGCTGCCTCCCGGCAAAGCGCGGGAGTTCAATCAGGCCATGATGGAACTGGGAGCGCTGGTCTGCTCCAAAAAAGCACGCTGCGAGGATTGCCCGGTCCGCCGCTGGTGCGAGGCGCACCATCTGGGCATAGTGCATGAACGTCCCGTGCCGGCAGCCCGCAAACCTGTCAGCCATATCGATGTGGCCACCGGAGTGCTGGTACACCAGGGGCGCATCTTCATCCAGAAACGCCCCGACCACGGGGTATGGGCGGGATTCTGGGAGTTTCCCGGCGGCTGTGTGGAACCGGGGGAAACGCCTGAACGCACGGTGGAACGCGAGTTCATGGAAGAAATGGAATTTCCTGTTGAGCACGCAGGCAAGATAACCGTCATCCACCACGGCTACACCACCTATCGCGTGACCCTGCACTGCTTTTTCCTGCGCCTGCGCAGCGGCACCTCCCCCGCCCCGGTGCTGCACGCCGCCACGGACCACCGCTGGGTACGCTTCGGGGAACTAACGGACTACACCCTCCCCGCAGGGCACCGCAAACTTGCAGACATGCTCGCTACAGACCTGCGCCTGCCCGCCCTGCTGGACGGGTAGCCGCCTCCGCTACTGCCAGCCGAAATACCGCCCCGCCGCCACGCAGACCATGCCCACGGCCACGGTGCCGAAAAAGCTGCGGGTGCGCCACGCCACCAGAAAGGTGGGCACCGCCGCCAGCAGCGAAAGATTGCCCGTGTTCAGCGCCACCGCACCGTCCTGCACCAGCAGGGCGGGAGCCAGCAGCGCACTGAGAATGGCGGTGGGTACGTAGCCCAGCCAGCGCACCGCCACGGGGGGCAGCTCCCGCGAGGAAAGCGCCCATATCGGCAGCACGCGCGGCAGATAGGTTACCACGGCCATCCCTGCTATGATCAACAGCACAAGCGCGTCGGAATACTGCATGTTACGCCCCCTTTTTTTCGCGGCAGCAGAGCACGGTGCCCAGCGTGGCGCCGCACACGGTTGCCAGAATCACGTTCCACTGTCCCGCGCCCGCCAGCATAAATCCCACGGAAAGTGCAGCCGATGCCAGCCCCACCAGCACATGCATGTTGGTACGCACCTGCCCCACCAGCAGGGCTATGAACATGGCGGCAAGGGCATAGTCCAGCCCCAGCGGCTTCACGTCTCCGATAAGGTTGCTGGAAAACACGCCCAGCACCGCACCCGCTATCCATGAAGACTGCGCCGTGGCGTTCAGGGCATAGGTTTCCGCCGCGCCTGTGCGTCCTTCCGCAAAACGGCGGGTGTGCATGGCAAAAGATTCGTCCGTCAGTTCAAAGGCAAACAGCGCCTGCCGCAGCCGCGACCAGCCCCGCAGGTATGGTGCCAGTGCCGCCGCCATGAGCAGGTGGCGCAGGTTCACCACAAAGGTGGTCAGCACCACCGAAAGCGGCGAAACCGAAGCCGCCAGCAGGCTCACCGCAATAAATTGCGCAGACCCCGCATAGACCAGCACGGACATGAGAATGGTGTTCCATTCGGAAAGCCCGACCTTGCGGGCAAGCACGCCGTAGGCGAATCCCACGGGCAGGTAGCCCATGACGATGGGCAGTGCCTGCCGCATGCCCGAAAGCGTATCCGCCAGCAGTCTGGGGTGCGTGCCGGGGTGCGTACCGGGGTGCGCACCGGAAAACCCTGTATCCATACCGGAAGCCGCTACAGCCGCAGCAGTCCCGCCCGGAGAGTCCGTATCCGGAATAGCCTCGTTCCGTAAAACCGTATCCGATGAACCGGCGGTCTGCGCCTGTCGTCTTGTGTGTGCTGCCATCAGCGACCTCTGCTAAGTTTGTGTCGGTGGTACCGGGCTTGTGGCTTGCAGTAAACCCCGAAAACTGTCACCATAACAGACACAGAAATATGAAAATTCAATCACAACAGATTGCCTGAACCCTTTGACAAAGCTGCCACCCTCATGACCACCAACACCCGCGATTCCAAGCAATCACACCTGCGCCCGCCGCATGCTTCCCAAGGCTCCCATGACCCCTACGCGACCAACACGACCCAAGCGACCCGCACCACCGCCACGTCCCAGACATCCATGAACGGCGAGCCGTTCCGCTATCATCATGTAGAACGTCAGGTGCTCACCATGATCGAATCGGGCCGATACAATCCCGGCGACAAGCTGCCTTCGCTGCGGTCCGTATGCACAAGCATGGGCGTAAGCCTTGCCACCGCCAATCACGCTTACATGGAACTGGAACGCAAGGGCATTGTGGAGGCACGCCCCCGCTCGGGGTTCTTCGTGCGCAAAACAGTCGCCCACCTGCCGCTGCCAGCGGCACAGCGCACCATTTCCGGCCCCGATGCTCCCGTCAAACCAGCCACCCTGGCCAGAGTAAACGGCACAGGACCAGGTGACTGCATGGCAGGCGACAGCATGGCAGGTGGCAGCGAGGCAGGCGAAGAAAACCGTACCCAGCTCATCCAGAAGGTGCTGGAAGCGGTGGGCAACACGCGCATGGTCTCTTTCGGCTGCGTAAGCCCGGACCCCGCGCTGCTTCCGGGCAAGGCTCTCGCGCGCATCATGCAGGACGTGCTGCGCTTTTCCCCCGGTCAGGCGCTGGCGTACGAGGTCATTCAGGGCAACGAACACCTGCGCAGGCAAATCGCGTGGCGGGCGCAGCAATGCGGGCTGCGGGCAGAAGCGGACGACGTGCTCGTCACCGCCGGAGCCATGGAGGCACTGTACATCACCCTGCGCTGCCTCACCCGCCCCGGCGACAACGTGGTCATCCAGTCGCCCACATATTTCTGCTTCATCCAGCTGCTGGAAAATCTGGGACTGCGCGCCATCGAGGTGCCGTCCAGCCCGGAACACGGGGTATCGCCCGCCGCCCTGCGTGAAGCCATAAGCAAGTATTCCGTGGCGGCATGCATCCTCTCCGCCAACTTCAACAATCCGGACGGCGCGCTCATGCCGGATGCAGCCAAGCGCGAGATTGTGTCCATGCTCGCGGAACGGGGTATTCCCCTCGTGGAGGACGATGTGGCGGGGGATGTGCACTTCGGCCCTTCGCGCCCCGCACCGCTCAAGGCGTTCGACACGCGGGGCACGGTAACGCTGTGTTCCTCGTTCTCCAAAACCATCGCCCCCGGGTACAGGGCGGGATGGATGCTGCCCGGCACATTCATGTCCAAGGCTCTGGAAATCAAGGCCACCACCAATGTGTGCTGTCCCTCCCCCACCCAGATGGTCATTGCCGAATTCCTCGGGCAGGGGCTGTACGAACGGCACCTGAAGCGGCTGCGCGCCGCCACGGAACGCCAGATGCAGACCGTGCGCCACCAGCTTGCGACGCATTTCCCGCCGGGTACGCGTGTCACCCGCCCGGAGGGAGGTGCTTTTCTGTGGGTTGCCCTGCCGGAGGGCATGGACAGCGTGCGGCTGTTCAATCAGGCCAAGGCGCGAGATATTCTCATCGCTCCCGGCCCCATCTTCACCACCCGCGACCAGTACCGCAACTACATACGCCTTTCCTGCTGCGGGGTGTGGAACGAATCCATGCAGCAGGCCATGTGCACGCTGGGCCAGCTTGCCGCTCCGCAGCCGCTGTCCCAAAGACCAGACGGGTTGCCGTAAAAGTTCCCGTAACCGCCACCGACCAGCCCCGGCCAAATACATGTCGGCCAGCTATCGAAGACTGGGCAGTCCCTACGAACATCCCGCGCAGCGGGCGCGCCCCACGCCGCCCTTGCGTCCCGCGTAGGCGCGGGCCAGCCCGCCGGTGGATGTTTCGCGATACAGGCTGGGCAGGTCGTGCCCGGTGCTGGCCATAACGGTGACCACCTCGTCAAAGGGAATGCGGTGCGTGCCGTCGGAAAGAATAGCCATCTGCGCGCAGGACAAGGCGCGGGTGGCGGCGCAGGCGTTGCGCTCTATGCAGGGAATCTGCACCAGCCCGTCCACCGGGTCGCAGGTAAGCCCCAGATGGTGCTCCAGCCCCATCTCCGCCGCATACTCAATCTGCCGCAGCGAGCCGCCCAGAAGCTGCGTGGCTGCGGCACAGGCCATAGCGCAGGCCGCCCCCACCTCACCCTGACACCCCACCTCCGCACCGGATATGGACCCGTTATGCTTGATCACGTTGCCGAAGAGTCCCGCCGTGGCCAGCGCACGCAGCATGTCGCCCTCCGCAAGCTGCTGCACCTCCATAAGGTAGCGCAGCACGGCAGGCACCACTCCGCTGGCTCCGCAGGTAGGCGCGGTGACTATAACCCCGCCCGCCGCATTCTCCTCCGAAACAGCCATGGCATACGCCGTGAGCAGCCCCGTCTGCTGCATGTCCTGCGAGGCAAGGCGTGTGCGGCGGAAATAGCTCCATGCGTGCCGCCGCAGCCCTATGGAACCGGGCAGCACGCCCTGCGTTTCCAGCCCCCTGTTCACGGCTTCCTGCATGGCCTGCCACACACCGCGCAAAAAATCCCAAATATCCCGGCCCTCGCAGGCTTGCACATACTCCCAGTAGGTCATGCCCCGGTCTTCGCAGTGGGCCATCATCTCCGCCATGCCGGGCAGGGCATACACCCGCTGCCGGGCCTGCGCCTCCTCCCCCGCCACGCGCACGGCTCCGCCGCCCACGCTGTACATGGTAACGGCATCGGTCACGTTGCCCCCGCTGTCCAGAGCCTCAAAAACCATACCGTTGGGGTGCTCCGGCAGCTTCTCCGCCGCGCGCCAGACCACCTCTGTCCGGTCTGCTCCCAGCACGGCCAGCACCGCCGCGTCCGTAAGGTGCCCCTTACCCGTGGCTCCCAGACTCTCAAACAGGTGCACCCTGTAACGCACCGCACCGGGTGTGCGTTCAAGAAACTGCTGCGCCGCATACCTCGGCCCCATGGTATGGCTGGAAGAAGGCCCCACGCCTATGCGGTACAATTCCCGGATGCTCTCCATACATGCTCCCTGAATATGTTCTGCCTTGCTTCCTGCCCCAATTGCATTCCCGCGTTCTCCCCTCATGCTGTTGCTGCGGCGGCAATGCCGGGAAGGATTACAACGGGTACACCGGCGGCTATTCCAGCGGAATCCGCACGTAGAAGGTGGTCCCTTCTTCCGGCGTGGATTCGAACGACACCGTGCCGCCCAGATAATTGGTGACGAACAGCCGCGCGCTGTATGTACCCAGCCCCCTGCCCCGCCCCTTGGTGGAGAAAGTACGCTGGAACATCTGCAACTGCACATGCCGGGGAATGAACGGCTCGCTCCTCACAAAAAAATGCACTGCCCCACCCGTGCTCAGGTATCCCATGGTCACGGTCTGACCGGGACGCGAGGCTTCCAGCGCGTTCTTGACCAGATTCTCCAGCGAACGCTGCAGCAAGGCCCTGTCCGTGGTCAGGGTAATGTCCGGGGCGGAGAGCGTCTGCGGGTCAAGCACAAGATGCCGCCCTTCCGCGAACACGTTTGTGGAATACAGCATGCGCAGCTCTTCCAGCATATCGCGGGCAGAAAAAACATCCCGCATCACCATCAGGTCTGTGGATTCTGCGGAAAACAGCAGTTGCATGAACCGGGCTTCGCGCACCAGCAGCGAGGCACGCTCCTCCACGGCCAGCGCCAGTTCACGCAGCTTCTCATCCACTGCGTCACCCAGCAGCCGCATGGCACCCGATATGCCGCCAAGAGCGTTTACCGCATCATGCAAAAACACCCGTTCCAGCAGTTCCCGATCCTTCTCGCGTGAAATGTCGCGCAGGTAGACAATGGTGTAGTGCTCCTCGTCCAGTTTCGTCCCGGCTGCGTCCACCTGCAGGTTCAGCGCGTTGATCAGCCCATGATGCTTGGTGAGTACCCGGCTCTCGGCCCCGTATACCGCCCCTTCCTGCACCCCCAGAACGGCCCGGACATTGCCGCAATGACCGCAGGCAGGCGATTCCCCGCATCCGCCCATCTCCTGAGAATGCACACAGAAGATACGCTCACCGGGCCTGAAACCCAGCGCCTCTTCTTCTGTCGCGCAACCGAAGAAACGAACAGCGTGCCCGTTGGCATACACAATCTGCCGCGCCTCGTTGAGCACTATAAACGGTATGGGAATGGTCTCGGCAAGCCTGCCGCCCAGATGGGCACGCACGGCATCCGCCTGCCTGCGGATCTCGGCGGCGGAAAGGCGGTTTGCAGTTGCCTTATGCGGCTCCAGGGGCTCCTGAACCGCCCCGGACAGGGCACCTCCGTCCCCGCGCCCCGGACTGTCCGCAGACACGTCGGAACCGCAGGGCGGCGCATGCTCGCCGGGGGCGGCAGAATCGGAAGGTGCGCGCGAGGCACTTCGACGTCTGGGCACAAAAACCTGCCTGTGTGGAAGATTGGAAACCCAAGGACCATACACCTGAGCAGATCCTTACATGATGCCATCATACCCCAAAGAAGATTGCCTGATAAGCAGAACCATTCCCCGCGGCACGATTATCATGCCCCCCGCCATCCCCGGGCCATGGCAACGGTCCACGCCTCGTCCAGCGCACGGGCAAGCCGGTCCCTGTCCACCGGCTTGCCCACAAAGGCGTCCATGCCCGCTTGCAGAAACCGTTCCCGGTCGCCCGCCATGGCATGTGCGGTAAGCGCCACAATGGGAATAGCGCTATACGATTCCGGCGATTCACGGAGAATACGCGTAGCCTCCAGCCCGCTCAGCACAGGCATCTGCACGTCCATGAGCACAATATCCACCCCCCCCTGCCGTACCATGCGCACTGCTTCTTCCCCGTTGCCCGCCACGGAAACAGTGTGTCCATGGTCTTCCAGAAAATAGGTAAGAAACTCCTGATTCAAGTCGTTATCCTCGGCCAGCAGAATGCGCAGCGGACGCACAGCGGACGCAGTCCCGCAGCCCTGCGACAGTGCCGCGTGAAGTCCAGCAAGCTCCTCAGGGGCCCGCATCTCCAGCGAGACGGAAAAATAAAACCGGCTCCCCTCGCCGCTGCGGCTTTCCACCCCCAGACTGCCGCCCATGAGGTGAACCAGGTGGCGGCAGATGGCAAGCCCCAGACCGCTTCCCCCGTGCTGGCGCGAAAGGCTGCCGTCCACCTGCGAAAAGCTGTTGAACAAATCACCAAGCCTGTCTTCCGGTATACCTACACCAGAGTCCGTAATGGAAAACAGCACGGCCTGACGCCCCGGTGCAGAGCCCACGCGGTGCACCTCCACCAGCACCTGCCCGGACTCGGTGAACTTTATGGCATTATCCATAAGGTTCACCAGCACCTGTCGCAGCCTGCCGGGGTCGCCCGTCACCCAATGTTCCAGCCCGCCGTCAAATTCCATGCGCAGGGCCAGTCCCTTCTGCTCCGCCCGCAGCCGCAGAGTCTCCATGCAGTCTGTCAGCAGCGAATGCAGATTAAAGGGCTTGCGTTCCAGCGTCATCTTGCCCGCTTCGATGCGCGAAAAATCCAGCACATCGTTGATCACGCCCAGCAGCCCGTCGGAGACATTCTTGATGATGGTGAAATGACGGTGCCACTTCTCCGGCGGCCCTTCGCTGAGCGCCACCTCGGTTATGCCCATGATGCCGCTTATGGGAGTGCGCAGTTCGTGGCTGATGTTGGCAACAAACTGCCCTTTCAACTCGCTGGCTGCCTCCGCCGCCTCCTTGGCCTTGCGCAGGGCGGTTTCGTATTCCTCGCGGCGGGTCACGTCCGTGAGCACGGTCATGCCCGCCTCCACCTCGCCCCGGTCATTCAGCAAGGGCTGGGCATGGGCATGATATACCCTGTCCTTCACGGATACGGTAAAGTTGACACGCCTGCCTTCCAGCACGGCGGCATGGTGCGGTGCCAGTTGCGACGCCACCTCCGGCGGCAGACATTCAGTGGGCCGCCTGCCTTCCATCTGCACCTTGCGCAACCCTGCGGCCTCCAGCCCCTGCCCGTCCGCAATGGTTATGCGCCCCGAACGGTCAAAGAGCATGATGATGCCCACGGGAAAATTTTCCGCCAGCGTGCGGTAATACTTGTCCCGCCGAGAAAGGGCCGCGCGGGTGGTACTGAGCATCTGCCGCTGCCGGTAGAGGATGTACGTAATCCACAACCCCAGAGCACTGAAGACCATGACCATGCCGATGAGCCAGTTACGGCGGCGTTCCCACTCATCAAGCAGGCCGGCAAGTTCATAGGCAGCCGCCACCCGCAGCGGATACCGCGGCATGCCGTACACAAGGGCGAATCCCGTCTTTCCGCGCACCTGTGTCATGCCTCCCGGTGCCACGGCAACCCTGCCCACCCCGTCAAACAGTGCCGCCGCATCGCCTTCCGGGTGCCGCCACGCTCCTATGGTCCGGCTGGTCCTGTCCAGCAGAAGCATGGCATCCGGACGCTGCACATGCGCCGCACGGAAGCGCTCATACAGGGCAACGGGAGAAATTTCCGCCAGCAGTATCCCCAGAAATTCACCGTCAGCCTTCCCCAGCCGCCAGCTGAGAA
Organism: Desulfovibrio psychrotolerans; assembly: GCF_013340305.1. Taxonomy (NCBI): domain Bacteria; kingdom Pseudomonadati; phylum Thermodesulfobacteriota; class Desulfovibrionia; order Desulfovibrionales; family Desulfovibrionaceae; genus Desulfovibrio; species Desulfovibrio psychrotolerans. The sequence goes on from NZ_BLVP01000035.1 coordinate 31,315, forward strand.
ACAACTGCCCGGGCTGCCCCCCTTCCGGCGGAAAAGCCGAAAACCGCGAAAGTTCATGGCTGTCCCTGTGCGCTGCGAACCCGGCAGCGTTACGGGATACAATAAGCGGCACCCTGCCCGGGCGCATGGCGTAGCGCACGTTGCCCCCGGCATCCAGTATCACCATGTTCGCCAGTTCGGGCAAAAAGGCAAAAGTCTGCTGCACTTCGTCTGCCAGCCGTTCATCGGACCACAAGCCAGCTCCACTGCCATGTCTGCCGTCAGACCTGTCACCCGTCCCGCTTTCCGTGCCGCTTTCCGTTCCGGCCCCGCTGTGCCCGGCAAGTCCGCCATGCGCAACAATATCCCGCGAAAGGTGCGCAAAACGGCCGTTCACCACATCGAGCAGGCGTTCGGTGTATTCCGCCAGAAACCACACGTGGCTCTCCAGCCGGTGCCGCGCCGTCTCAAAGATGCGCTCCCTGTCTCCGCCCAGGAAGGTCATGCTGATAAGGCTTGCCAGAAACAGCACCAGAAACAGGAAACCGGAAAGAAAGAGGGCGTTCCACCGCAGGCTGCCGCTTCTCATGGTGTGCCCTGCCCTGCGGGTGCACCGGATGCCTGCCCGGCAAGGCGTGTTTCCATTTCGCTGAAAAACCGCTCCAGTATGGCGTTGGAAACCAGCAGCCCGTTGCGGGTGAGGCTCAGATAGCCGTTGCGCAGCCGGACCAGACGGTTCCTGTGCAATGCGTGAATGAGCGACTTGTTGTCCTTTATGAAATCCCGCCCGGTAAGCTCGCGGTAGGCCTTTACCCGCAGCCCCCTTGTGGTGCGCAACCGCAGCATAACCAACTCCTGTACCCGTTCGTGCAGGCTCAGGACTTCCGCTTCATGTCCCACCGTGCCAGTGCGCACCGCGCCTGCGTAGGCCGCAAGGTCGCAGGGATTGGTCCATCGCCTGCCCATAAGGGTGGAAACCGCCGCAGGACCGAAGCCCAGATATTCCGCCCCCTCCCAGTAGCCCGTGTTGTGGCGGCACTGAAATCCCATACGGGCAAAGTTGGAAATCTCGTAATGCAGGTACCCCTGCGATTCCAGATACTCCGCCCCGTAGATGAACATCTTCCCCTGTTCCCCGTCGTCCGGCAGGGAAATCCTGCCTGCACGCACGTCCCGCTCAAGGGGGGTTTCCTCCTCCACGGTCAGCCCGTAGCAGGAAAGGTGCTCCGGCCCCAGCTTGACTATGGCGCGCAGGTCTTCAAGCCACAGCTTGAGCCTCTGGTTGGGCAGCCCCCATATGAAATCCAGATTTATGTTGCCGAACCCGAGTGTCCTCGCCAGTTCAAACACGCGCACCGCGTCCCGCGCGCTGTGCGGGCGCCCCAGCAGCTTCAGCGTGGCAGGGTCCATACTCTGAAAACCCATGCTCAGGCGGTTTACCCCAGCCTCCAGCAGGCCGCTCAGGGTGTCCATGGTTCCCACGGACTCCGGGTTGGCCTCCAGACTTATTTCCGCGGCGCGCTCCACGGCAAAGGCCTTGCGGATGCGGTCCAGCACGGTGGCAACGGCGCGGTGCGGCAGCATGGAAGGCGTCCCGCCCCCGAAGAACACCGTACTCACGGGCACCCTGCCCAGCCGGTCGCCCCACAGGGCTATTTCGCGCAGCAGTGCGTCCAGATACACCTGCACGGCGTCACCCCGGGGGACTTCGGAATGAAAGGCGCAGTACCCGCACTTGCTTCGGCAGAAGGGAACATGGATATAGAGCAGCATGCGCCGACTCTAGGAGTCGCGGGGCGCAGCGTCAAGAGCACCCTATGCGGCGTGCGGAGAGACAACCGCCCCGGAGGCAGGCGGCGCGCTGGCTTCCGTCCGGCTTTTGGTATAGTGAAAGAGAAAAACGCCCTGCCCAAACGGAAGGATAGACACGCATGCACGACGCCGTCTTTGACTTTTACATGCGCAGCCACCGCATGAACGGATACACCGAGCCGGGACTGGCCATGTTTTTCGGAGAACAGCTCCTCAAGAACATGGATCCGCTGCCGCCGCAGGACCGGCACAGAAGGTTGAAGCTGGCGGCCGGGCTGCTCCGGCAGGCCCTGCTGCTCAACCCTTTCGACAGGGTGCTGCGCGGCGTGGTGAACCAGTTGGCAAATGCCGCCCCCGCCTCGGAGATATTCACAGCGTGGCTGGGGGCCTGCAACAAGGCGCTGGAAGACAGCGAAGACATGTTTGTGGGCGAGGCACTGGAACAGGCCGAGGAGTGGAAACAGGAAGAGGAACGACTGCTGCACACCGCCCTGTCACACGAATCTCCCTGCCTGCGGCACGCCTGCGTCATCAAGCTCTGGGAACTGGGCAATGCGGACATGTTCGCGGAAGCCGCCTGCGCCATGGCCGCTTCCGAATACGGCCCGCTGGTCTGCGGCCTTTATGCCTACGGAGCCATGGCGGCACAGGATACTCCCCTGTGCAAGGGGCTGCTTTCCCGCGCCCTGATCAACCCCCTTACGCTGAATCTCAAGGCGGAACGGGCGGCGGCTGCGGGTGATGCCGCATCCGCGCGCGGCCTGTTGCTGCGCTCGCTGGATGCCCTGCCCGTGCAGACCCACCTGCTGCTGCGCCTGCACGAACTGGAAACGCCTGCACCTCCCCCGCTGCCAGAGACTGTGCGCACCAGTGTGCTCTTCTACACATGGAACAAGCTGGATGTGACCATGGACACCCTGCGCAGCCTGCTGCTCAGCGAGATAGGCGATGCCCACATCGCCTTGCTGAACAACGGTTCCACCGCCTTCAGCCCCGAGGAATTTTCCGCCGCCGTGGCAGGCGTGGCGCAGGGCCGCGCAGTGGAGGTCATCCAGTTGCCCGTGAACATCGGCGCACCCGCCGCACGTAACTGGCTGTGGCAGTTGGAATCTTCCCGCCGCTCGGACTACACGGCCTTTCTGGATGATGATGTCTATCTCCCCCAAAACTGGCTGCGCTGCTTCCTGCAGGATGCCGCAGAGCACCCGGATGCCACGGTCATCGGCCCGCGTGTGGTGAACCCCGGCCGCATACCCACCATCCAGTACGTGGCGCGTTTCTTTTCGCAGACAGACACCAACCTCATCCGCTTCACCAACAACGCGCCCCTGTTCATGGACCTGCAACAGTTCACCTACCGCCGCCCCTGCCTCTCGGTCATGGGGTGCTGCCACCTGTTCAACCGCGCAGCCTGCGAGCGGCTGAACGTGCCGGGGTTTGACGTGCGTTTCACCCCGTCACAGGTAGACGACCTTGAACACGACATTCAGGTCTGGCTTGCCGGAGGTTCCGTGCTGTACGACGGGCGCGTCACCGTGGTGCACAGGCAGGACGCAGGACGCGCCGCACCGCGCACCGAGGCTGGCTGGGGCCACGTGTGGGGCAATCATATGAAGATGGAGATGAAGATTACCGGCGGCGAACTGGCACGGGTGAACCGCAGCGTTCAGGCGGCGGATGATGCCCACCTAGCCCGTTGCGCGGCAGCCGCCCTGCCCGAACTTTCACCCCGTGCCCGCACATTTCTGGTCTTGTGCGGACTGGCTGGGTAGGTCTGTGCCCTACCAACCGTTGGTTTTACGTACGTACGCCTCAAACTCTGCCACGGGCAGCGGGCGGGCATAGTAATAGCCCTGCACCTCGGGGCAGCCGTGGCGGCGCAGAAAGTCCAGCTGCTCCGCAGTCTCCACACCTTCCGCCACCACCTGAAGCGAAAGGTTCTGCGCCATGGTGATGACCGTAGAAACAATGTTGGCATCGTTCTCGTCGTTCAATATGTCACGCACGAAGGAACGGTCTATTTTCAGCGTGTTTATGTGGAACGTCTTGAGATAATACAGCGAAGAATGCCCGGTGCCGAAGTCGTCAATGGCGGTGTGGATACCGCGCCGAGCCAGTTGCTCCAGTAGCGATACGGTCTGCCCCAGATCGCTCATCATGGTGGATTCCGTAATCTCCAGTTCCAGCAGTTCCGGGTCCAGCCCGGAGTCTTCCAGCACCGCGAAGACCAGTTCCGCAAGGTTTGCCCTGAACTGGTGGGCAGAAATATTCACCGCAACCCGCAGGCCGGGCAGACCGGAAAGATGCCACCGGCGCGCCTGCTCACAGGCATCGCGCAGCACCCGCTCGCCAAGCTGTACGATCAGCCCCGTATCTTCCGCAACAGGTATGAAGTCTGCCGGGTTGCCCACGGTTCCGTCCGGCTTGAGCCAGCGGACCAGTGCCTCCATGCCCACCACCCTGCCGGTGCGGATATCCACGCGCGGCTGGTAGTAGGGAACAAATTCCCCGTTTTCCAGCCCCTTGCGAATATTCTTTTCCATGGCAAGCCGGCGAGTCACCTGCTCCACCATGGAAAAATCGAACCGCCGCCAACTGGACCGTTCGCGGGCCTTAGCCCGGTACATGGCTATGTCCGCGTTCTTGATGAGGGTATCCGGGTCTTCCCCGTCCTCCGGGTAGCTGGTGGCTCCCACGCTGGTGCTCATGTACAGTTCGTGCCCATCTATCATGAAGGGTCGGCGGAACGCCGCCAGCACCACCTCCGCCTGCCGGTCTATCTCTTGTTCCTCGCTGATCTCCGGCATCACAAGCACATACTCGTCTCCGCCCAAGCGCGCCACTATGCCACGCTCACCCATAAGGGCGTGCAGCCGCTCTGCGGTTTCCTTGAGCAGCTTGTCGCCCAGTTGGTGCCCCAAACTGTCGTTCACGGTCTTGAAGTTGTCCAGATCAAGGAACAGCACCGCAAACCTGCCGCCTCTGGCGGAGTGCGCCTGTATGAGAACGGCAATTTCCTGCTTCAGCTTAAGGCGGTTGGGCAGCCCGGTCAGTTCATCGTGGTGCGCCTGATAGGTAATCTGGGCTTCTTTGCGCTTCAGCTCCGTAATGTCATGAAAAGTGCCCACCTCGCCGGAAGGCTTGCCGTCCCGGTCGTAGAACACACTCTTGTAGAGCACAAAATTATGGCGCGCCCCGGAAGATGTCTGCAGTTCCATTTCGCAGTGTATCTTGCCTCCGGGAGCGTAAACGTCCGCCTGACAGGAAACCTCGGAAGGCAAAAGCCGCTGGGAAGACTGTCCCACAATGTCCTCACGTCGCACACCCAGCATATCGCTGAACACCTTGTTGCAGCCAAGGTACATACCGCCAAGGTCCTTGTAAAACACCGGATTGGGCATGGATTCGATAAGAATTTCAAGGAACTGGTTCTTTTCCTGCAACAGTGCCTGCACTTCCAGCAGACGCGCGTTGGCGTTGCGCAGTTCGCTGGTGCGCATGGAAACCTCGCGCTCCAGCCGTTCCTGATACCGATTGCGCTCTTCCAGCAGACGCGCCCGTTCAAGCGCCTTGGATACGGCGTGCTCCAGCACCATCATGTCAGAAATGGGCTTGGTCACAAAATCCCACGCGCCTAACCGCAGGGCTTCCACCGCCTCTTCCAGCACGCCCACACCGGAAACCACAATCACTGGCGTCATGGGCGATTCCACCTTAAGCCTGCGCACCACCTCCATGCCGTCCATAACAGGCATGCGCAGGTCCACCAGAACAAGGTCCGGCCCCTCTGCGCGGAAAACCTCCAGCCCCAGGGCTCCGTTTTCCGCCTGACAGACGCGGAAGCCGCTGTCCTCAAGGTAGGCGACAATATTTTCCCGGACATTAAGGTCGTCGTCTATGGTGAGTATGGTCGCCGGGAATTCCTGCATGGACTGTCAGCCCTCTCGTGTTATCCGTTATTTCGCAGTGTCAGACTTCATAATACTGCCAACAGTCGCTTTTTTTTTCCAGCAAAATGTTCCGTAAGCTAGGCTCGGCTGGACGACCGCCCCGATACCGCGTTATAGCCGTAACCGATGCAACCGCTGTAACACAATCTTAACAATGCCCGTCCGAACTGTTATCATTGTTGAGCTATGGACAAGCCTTTTCCGCAGACCGTTTGCACACGACAAGGGTATGCACGCCGCACACATTCAGGGCAAGCGCGACATACCCATGCGCCAAAGCCACGGTAAAGTAAAACTGCATCGTCATTGCCACCTGTAAACTACCTGTTAACCACACCGGCTCCACGGAGAAAACATGGGTTTCGGCATCCTCAAAATTCAGGTCGGACTGCAGAAGCAGCTGGACGAATTCCTCAATCAGGTCAGCGAGGCTGGCCTGCTCTTCAGGCAGGGCGTAACGCTCTATCTTCTTGAAAACGAAGAGGCCTTTGACGAAAAGCTGGAACAGATAACCACCGTGGAGCACCGTGGAGACGAAAAACGGCGGAGTATTGAGGAAAAACTGTACCTCAAAACCCTTATCCCCGAATCGCGCAGCGATGTGCTGCAACTGCTGGAACGCATGGACACCCTGCTGGATTCCTGCAAGGCCATGCTGTGGCAATTCAAAATAGAACTGCCCGACATCCCGGAAGAAATGCACAAGGACCTGAAGGAACTTGCCGAACAGTCCATGGAATCGGTGGAAGCCATTGTCCGGTCAGCCCGGGCTTTTTTCCGCTCCAGCCCCGAACTGCGCGACCACATCCATAAGGTCTCTTACTGGGAGGCGGAGTGCGACAAGGTGTCTATCCGCATGATGATGGCCCTGTACCGTCGCGATGACCTGACTCTGTGCCACAAAAGCCAGCTCAAGGACTTTATCCGCCGCATCGCGCTCATCTCGGACAAGGCCGAGGACGTGGCAGACCGCCTGAGTATCTACGCCATCAAGCGCATGCTGTAGCGCAGAGGAACGCCCATGCTCCCCCTCTTTCTTTCCAGCGGCCTGTTTCTGGGCTGGTCACTCGGCGCAAACGATGCCTCCAACGTGTTCGGCACGGCTGTGGCCTCGCGCATGGTGCGCTTTCGTACTGCAGCGGTCATCTGCTCCGTCTTCGTCATTCTGGGCGCAGTGGCGGGCGGTTCCGGGGCCTCTCACACGCTGGGCCAGCTGGGAGCGGTCAACGCGCTGGCCGGGGCCTTCATGGTGGCCTTTTCCGCCGCCGTCACCGTCTATATGATGACCGTGGCGCGCTATCCTGTTTCCACGTCACAGGCCATCGTGGGAGCCATCATCGGCTGGAACCTGTTTTCCGGCTCGCTCACCGACCCGGAATCGCTCTCCAAAATCGTCATGACATGGGTGGCATGCCCCGTGCTGGCGGCGTTTTTCGCCGTGGCCATGTATGTTCCCATCGCGCGGGTCATACGGGGCACATCCATACATATCCTCACGCAGGACACCATGACCCGCTGGGGCCTCATTCTTGCCGGGGCCTTCGGCTCCTATGCACTGGGCGCGAACAATATCGCCAACGTCATGGGCGTATTCGTGCCCGTGGCCCCGTTTCACGACATAACCCTGTTCGGCAGACTCACCCTCACCCCGGCGCAGCAGCTCTTTTTTCTCGGCGGCGTGGCCATTGCCGCAGGTGTGTTCACCTACTCCAGACGCGTGATGATGACGGTGGGCTCCGGAATCGTGCGGCTTACCCCCGTGGGGGCCTTTGTGGTAGTTACAGCCCACTCGCTGGTACTGTTCGTCTTTTCCTCGCAGGAACTTTCCAACGCCCTGCGTGCTGTGGGCCTGCCCGCCATTCCGCTGGTACCGGTTTCCAGTTCACAGGCCATAGTGGGGGCCGTTATCGGCATAGGACTGCTCAAAGGCGGCGGTGGCATTCGCTGGCGCACGCTGGGCGGCATCGCTTCCAGCTGGATAACCACCCCGGTATGCGCCACGGCCATCTGCTTCATCTCACTGTTTTTCCTGCAAAACGTGTTCGGGCAGAAGACATACCGCCCGGTGCACTACGAGCTGACTCCTGCCGCATGGGAGCGCGTCATTGACATGACGGCAGAAGACCCCACCGTGCGGGAACGTCTGGAAGACCTATACATGGAACGCTTCGCCGATGCGGCTCAGTTCCGCGATGCCCTGCGCACCCGGCTGCCCGACGCACAGGAACGGATTAAGCCCATCATGCAGCTTGCGGAGATGGACCCCATCCGCATCACCGCAGAAGGCGTGCAGATGATCGACCACAACTACCTGACCCCCGAAGAGATTCAGGCAGTGGAAGAGCTTTCCGGGCAGGCGTTCACCCACCGCTGGCGGCTGGCAGAGGTACTCGCCGAGCAGTCGCCAGCATGGCGCAAGCGCACGGAGAGCAACGAATCCGAGGCAGAACGGATGCGCAGGCTGAAATATCTTTTCGATGTGCTGCGCGGAAACCCGAACGGCAGCCGCTAAAAAATCGCGCGCCGGAAGCGGACTTCCGGCGCGCGGCAAAAAAGATGTTTCGGAACCGCGCATCATAGACGCGCCGCCACGTGCGGGCAAAACTAGTTTGTCACCTCGCAGGCGTTGCACACTCCTTCAAATTCCACCCGGGCTCCGGTGATAAAAAACCCTTCCGCCTCGGCACCGCCCGCAGGAATTCTGGCGGGCACGTTCATCACGTCTCCCAGCCTGCCGCACCGGGTGCAGCGGATATGGGCATGGGGCATGATGTTTCCGTCAAACCGCTTCTGGTTGCCAGCGCTTTCAAGTTTGAGTATTTCTCCGCTCTCGGCAAGCACGTCCAGATTGCGGTATATGGTTCCAAGGCTTATCCGCGGAAGCCGCTGGCGGACCATGTCATACACTTCATCCGCTGTGGGGTGCGTGGTAACCCGGCGCAGCTCTTCCAGAATAACCCGGCGCTGTTTGGTCATACGTGTCTGGGGGGGCATGCTCTTTCTCCTCAATAGGTTTTTCCACTGGTTAACAGTAACCATTTTTCATAAGAAGCGCAACCCCATTGATTGCAGGCCGTCAGGCGTATACGGCGCCGGGCCAAGGGCTCTCTGCCCAGCTCAAGACGCCGCCACTTCCCTGTTGACTTTTGTACAGTTTTTCTTAACAATATAGCAATGCACATGGAAGGAAGAGAACGCATGTCCCCCACCCGGGAAAACTTTTTCTCAAAATCCCTAACCGTTATGCCGTTTCGGCTGAAGAGGAACCTCGTATTAATTACGGCAGGCATCCTGTTCACATCGATTTTGGAAACGGGAACCATGGGAATCATCGCGGTGTTCGTCTCCGCCATCAGCGACCCGGATATCGTCATGCGCTCTCCCAAGCTTGCCTCGGTTCTCCAGCAGATACCGGGAGAGCTTTTCAACTCTCCCAAGAACACCCTGCTCACCCTTGCGGGGGCAGCTTCCGCCCTGCTGCTGCTCAAGAACCTGTGCTCAGCAGGCGTTACCTATGCATACTCCCGTCTGGCGTGCAAACTCGACACCCATTTCGGCGACCTGCTGATGAAAAACTACCTGTGCCACGACTATGAATGGCACGTGGGCCACCACTCCGCAGACCTCGTGACGGCCGGAACATGGCGGCGGTTCATGTCGGTTGTCTGGTACATGGGGATGCTGGCAGTAAACGATATAATGCTGGTGGTCATGCTGGGACTAGCCCTGCTGTATGCCGCCCCGCTCGTCACACTGGTTGCCATCGTCACGTTCGGCCTGCTGGCAGGAAGCATATTCCTCCTGCTCAGGCCCAGGGTAGACAAAGAAGCGCGAACTGCTGCCTCGTCGGAACAACGGGTCAACAAGCAGACATCCGACATTACGCAGGGCATCAAGGACATTCTCATCTCTTCCAAGCAAAATTATTTTTTTGAGCAGTATCAGAAGGATGTGACACGCGCCGCCAATGCGCAGGCCCGCATTCTGCTACTCACCCGCATACCCTCGTGGGCGTTTGAAACCGTCGGCTTCATGCTGTTGTGTCTGGCCGTGGCGGGAACCTTGGCCATGAATGAAAACGTCTCCTCATCCGTCATTTCCGGCAAACTGGCCATGCTGGGCGTGGTGGCGTGGCGCGCCATTCCCGCCTTCAACAGAATAGTGAACAGCCTGACCACTCTGAGAGACAACCTGCCCAAAGCCGATGCCGTTCTGGATGCCATTCTCGCCATGCCGGACAGCACGTTCTCTGCAGAAGAGGCCACTCCCCTCCCCTTGAAAAAAGGCATCACCATCGCTGGTCTGGACTTCAGATACGGCACGGCCGATAGCAACGCGTTGCACTCTGTGAACGTCTCCATTGAAGCGGGCACGACCGTAGGCCTTGTTGGACGTTCCGGCTCCGGAAAAAGCACCCTGGCCGACCTTGTCATCGGCCTGCTTTCTCCTACAGCAGGCTCTATTTCCATAGACGGGCAACCACTGACACCGCAACTGCGCAACAACTGGATAGCCAGCGTTGGTTATGTGGGGCAGACTCCATTCTTTACGGACGGCAGCATCTTGGAAAATGTGACCTTCGGGGTTCCTGCCGACCGTATTGACAAGGGGCACCTTCTGCACTGCTGCAAAATGGCCGCGCTGGACAGCCTCATTGAACAGCTTCCCGGCGGCATGGAACAGCCTCTGGGAGAACGGGCAGGCAAACTTTCTGGCGGCCAACGGCAGCGTGTGGCCATTGCGCGCGCCCTGTACCGCAACCCCCAGTTGCTTATTCTGGACGAAGCGACCAGCGCGCTCGACCAGCAGAGCGAAAACACCATAAAAAACACTGTTAAAAATCTGGCAGGGTCTCTGACCATGCTCATCATCGCCCACCGCCTTTCCACAGTAGAACAGTGCGACAAGGTGGTGTGGCTGGAAGGCGGACGGATTGTAATGGACGGAACACCCGCCGAAGTGCTACCCCACTATCGCGCCAGCCTGGGTGCTGAAAACGACTTACCAGATTCCTCCGGAGACCGATAACATGCACAAAAATCACTCACAGTATTCTCTGCGCAGGCGCTTTTTCGCCCGCTTCAAGAACACCTTTCTTCAATTGCCGTGGCTGTGGAGCCGGATTATCAACGACGACTCCTTTCAGGCCCAGTATTCCACGAAGCTGCGCCGACTGTTCATGAAAGTCGTCTGGTTCTGGCCGCGCCTCATTGATGCGGAGCAGTGGCGCGATGCTGCCATCGGAAACCAGCGGGACCCGAGCCACTTTGTGGAGATGACGCCCGGTGCAACAGCGCTTGTAGATGCCGTGACATCTACCACTCCGGACATGTCGGCGCCGATTCTCGACCTTGGTTGCAACAGCGGTCGCATTTTGAATGCACTAAGGGAAAAGGGATACTCCAATCTGCACGGCGTGGACATTTCGCAAGCCGCATATGAGCATATGCATAAAGTGTTTCCTGAACTTGCACAGCAGGTACATTACACTGTTGCAACATTTCAGAAATACCTCACCGAGCAGCCGGAAAAATCTATTGAAACCATATTCTCACATGGCGCTACAGTAGAACTTGTCCACCCTTCTTTCCCGCTGATCAAGCATCTCTGTCGCGTCTCAAAAACCTATGTCATTCTTTATTTCTATGAAACTGAGCACTCATATCCACGATTCTGGGAGTGGGAGTTCAACCGTGAAGGCTATTATCTCTGCGAGGCGAGGCGCCCTGCAGGCCCCAACGCTCCGAACTCGTTACTTGTTTTCAAACGAAGCGACAGAGAGTAATGGAGATACCTATGGCCTTTGGAGTCGTGAAAACCATCATTCAGGCACTTCATAACGCCACAAACCAGTGCAGCACTCTTTTGTCGTTGCATGAACCCACCTTCGCAGGCAACGAATGGACCTACGTGAAGGAGACCATTGATACAGGATGGGTCTCCACCGCAGGTAAATACGTCAATGACTTCGAGGTGCGCCTGCAGGAATACACCGGGGCCAAGCGCGCCATTGCCGTTGCCAACGGCACCGCCGCCCTGCATGTGGCTCTGCTGCTGGCAGGCGTGGAGCGTGATACGGAAGTCATCATGCCCGCGCTCACCTTTGCCGCCACTGCCGCTGCCGCTGCATACATCGGCGCGGTACCCCACTTTGCGGACAGCGAATATGCCACTCTGGGTATGGACCCGGACAAGCTCGCCGCGCATCTGGACGCAGTGGCAGAACGCCGGGGCAACGCCACCTACAACAGGCAGACCGGACGCCGCATCGCAGCCATTGTGCCCATGCACACCTTCGGTCATCCTGTACGGCTGGATGAACTGTGCGCCGTGTGCGAAAAGTGGGGCATCGTCATGGTGGAGGACTCGGCAGAATCGCTGGGCTCTTTCTACAAGGGCAAGCATACCGGCCTGTTCGGCAAGCTTGGTATCCTCAGCTTCAACGGCAACAAGACCATCACCACCGGCGGCGGCGGAGCCATTCTTACCGACGATGACGCGCTGGGCGACCTTGCCAAGCATATCACCACCACGGCCAAGCTGCCCCATAAATGGGAATACGTGCACGACATGGTCGGGTTCAATTACCGCATGCCCAACCTGAACGCGGCCCTGGGCTGCGCCCAGATGGAGCAGTTGCCCGGATTCCTGCAGAAGAAGCGCACCCTTGCGGAGCGCTACATCAAGGCGTTTGCCGGAGTGGATGGCGTCTCCTTTGCTGCAGAACCTGCCGATTCCGTAAGCAACTACTGGCTTAATGCCATCCTGCTGGACAAGGCAGACATGGCTCTGCGCGAAGACATACTGGAAAAGACCAACGCTGCGGGCTTCATGACCCGTCCCGCATGGCGGCTCATGAACAGGCTGCCCATGTATGCGGGAGCCCCCCGGATGGACCTTTCCGTTGCGGAAGATCTTGAAGCGCGCCTCATAAACATCCCCAGCGGGGCAGGACTGGCAGGGTAACGCCATGCGCAGGATATGTGTGGTTACGGGAACAAGGGCCGAATACGGCCTGCTGCGCCCGGTCATGCGGCGCATCGCCCAAAGCGGTTCGCTCGCATTGCAGGTCATTGCCACAGGCATGCACCTGTCGCAGGAATTCGGCCATACCGCACAGTCCATCCTCGACGACGGCTTTACCATTGACGAGCGGGTTGAGATGCTACTCTCCAGCGACACCCCCGTCGGCATTACAAAATCCATGGGCCTGGGCGTCATAGGCTTTGCGGACGCCCTGGCCCGTCTTGCCCCGGACCTTGTCCTTGTGCTCGGCGACCGGTTCGAAATTCTCTCCGCCGTGCAGGCGGCCCTTATCGCCCGCATCCCCGTTGCCCACCTGTGCGGGGGCGATTCCACGGAAGGCGCGTTCGATGAAGGCATCCGCCACGCCATCACCAAGATGTCCCACCTGCACTTTGTCAGCAACGCCCACGCTGCCCTGCGCGTCCGCCAGATGGGAGAAAACCCGGAACACATCTTCAACGTAGGCAGTCCGGGAATAGACACCATTCTGGAACAGGACATGCTTTCCCGCGAAGCGCTCGCAGCATCGCTCGGCATACGCCTTGCTCCGCGCATGCTGCTGGTCACCTATCATCCGGAAACCCTGAGCAGCGCATCCGCAACCGGGCAGTTGCACAGCCTTTTCGGCGCGCTGGATGCCTTCTGCGCCAGCAGCGGTGAATGCAGCGTGGTCTTCACCATGCCCAATGCCGATACAGGCGGACGGGAAATCATGGAGCACATACGCGCCTATGCCGAACACCGCCCGCATGTCAGCGCGCACACCTCGCTCGGCCAGCTGCGCTATCTCAGTGCCATGCGTCATGCCGCCGTGGTGGTGGGCAACTCGTCAAGCGGACTGTACGAGGCCCCCAGCCTGCATGTGCCGACCGTGAACATCGGCGACCGGCAGAAAGGGAGGCTTCGTGCCGCCTCCGTCATAGACTGCGCTCCGGAAAAGGACGCCATACTGGCAGCCCTGAACACCGCCATTGCAACCGACTGCTCCGCCGTTTCCAATCCCTACGGCGATGGAAGAACGGCAGAACGCATTGTCACGGTGCTGGAATCGCTCACGGACACGGCCTCCCTTGTCAGAAAACACTTTTTTGCCCTTGATGGAGACGTGCAATGAACCCGGTGTACATCATTGCCGAAGCGGGCGTGAACCATAACGGCTCCCTCGACCTTGCCCGCAAACTCATCGATGCGGCCAAAGCAGCCGGTGCGGATGCCGTCAAGTTCCAGACCTTCAAGGCTTCAAGCATTGCCTCTGCCGGTGCTTCCAAGGCAGCCTACCAGAAGGAAACCACGGATGCCGCCGAATCCCAGCTTGATATGCTGAAAAAGCTGGAACTCTCCGTTGCGGACCACGATGCCTTGCTGCAACACTGCCGAGACGTGGGCATAGAGTTCATGTCCACCCCGTTCGACCTCGACAGCGTGGACCTGCTGATGAACCTTGGCGTGCAGCGTATGAAAATTCCGTCAGGCGAACTGACTAACGGGCCTCTGGTCCTCAAGGTGGCCAGAACCGGCTTGCCGGTCATCCTCTCCACGGGCATGGCCACCCCGGCTGAAGTCGAAACCGCCCTCGGCGTACTGGCATTCGGCATGATGGAGCCGGCTGACACGCCTGCAAAAGGCGACTTTGCCGCAGCCTATGCCTCGGAACAAGGCAAGCGCCTGCTCAGCGACCGCGTTGTCATTCTGCACTGCACCACGCAGTACCCCACACCTTACGAAGATGTGAACCTGCGCGGCATGGATACCCTGAAGGACATGTTCGGCATTCCCGTGGGCTATTCCGACCACACCCCCGGCATCACCATTCCCGTTGCCGCCACCGCACGCGGTGCCGTGCTGATTGAAAAGCATTTCACGTTGGATAAAAATCTACCCGGTCCCGACCACAAAGCCTCGCTGGAACCGCAGGAACTTGCAGAAATGGTCCGATCCATCCGCATTGTGGAACGCGCTCTGGGCACCGGAGAAAAAAAGCCCCAACCCAGCGAACTGGGTAACATGGCCATTGCCCGCAAAAGCCTTGTAGCCGCACGGGATATAGCCGCTGGCGAGCTGTTCACGGAAGAAAACCTGACCGTGAAACGGCCGGGTAATGGAGTATCGCCTATGTGCTACTGGGAGTGGCTTGGGAAGCGGGCAAAGCAAGACTATCCCTCGGAAGCCCTCATTCAAGAATATTAGCCTAGGCCCTTAAGCACAGGCAGCCTTGACTTAGTAGTAATCAGCACTCAGCAACCGGCTTATGCAGCCAAACGGACGCCATTTATGAAAAAATGGAGACAAGGTCTGATACGACAAGCAGCCCCGCTCATCGATGCCATTCGCCTCATCGATGAAAGCGCACTGCAGATTGCGTTGGTTGTGGACGAACAGGAACACCTAGTCGGCACAATTACGGATGGCGACATCCGCAGGACCCTGCTGGAACAGCTTCCGCTTGACACTCCTGTCAGCCGGGTGATGTGCTCCACCCCCATGACTGCACGCGAAACAGACAACAACGCTTCAGTTCTGGCAATGATGCACAGCCATGACATCCTCCATATTCCGCTTGTGGACGATGCCGGTCGACTTGTCGGCTTGCGCAGCCTAAAAGAACTGACATCGGTTCCCGAACAGGACAATATGGTTGTTCTCATGGCCGGCGGCCTCGGCACGCGTCTTCGCCCGCTCACAGAAAACTGCCCGAAGCCCATGCTGAACATTGGGGGAAAGCCGATACTGGAAACCATACTAGAGAATTTTATCGCCCACGGGTTTCGCCGGTTCACCATGTGCGTCAACTATATGGCTGATATAATAAAAAACCACTTTGGTGACGGCAGTAGATGGAATAGCCATATCCAGTACGTCCATGAAAGCCAGCGCATGGGCACGGCCGGAGCTCTCAGCCTGCTCCCGGAAACTCCGGAAACCCCTTTCTTCGTGATGAACGGAGACCTGCTCACAAAAACCAACTTCAAACAGCTTATAGATTTCCACACCCAGAAAAATTCTCTGGCCACCATGTGCGTACGCGAATATGAACTGCAAATTCCCTTTGGCGTTGTGCACACCGACGGCGAACGTCTGACAGCCATAGATGAAAAGCCCATGCACAACTTTTTTGTCAATGCTGGCATTTACGTGCTCAACCCCGACGTGCTCGCCATGATCCCCAAGGGCGGCTTCTTCGACATGCCCGATCTGTTCAAGATGCTTATTGCAGACAACCGGATGACCGCCTGTTTCCCCCTTAGGGAATACTGGCTCGATATTGGCAGACTGGATGACTTTCAGCGGGCCGAAGCCGAATACGTTTCTAACTTTTGCATGACCTTGAAGAGCTAGAGCATGACCATACAGTCCAAGAACATCCTCGTTACCGGCGCGGACGGCTTCATCGGCTCGCACCTCACAGAAACCCTGGCCCGCATGGGCGCCAATGTCCGAGCGCTCAGCTACTACAACTCCTTCAACGACTGGGGATGGCTTGACACCATTGACCTGCCCGGCAACGTGAACGTGGTGACTGGCGACATCCGCGACCCCCATTTCTGCCGACATATCTGCAAGGATATCGATATAGTATTTCACCTTGCAGCGCTGATTGCCATTCCCTTTTCATACGTTGCTCCCGACTGCTACGTGGACACCAACGTGCGCGGCACGCTCAACATCTGCCAAGCCGCCCTCGACATGGGCTGCTCCAAGGTCATCCACACATCCACAAGCGAGGTGTACGGAACAGCATTGAGCGTCCCCATTTCCGAAGAGCACCCGCTTCAGGCGCAGTCACCTTACAGCGCCAGCAAGATAGGAGCTGACGCCATCGCCAACAGCTTCCACACATCGTTCGACCTGCCAGTTGTTACGGCCCGTCCATTCAACACCTTCGGCCCCAGGCAATCGGCACGGGCCGTCATTCCTAACATCATCATACAACTCGCTGCTGGAAAAACTGAAATTGCCCTGGGTGACACGCGCCCCACCCGCGACTTCAACTACGTGCTCGACACTTGTCGAGGATTCATCGCCCTTGCGGAGTACGACGGGGGCAACGGCGAAGTCTTCAACATCGGAAGCGGAAGAGACATTTCAATTCTCGATCTGTTCAGCACCATCAACGACCTCATGGGCACCAAGGCAACCATCAAAGAAGAAGAGCAGCGATTCAGGCCCAAGAAATCCGAGGTCATGCGCCTGCTCTGCGACAGCTCCAAAATTGCGGCGGCCACCGGTTTCCGCTCCGCATACACGTTGGAGGACGGCCTTAAGGACTGCATTGCATGGTTCAGTAGGCAGGAAAACCTTAAGCGCTACAAGATAGATATCTACAACGTGTAGAGTAAACGTCCATGAACAATCCGCAGAACATCATCATACTATATTCCAATATTTTTACTGAGCGCGATTATCAGCGGTTCGGAGTTGAAACCTTCAGAAAAAATGGTTTCTCGGTGCAGGCATGGGACGTAACCGCGCTCATAACTCCTGAGTATTTTAAAGGACTTCCTAATGATATCCGCAAACCTGTTGCGGAGACAGTGCTTATTACCTCACGGAAACAGCTGAAAGAACTTGTCGTACGAGCACCAAAGAATACCATCGCCATCAACTTCCTCCCGAGCGGGTTCACCACGCAGCACATTCTCGGCCTGCTACACGGACGGGACATAGCTATTTTAGATTATGCCACATCGCCACTGCGTGTCACCATGCCACGAAACATGACTTCATTGAAGATGGCACTGAAAAACATCAACGTATCGAATCTGTCCAACACTGCTTTTCGAATTTTCAGTCGTTTCCGAAAGCCCACAATCGGTGCGACCTACACTGTCATTACTGGCAATCCGGGCCGTACCGTGAAAGGTATCCCTATTCATGCACACACATTCGATTACGACACGTATCTCAAAGCTGGCAAAACAGGCAGCATCGGAAACTACCTTGTTTTCATCGACCAAGACATCCCGAATCATCCAGACTGCAATGTGCGGCACAAAATCAATCTGGCCACACGCGAGATATATTACCCTGCGGTAGACGCTGCATTCCGCTATATTGAAGAAAAAACCGGACTAAACGTCGTCATTGCCGCACATCCGCGATCAGACTACACGTCAACGGGCAATCCATATGGCAACAGAACGATCTTGAGCGGCAATACCTGTGAACTCATACGGGACAGCGCGGGGTGCATTACGCACTACTCCACAGCCATCAACTTCTGCGTATTGTACCATAAGCCCCTCATCGTCCTGACGATGGAAGAACTGGGGCCGCGCCAGAACCCATGGGTCGATGAATACATCCGCCTCCTAAACCCCTTGCAACTGGACCTCAATAATAAGGCAGACTGGACCCTTCCCATGCCACTGACTCACGGCAAGAATGCCTACGACAACTTCATTTATGAGTACATCAAATCGGACAAGGCACCGGATATTCCTTTGTGGGACATTGTCATCCAGCACTTGCGCAAGTCATGAAGCACCACAACACTCAATGCAGAATTCTCGGCGTCATCCCCGCAAGGGGGGGCTCGAAGCGCCTGCCCGGTAAAAACATCAGACCGCTTGGCGGCAGGCCTCTTATTCAGCACATCATTGAAACCTGCTCTCGATCTCGCCTGCTGACGGACTGCATTGTTTCCACTGATTCCGAGGCCATACGCCGTGCCGCCATGGATGCCGGGGCGCAGGCTCCCTTTCTGCGGCCGGACCACCTTGCGAGCGACACAGCCAATTCGCAGGATGTGCTGCGCCATGCTCTGGAGTTTTTTGCCGCGCAGGGCAACAAGTATACGCATGTTGTGCTCATGCAGCCCACCTCGCCGCTGACTAGGGTGGAAACCATTGACCGCTGCATAGAGCGACTGCTTGAAGATAACCGCGACATGGTTTTTTCCGCCGATGCCGTGCATGTGGCTTCCCGCTTTATGGGTACCGTAGACCCGCAGGACACCTTTCTGCTCCGCTACCCAGCAGCAGACAGTACGCCGGAATACGTGCCCACCGGCAACGTGTATGCCATGACCGCACGCCACGCCATTGAAGCGCCCTCCCTCTTCAGCGGCAATCTGGCGGTCGTTATGGTGACACGAGAGGAAGCCGTGGATATCGACTATGAAGAAGACTTTGTCATGGCGCAGATTTATTTCGACAAACTCAACCAGAACACGCAACCATGAGCACAACCAACCCGATTCGAATCATACCGAGGCTGGACATAAAAGGCCCTAACCTCATCAAGTCCATCCACCTTGAGGGGTTACGCGTCCTTGGCAAACCGGAGTTCTTCGCCACCAAGTACTGCGAACAGGGTGCCGACGAAATTATCTACATAGACAGTGTGGCCAGCCTGTACGGGCGGAACAACCTGCACGAGATCGTTTCACGTACAGCCTCCAACATCTCCATCCCGCTCACGGTGGGCGGGGGCATCCGCAGCCTTGACGATGCCTACCATCTGCTGCGCTCTGGTGCCGACAAAGTTGCCATAAACACCTCGCTCTTTGAAAAACCGGGGTTGATTTCCGAAGTGGCCAAACGGTTCGGCTCCCAGTGCGTGGTGGTGTACATAGAGGCCAAAAAAGTGGACAATCGATACCGCTGCATGCACACATACGGCCGCGACATCACAAGCCGCGAACCGCTGGAATGGGCGAAGGAAGCTGTGGACAGAGGGGCGGGAGAAATACTACTGACCAGCGTCGATCAGGAAGGAACCGGTAACGGCTATGATCTGGAACTCATACATATGCTGGCTTCCTCCCTGCCGGTTCCCGTCATTGCCAGCGGCGGCGCGGGACGACTTGAACATCTCCTTGATGCCGCCACCACGGGCATGGCGGATGCCATTTCGCTGGCCTCGATGCTGCATTATGACCGATTGCAGAATGTTGTGGATTCCGAGAACTACGCATCGGAAGGAAATACGTCCTACATTGCGCTCCAACGGGGCAAGTCAACAGAATTTCTAAAGCAAAAAATCCGTCCAACCAGCATCCTCGACATCAAACATTTTCTGCTCGCCAACAACATCCAAACCCGACTCATTTAGTACCGATCATGAACACAGTTCACATCATAGACTACGGCATAGGCAACATCTTCAACATCCGAAGAGCGGTAGCCGATGCGGGGGGCAATCCAGTGCTGACGTCACGCCCCGAGGATCTTGCCGCTGCCGATAAAGTCATCCTACCGGGCGTTGGGGCCTTTGGAAATGCCATGCAGAGCCTTGCCCTCAACGGCATGGACGAGGCTATCAAAACATTCGTCACCTCGGGTAAACCGCTGCTCGGCATCTGCCTTGGAATGCAATTGCTCTTTTCCCGAAGCGATGAATTCGGGGATCATACAGGACTGGACCTTGTACCCGGTTCAGTCGAACGGCTGCCCATTACGGACGGCTCCAAACTGCCGCACATCGGCTGGAGCAAGCTCTTGTGCCCCACGGAAGAAGCCACGGCTTGGAATGAAGGTCTATTCAAGGGCTTGACGATGGAAAGCTACGCCTACTTTGTGCACTCCTTTGCGGCAAAGCCCTTGTCACCTGAGCATGTCCTTTCGTATTCCAGCTATGGGCACAGTCTCTTTTGCAGCACCGTATCCCGTGATAATGTTTGGGGATGCCAGTTCCATCCCGAACTGAGCTTCAATACTGGCAAAGCCATCTTTCAGAATTTTCTTGCAGTCTAAATGTCTTCTCACCTAGCAGGAGCAACAGGAGATCATCATGGATAAGCTTTTTCATACCCCTCTTCCTGAACTACCGACCATAGACAAACAACTCGGCAATATCCCGCAGGACGTGTTTTTTTGCACCAAGTGTGTCACGTCCAACCAGCGTCCCCGTATAACATTCAATGATCAGGGGATTTGCAGCGCATGTCAGTGGCATGAGGAAAAAGAAACCCTCGACTGGAACGAACGCGAACGGATGCTCGTGGAACTGCTGGACAAGCACCGTTCCAAGAACGGTCAGTTTGACTGTCTTGTCCCCTCCAGCGGCGGCAAAGATTCCGGGTTCGTCGCCCACATGCTCAAGTACCGTTACGGCATGAATCCCCTTACGGTTACGTGGTCCCCGTTCATGTACACCGATATCGGCTTCAGAAACTTCAACAACATGATTCATACCGGGTTTGACAACATTCAGTTCACCCCAAACGGGATATTCCACAGAAAGCTGTCCAGAATTTCATTTGAGTGCAACGGTGACAACTTCGACCCATTTGTGTACGGACAGAAATCATTCGTCTTCAACATTGCCATCCGATTCAACATCCCGCTCATCTTCTACGGCGAGAACGGCGATCTGGAATACGGTGGCAGCATGCATTCCAAAAACAAATCCCACGAAGACATATCCGACTGGACCAACACCTACTTCAAGGGCAGCGGCGTTCAGAACCTTGTCTCCATCGGCCTTGAGAATGGCATCTTCACAAAAGATGAGATTGCTAGGCAGAACACCGAATTCTACCGAGCGCCGGACCCCGAACAGGTGAACAAGCTCGGCGCTGAAATGCACTGGTTCTCGTTCTATAAAAAATGGATCCCGCAGGAAAACTACTACTATTGCGTGGAAAACACCGGATTCGAAACCAACACAGAACGGTCCGAGGGTACCTATACCAAGTACGCCAGCCTTGATGACAAGACCGATGGCTTCCATTATTATATGGGATACATCAAGTTCGGTATGGGCAGAACCACCCGTGACGCCTCCATGGAGATTCGCAACAAGCACATTACCCGTGAAGAAGCGGTGGCGCTGGTCAACAAGTACGACGGTGAATACCCCAACAAACACCTTGAAGATTTCTGCCGTTACATCGACATCTCCAAGGAACACCTTGATGCCGTTATCGACAAATTCCGCCCGATCCACCTGTGGGAAAAGGTGGACAACGTGTGGCGCCTGAAGCACAGCGTAGCCTAAACACCATGGCGGCGGCTCCTTTTCCTGCGAAAGGAGTCCGCCGGTTTCGTGGTGCCTCTCCCGATATTCCGACCCGACAGCCGCGGAAACGCAACACAAGGCACCGCATTCCCCAGTATTCAATACCGGAGCACAGTATTCATGAAAGAAACAGTTAAGAAGGCCGTACGCGCCCTGACCGTGGTAAGCACCGTGCTCGCGTACCCTTTCACGGCAGCATTCTTCTGGGTCAACCGATGGGTTCTCGACAATGACTTTGTGCTGCGCCAATACCCCAGACTGGGCAAGCCGTCCTACTGGGCCGTTCCTTTTGTCGCATTCTACCATCTGGTAGGCATCATCCACAGCGGGTTCAAGGCCAGTTATTCCAACTACGCCATCAAACAGTACCACCGCCTTACTCCGCTGCACTATGCCCCTGGAGGCCGCGGATACCTTTCGCTGAAGGACCTGTCGGAAGCCGAAAAAACCGAAAAATACCAGTCACTCGTAAGCCGGGCATCCATGGTCTTGGACAAGGCGGGCATGCTTGCCCTCTACCGCGACGGTGATTCCTTTCTTGATGCAGGATGCGGCATGGGGAAGAACATCCGTTTCCTTTCACAGGCCTATCCCAACTCCAAGATTACGGGCTTCGACATTAATGAGTCCGCCCTTGATCTGATCAAGTCGGCTGAGAAGAACCCGAATGTCACTGTAGAAAAGGGCAGCATTCTTGAGCCGGCATACATGGCCTCGCTTCCCGCCAACGGATTTGACCATGTCATCATGTCCCATGTTATGGGGTTCATATGCGTTGAAAACGAGAAGGTTACAGCAGAGATTCGTCAGTCGATAGTTGACAACCTTGTCCGCGTTGCAAACAAATCCTTTCTCCTTCTTGACTCACATTCCTCTTGCAAGGCGATGACCGTTGAAATCGAGCAGAAAAACCGCTGTCGCATTTACGACAACCTGACACGCTACTTCGAAAAGCATCTCAACACTGGTGAACTGTACCTGGTCCCCTCACCAGAAACAACCGGGTTCTACTATGTTAAACGATAAATCCATTCTCATCACCGGCGGCACAGGCTCCTTCGGCAAGATGTTCACCGAGATCATCCTGAAGCGCTTCGCGCCCCGGCGTCTCATCGTCTTCAGCCGCGACGAGCTCAAGCAGTTCGAAATGGCTCACGAATTTTCCAAGGAAAAATACCCCTGCATCCGCTATTTCATTGGCGACATACGCGATAAAGAACGCCTCTACCGCGCCTTGCAGGGCGTGGATTTTGTCATCCATGCGGCTGCCATGAAGCATGTACCCGCCTCGGAATACAACCCCACGGAAGCCATAAAGACCAACATCTATGGCACGCAGAACCTCATTAACGTGGCTGCGGACGTGGGCGTGCAACGGCTGGTGGCGCTCAGCACAGACAAGGCGGTCAGCCCCGCAAACCTGTACGGTGCCACCAAGCTGGCAGCAGACAAGCTGGTGGTCGCCGCCAACATGTTCACGGGCAGCGCCACCCGGTTCAGCGTGGTGCGCTACGGCAACGTCATGGGCAGCCGCGGCAGCGTCATTCCCTTCTTCATGAACAAGCGCAAGGAAGGCGTGCTGCCCATCACAGACCCGCGCATGACCCGCTTCTGGATATCGCTTGAAGAAGGCGTAAACCTCGTCATCAAGGCTCTGCACGAAGCCGCCGGCGGCGAGATATACGTCCCCAAAATCCCGAGCATGAACATCATGGATCTCGCAAAGGCCATAGCGCCTGAGTGCGAAACCAAGATAGTGGGCATCCGTCCCGGCGAAAAACTGCACGAACGCATGATCCCCATGGAAGATGCCCGCCACACTCTGGACATGGGCGACCACTTCATCATCAAGCCCGACCACGAGCTCTTCAACTTCAAGGGCGACCTCTCCGCAGGCAAGCCCGTGCCGGAAAACTTCGAATATGATTCCGGCACCAACAACTGGTGGCTCACCGTGGACGAAATGCGCACCATGCTGCGCCAGCAGGGCTGGGGCATATAGCGTCATGGAAGACAACCGCACATTCATCCCTTACGGGCGACAGCACATCACGGACGAAGACATCGCCGCCGTGACCGAAGCCCTGCGGTCAGACTGGCTCACCACCGGTCCCCGCGTGGGCGAGTTCGAGCAGGCAGTGTGCACCTTCACGGGTGCACGCCACGGCGTTGCGGTGTGCAACGGTACAGCGGCCCTGCATGCTGCCATGTTCGCGCTGGGCATCGGCCCCGGAGACGAGGTCATCGTCTCCCCCATGACCTTTGCAGCCACTGCGAACTGCGTGCTGTATATGGGGGGCACCCCCGTGTTTGCCGATGTGGAGCCGGACACTCTGCTTATAGACCCGCAGGCGGTGCGCGCCCGCATCACGCCCGCAACCCGGGCCATCATCGGCGTGGACTATGCCGGCCAGCCCTGCGACTGGGACGCCCTGCGGGCCGTTGCCGATGAAGCGGGCGTAGCACTGGTTGCGGATGGCTGCCATGCCATCGGCGGCACGTACAGAGGGCGCAGTGTGGGTACCCTTGCCGATATGACCGTGTTCAGCTTCCATCCGGTGAAGCACGTTGCCACGGGAGAAGGCGGCATGATCATGACGGACAGCGATCTGCTCGCCGCCCGTCTGCGCCTGTTCCGCAATCACGGCATCTCCACGGACCACCGCCAGCGCGAAGCCGCAGGTTCATGGGCGTACGACATGGTGGAACTCGGGTACAACTACCGCATTACGGACATCCAATGCGCGCTGGGCATCTCACAGCTGAAACGTCTGCCGCATTCGCTGGAACGTCGCCGCGCCATCGCAGCACAGTATGATGCCGCCTTTGCGGGCACTGACATCTCGCCCTGCACACAAAGACCCGACAGGCTCAACGCCTATCACCTCTACGCCGTGCAACTCCCGGAGAAGACCGACCGCGCCGCCGCGTTCGCCCACATGCGCGCCAACAAAATAGGCGTCAACGTCCACTACATTCCCGTGCACCTGCACCCGTATTACCGCACCCGCCTCGGCACGGCGGAAGGACTGTGCCCTGTGGCGGAAAAAGCATACAACCATCTGCTTTCCCTGCCGATGTTCCCGGAACTGTCCGAGGCGGACGTGGACAGGGTGGTTAAAACGCTGCTGGATGCCCGAGGAGCGTAAGTGAAGCTGGTCATCCGCGCAGACGCCACGCCCGAAATGGGAACCGGTCATGTCATGCGTTGCATCGCCCTTGCACAGGCGGCGGTGCGGCGGGGCATGCAGGTTGCGTTTGCAACGCGTTGCGAAATCCCTTTCCTGCGCGAACGCCTGTCCGCCATACCGTGCACGGTAACGTATCTCGCACCTCAGGCGGACAGGGACGAAGAGATGGCTGTCATCCGCGCAATGATGACTCCGGCTCCTTGTGCGATTGTTCTGGACGGCTACCACTTCACTCTGGACTACCAGCAGGCCATCCGCCCCTATGCCAAGACCGTAGTTCTGGACGACCACGCCTTTCGCAGGGAATTCTGCTGCGATATTCTGGTGAATCCCAGCACCATGCCGGAACTGGTCCGCTACCCTGAGGCACATGATACCAGACTCCTTGTCGGACACCGCTACGTCATGCTGCGCGAAGAATTCCTGCAGGCTCCCCCGGCACGGCCCGATGAACATAAAGGTCCCGTCCGCCTTCTTGTCTCCATGGGCGGCGCAGACCCACACAACGCCACCTGCGCCATTTTGCAGACTCTGGCCGAACTGTCTCCGGATAACGTAACACTGACCGTGCTCACCGGCCCGGCAAACCCGCATACAGAAAGCATCCGCCAAACGCTGCAGACAGTGCGGTGTGCACACACACAACTCCTCACGGCGGTCTCTGACATGCCCGCCCTGCTACGGCAGACAGACCTTGCCATCTCCGCTGCGGGCAGCACCTGCTTTGAGCTTGCCCGCATGGGGATTCCCTTCTTTCTGCTCCAGACAGCGGACAACCAGGCTCTGCTGGCAGAAAGCCTAACCCGTCAGGGAATCGCAGTTTCCATGGGTAGTCTGGATGCCATGTCTCCCCAGTGGTCTACAACCCTGTCAGACTTTCTTGCAGATTCCGCGCTCCGGCATCACACCGCTGCCCGTGCTCGTTCACTGGTTGACGGACTAGGCGCATTCCGCCTTCTTGAGGCGTTGGCTCCCACGGAACTGCGGTTGCGCCCTGCCACCCCGGATGACTGCGATGCCGTTTTCAGCATCGCAAACGACCCTCAGGTGCGTGCCGCATCGTTCAATTCGGCCCCCATCCCTCATGCAAATCATGTGGCATGGTACAAAGAGGCCCTGCAGTCCGGGGATATCCATTTTTATATGGCGGATAATGCCTACGGCGTTCCCGCCGGATACGCCCGTTTCCATACGGGAGAAGGCCGCACAGCCACTATATCCGTAGCTGTGGCACTGCCCTTCCGGGGCTGCGGGCTCGGTGGCAGCCTTATCGGGCAGGCTTGCCGCATGTTCCTGAAAGAGCACCCCGGGCACACGGTGCGGGCACTCATCAAGTCAGACAATATCGCTTCCGTAAAAAGCTTTCTCTCTGCAGGCTTTTATTTAACGAAAACAGGGCAATATATGAACGTGCCTACAGAATTTTACACACTCGGAGCAGCCGGAAATGACCAGTAGCATCACCATAGGCACCCGAACCATAGGCGCAGGGCACCCCGCATATATCATTGCGGAGATGTCGGCCAACCACAACCAGAGCTTCGACCGTGCGGCAGACATCCTCCGTGCTGCCCATGCCGCAGGCGCAGATGCCGTGAAGCTGCAGACCTACACCGCAGACACCCTCACCATCCCCTGCGACAACGAACATTTCCGTATCAAGGGCACCCTGTGGGAAGGCCGAACCCTGCATGACCTGTATCTGGAGGCCTACACTCCGTGGGACTGGCAGCCCAAGCTCAAGGCTTTGGCCGATGAACTGGGCATGCACCTGTTTTCCACTCCGTTCGATGAAACGGCCGTGGATTTTCTGGAAACCATGAACGTTCCCGCCCACAAGGTTGCGTCCTTTGAGCTTGTGGACCTGCCTCTGCTCAAAAAGATTGCGGCCACGGGCAAACCCGTCATTATGTCCACCGGCATGGCCACCCTGGCAGAAATCGATGAGGCAGTGACCACCCTGCGTCAGGCAGGGTGCAAACAACTTGCCCTGCTCAAATGCACCAGTGCCTACCCCGCCCCCGCCCACGAAATGAACCTGCGCACCATACCCCATCTCGGGCAGGCGTTCGGCGTTCCCAGCGGGCTTTCCGACCACACCCTCGGCATCACCGCGCCTGTGGCCGCCGTGGCTCTCGGGGCCTGTATCATCGAAAAGCACTTCACCCTCTCCCGTGGCGATGAGGGACCGGACTCCTCATTCTCTCTGGAACCGCAGGAGTTCAGGCAGATGGTCGACGCCATACGCATGGCAGAGGCGGCCCTCGGTACGGTACAATACACCCTCACTGCCAAGGAAGTTGCCAGCAAGGTGTTCCGACGCTCTCTCTTCGTGGTAAAGGACGTGAAAAAAGGAGAAACATTCACCCTAGAGAATGTGCGCTCCATACGCCCGGGTACAGGCTTGCATACCCGTTTTCTCTCGGATATAATTGGCAGTCACGCTACTATGGACATTCAAGCGGGCACCCCAATGTCTATGGGCCTTTTCACCTCCGGGAATAATCACCGTGAATAGCAGAACCCTCACTATCCTCCCCGCAAAACTCGGGTCTACCCGGCTTCCGCAAAAGAACATTCTACCTCTGGGAGACAAACCGCTCATTGCCTGGAGCATTGAAGCGGCTAGGCAATCCTCTGCCTGCGGTCGCATCATGGTCTCCTCCGAAAGCAAAAAAGTTCTCGACATTGCTGAAGAATACGGTGCTGAAGTCCCTTTCGTCCGCCCGGACCATTTGGCCAGAGATCCCTACGGCGTCTCTGACGTGTGCCTGAATGTTCTGGAAGCATATGAACAACTCGGCCAGACGTTCGACACGCTGATTATCCTGCTCCCCACCTCCCCTTTCAGAACGGCGGAGGATATTGACGCTGCCTATGCTCTCTTCCGGGAGAACAACGCAAATTATTTAATGAGTGTTTCTGAATACGAGCATAGCCCCTACAGTGCGCTCCGCATGGCCTCGCAATTTCCGCATCAGGCCTTTCCCTGTTTCCCGGAAACGCTGGGCAAGAAGCGGCACGAGATGCCCGTTCCGTACCGCGCAAACGGCGCTATTTGCATTGTTGACGTAAAGGCATTCAAGCAAAGCAGGTCATACTACGGAACACCTCTGCATGTGTATGCAATGCCACAAAGCCGCTCCATAGATATAGACTCGGCGCTTGATTTTGAATTAGCACAATGGCTTCTCACCAAACGAGTTTCCAATGACTAACAAGACTCTCCACCTCGGCTCACGCGTTCTTGGCGAAGGGAACCCTGTTCACATTGTATTTGAAGCAGGTCCCACACATAGCGGTCTCGAATCCGCGCTTAAACTGGTAGATATGGCAGCCGACGCCAATGCGGACGCTATCAAATTCCAGATGGTTGATGCCAAGGCTATTGTATCCAACCCTTCTGTGAAGTTTTCATATTCCTATCTAAAAGATCGACACACCGGAGAAACGGAAACTATCGAGGAGTCCCTTCTCGAAATTCTGCAACGCCGGGAACTGACAAGAGAAGAATGGAAAATCCTCATCGCCCACTGCAAGCAGAGAGGAATCGATTTCTTTTCCACTGCAACCACTGAAGACGAGCTCCATTTCCTTGCTGCGCAAGGAGTGGATTGTATCAAGATATGCTCCGGAGATCTGACCTACCACCATTTTTTACGTGTTGCTGCGCAATACGATTGGGCCATACAGATAGACACAGGGTCTTCCAGCATTGGCGAGGTTGAAAAGGCCATAGATGTGCTTGAAGAGGCAAACGCTCGCAAGATCATCATCAACCATTGTCCCTCCGGATATCCTGCCCACCTTGAAGGAATTAATCTCAACGTTCTGCGCACCCTTAAGAGCATGTTCCCATATCCTGTTGCCTTCTCTGATCACACCCCGGGAGCAGTGATGGATGTCGCTGCTGTGGCTCTGGGAGCACACATGATCGAGAAGACCATCACGCTTGACAGGACAACGCGCAGCCCTGAACATATCATGTCTTTGGAACCTGAAGACGCAGCTGCCTTTATTAAGACTATCCGCGAGGTGGAAATTGCACTCGGCTCCACCCGCAGATATGTTTCCCCACCTGAAAGAAAGTCCAGACTGGTGGCGCGGCGAAGCCTTTTTGCCGCTTGTGATTTACCCGCAGGAAGCACAATTTCTCAAGAGCATCTGCACTATTCCCGTCCCGGAGACGGCATTCCTGCGGATATGGACCACCTGATTCTGGGCAGAACAACTGCGCACAATCTGACCAAGGGACAAAAGCTTTCTTTTTCCGACTTCAAGTAACTGACACAAAAGCCCTACAAAAGCCTGCAAGACCTTGCTCACTACAAGCGCCCACCCGATGCTGAAATCGACGAGTTTGATCCTGCTGTGTATATGTCGAACTTTTTTTCTTGGGGCGCAGTGTACAGTCTCGGGCGCCGCACCGACGAAATTCTCCTTATTACCCTCTAGCTCATTATACGACTACCCATAGAGACTATGGGTAGTCGTAACGACACTCCCCATGAACACACCACGCTACGGGCAGCGCTCCAAGATTGTCCTTTTCAAAACGCTGTCACTGTTCACTTTTTTCCCAGCACTGCTTTGCACTGCTTGCGGATTTGAAGTGCATGTTCTGCATTTGTCTCGTCGGTTCCGATCAGACAGAGCAACAGCGCTTCTTTCAGCTCTTCATATTCACATGATCGATTTTGGTTATGCCAACAATGATGCTGTCCGTCGCTATCAATTACAGTTCGGTGAAAACACTAAAACAACTGTTGACGCTCTTTGGAAACCCGAATTTCTCGCTTCTGTTCAGCCTTATCTTTTTCCGAACATAGAAAATCTAACCCATAAACTATACATAACTGCCTGCGATCTGATCGAGGGCAGGCTGGTTGACACTACAAAACTATTAATGTGGCGCAACGGGCAACTTAAAAGCTCATCTTCCGTATCTGTATGCATTGCAGCAGATCCATTCTCGTCTGTGCTCTTGAAACAGTCATCGCCGGATTGCAAAAACATATGCCCTAATTTTCTTAGCGCAACCATCGTATCATGCATCACGACATACAAGATACTCATTAAAATATTCTTTTTTATAAAAATGATTTTCATAAAGTCTTTTCAAAAAACAAAACACCCCGAAACATCGCCCTACGAACCAAACCAGCAACCACAAACACCTCTCAGGAAGGAAATCATTGTTATCGCGCATAAAGGATTATCTTCTCCACTCTATGAAAATAACAAATACTACGATGAAGATCGTCTGCCCATGACTTCTCTGGTTCACTATGAGGACGAACTGCACGTTCGCTCGCTTAGCTGGCTCAAAGGACAATACCAATCCGCAGGGGTTACGCTAAAGACGTACTCAACCAGATCCTTGAGCAAAAGCTTCAAAGCACTACAGGCACTCGCCTTGCTTCTTATTAAAAACAAAATAGCTCCTCGATCAATACATGAGACATACACATTAATATTATACACGCTAGCATTTTGCAGATATAAATCTGCCATCGATTCTTTTTCGGACACAGACGCGAAAATTGCTCTTATCTCGTATGATTTTCTATTCTCGAAATACGTTGCTCTTGCCTTAAATACCCTTAATATTAAAACAATCTCTGCACAGGAAAGATACATTACATACAACAGACTTGACGCAAAAACTATTATCGATGAATTTTTGTGTGCCAACCCTCACTCTGAATCACTTATTGCAAACCATCCACTGTGCAGCGTAAAACGCACACACTCTGTAGGATTTCATCGATCTGATATTCTCAAGAAATACATTACTGATTCGAAAGAAATAAGGAGAGATTACACGCAAATAGATGACAACAAAAAAATCTGTCTTGTTTTAAACTTTCACAGCCATGAATATTTTCACTCTGCAGGCAATCTACACATTAGCCATGTATCACTTATTGCATTTTACAATGATATTATACGCCTTTCCGATTCAATGCCAGATGTACATTTTATCATAAGAGGGAAAGACGACGAATGGTGTTCGTACCCTACATTCGCTGAAACTGTCCGCCAAATCGAATCTCGAAAAAACATAGAAATCAACAGACAGTACCGCGTGCACAACATCAGCTACAAGCTTGCAGCTATTTCTGACTTTTGCATCGCCTGCTATTCATCCATGTGCGATGAATATATCTCATGCGGAAAACCGCTTATCGTTCATGATTACAAAAAGTTCTCCTCTCACCACTTTAGCTGCCATGCCACAAACCTGCATGGCTATCCTCTATTTGCCCATTCCTATGACGACCTGGATCGCATGACCAGACGGATTGTCGAGTCAGGATTCCTAACGGATCAAGAGGAGTATTTTTCCTTCATTCGCAGCAAAATTGGCGGGCTCTCAGACGGCCATTGCCGAGAGCGGATAGTGAACTACATCTTATCATCTGCCCAGAACTGACGTTTACTTTTTGTTCAATTTTCCTTAACGTAACACCCATGCTCGACAAGCTCTTCACATCCAAAACGCGCATCAAGCTGCTCCTCAAGCTTTTCCTTAACCCTGAGGTCTCTTCCTATCTGCGCGAATTATCCAGCGAGTTCAGCCTTTCACCCAACGCGCTGAAAGAGGAATTGGACGGCCTGAGTCAGGCGGGGTACCTTGACAAGGAAAAGAAAGGACGGAACATCTACTACAAGGCCAACACACGGCATCCTTTCTTTCCGGAAATCAGCTCCATCGTGCGCAAACATTTCGGCATAGACAGGGTGATCGAGCAGATTCTCACCCACCTTGGCGACGTACAGGAAGTTTACATTCTGGACGACTATGCCAAAGGGGTGGACAGCGGCATAATTGACGTGCTCGTCGTCGGCAACGTAGACCCCAATAAACTGCACGGTGTGGCACAGCCCATAGAGAAAAAGCTGGGCAGAAAGATCAGAACCATGGTCATGCCCACCAGCGAATTTAACACAACCAGTCTGCTGGCTAAACGCCCGTATTGGAAGGCATATTAACCATGCGTCCCCCTATGACCATAGCTGCATTACGCCAAAAACTTTCAACTGGCGGGCACACCGTTGGATCGTGGATGCAAATTCCCTCGCCCGATGTAGCCGAACTTATGGGCAATTCAGGGTATGACTGGATTGCTGTGGACCTAGAACACGGCGCCTTTACCCGCAGCGATCTCCCGGACACATTTCGCGCCATTGACCTAGGCGGCTCGCTGCCTTTTGCCCGGGTTGCGGACTGCACCATGACCTCGATCAAGGGAGCCTTGGATTCCGGAGCTGCGGGTCTCATCTTTCCCATGATCGAATCCCGTAAACAACTGGACGATGCTATCAGCCTTTCTCTGTACCCGCCCAACGGAATACGCGGAGTCGGCTATTGTCGAGGCAATCTGTTCGGCAAGCAGTTCGAACAGGGCGTTGCTGCCAATCCCGACCTCTTTTTCTGTGCACAGATTGAGCACGTGCGGGCTATAGACAACCTGTCGGCCATTCTTGCTCACCCCAGACTGGACGCGATTATGGTAGGCCCTTATGACCTTTCCGGCTCCATGGGCTTGACCGGGCAGTTCGGACACTCTGACTTTACGCAAGCTCTTTCCCGCATTGCTGAATCGGCGCGATCCGCATGCATCCCCATGGGGCTGCATGTTGTACAGCCCGACGCAGCAGCACTGCGCAGCAAGATTGAGGAAGGATACCAGTTCATTGCGTACGGAATTGATTCCGTGTTTTTGTATAACAGTGCCGAAAGGCCCATCTGGTAATAGTGGTTAGACGCACCATGAAGATTACAGTATTTGGCGGAGCCGGGTTCCTCGGCTCACACGTATGCGACAAGCTGTCCGCTGCCGGGCACGACGTCGTCATCTTCGATATCCGCAAGTCACCATACCTGCGCGATGATCAGAAGATGATCGTGGGCAACATCCTTGACGAGCAAAGTGTTCTAGATTCGGTCTCCGGCGCTGATGCGGTGTTCAACTTCGCTGGCATCGCCGACATCGGTGAGGCCAACGGACGCCCCATAGACACCGTGACCTACAATATTCTCGGGAATACCATCGTCCTGGATGCCTGCCGCCAAGCCAAGGTCAAGCGATTCCTGTTTGCCAGCTCCGTTTACGTATACAGCGACTCCGGCGGATTCTACCGCTGCAGCAAGCAGGCCTGCGAGCTGTTCATAGAACAGTTTCATAAGAACTACGGACTAGAGTATACCATCTTGCGTTACGGCTCCCTATACGGCTCGCGTGCTGATGAAAAAAACGCCATTCACCGATTCGTCAAAGAAGCCCTGACCACAGGGTCTATTACCTATTACGGCTCACCCGAGGCGCTACGGGAATACATACACGTAGAAGATGCTGCCCTGACCAGCGTGGAAATCCTCAAGCCGGAATACGCAAACCAAAACATCGTGCTCACCGGACACCAGCAAATGGCCGTAGGCAACGTGCTGAAGATGATCGGGGAAATGCTGGGCAAAGATCTTGACCTGCGCTTCCTGTTCGATTCAGACAGCAACCACTATCTGATCACACCGTACAATTTTAGCCCACGCATGGGGAAAAAAATCACCCCCATCCTGCACACCGATCTGGGGCAGGGCGTTTTACGACTCATCGAGGAACTGCACCAGGAAATTAATCCCGACATGCAGAATGTCGGCGGCTATCTGATAAAAGGGTGAGCATGAACATCATTGCAGTTATTCCTGCCCGTATGGGCTCCAGCCGTTTCCCCGGCAAACCCCTTGCCGATATACACGGGGTGCCCATGATCGGCCACGTTGCCTTCCGTACCGCCATGTGCACATCACTTACCGCCACGTATGTCGCTACCTGCGACAGTGTGATCATGGACTATTGCACATCCGTTGGCCTTAAGTGCGTAATGACTGCAGACACCCATGAGCGCTGCACCACCCGCACCGCAGAAGCCCTGCTCAAGATCGAAGAAGAGCTCGGCATCAGGGCGGACATCGTGGTTATGGTACAGGGCGATGAACCCATGACCACACCGGAAATGATCGAAGCCGCCGTAAAACCCATGATCGCAGACCTTTCAATTAATGTGGTCAACCTGATGGGCGACATGAAGACCGTGGAGGAGTTCGAAGATCCCAACGAGGTCAAGGTGGTTGTGGACCTGAACAACGATGCCCTCTATTTCTCGCGCGAGCCGGTACCGTCCCGCAAGAAGGGCGTAACCAACGTGCCCATGCGCAAACAGGTCTGCATCATCCCCTTCCGCCGCGACTATCTGCTGCGCTTCAACGCGTTACCGGAAACACCGCTGGAAATAATCGAATCCGTGGACATGATGCGTATCCTTGAACATGGCGAAAAGGTGCGGATGGTGCCTTACGCGGCAAACACCCTCTCAGTCGACACGCAGCACGACCTCGACCGCGCCATCGAAATGATGAAGAACGACGCGCTGCGCAAAAAGTACAGTTAGCACCATGACTGATACGAAACGCAAACTTACCCGCCTCTATGCATGGCTTATAAGCCTGCCTCTGGTGATGCTACCCAGAAACAAGCACCTTGCCTTCCGGGCGATGCTTGCCGAAGACATGGTCCCCACAGCTACGGTGAAAACAAAGCACTCCACACTGAAACTCCACTGTCCGGGCCGCCTGTTGGCGTATAGGGCAAACACGTTCCACACAAAGGAACCCGAGACACTTGCCTGGATCGATTCCTTTGAACCGGGTGACGTCTTCTGGGACATTGGCGCAAACGTGGGCCTGTATTCGCTCTACGCAGGCAGCAGAGGCACCCAGGTACTTTCATTTGAACCGGCGGCTCCAAACTTCTATCTGCTGTGCAAGAACGTGCATCTTAATGATCTCGGAAAGATGGTCACCCCGCTCTGCATTGCCCTTGGCGGCAGCAACGGCCTGCTGCCACTCTCCATGTCCTCCATGGACCTGGGCGGGGCGGAGTTTTCTTTGAACGAGCAGGCGGGGTCGATTTCCGGTGCAGGGTCCGTGCAACTTGCTATAGAATTCAAGCAGCAGGTCATGAGTTACACCATCGACTCTCTAGTAAGGGAACAGGGCATTCCGTTCCCCAACCACATCAAAGTTGATGTAGACGGAATAGAAGAATTAATCCTTTCCAATGGTGTCCAAACGCTGGCCGATCCAAAGGTTAAAACCCTCGCGCTTGAAACTAACATGGACGATACAGGGTTTGTCGAGCGAATCACGGCACTTGTCGAGTCACTCGGCTTCAAGCTCTACCTCCGAGAACGCAGTCCTATTTTTGACAACACGCGCTACCAGAATTTCTACAACAGTTTTTACAGAAAAGTGGGACAGCCATGAAAA
Source organism: Desulfovibrio psychrotolerans (assembly GCF_013340305.1). NCBI lineage: Bacteria > Pseudomonadati > Thermodesulfobacteriota > Desulfovibrionia > Desulfovibrionales > Desulfovibrionaceae > Desulfovibrio > Desulfovibrio psychrotolerans. Next base: position 66,567 of record NZ_BLVP01000035.1, read on the forward strand.
TCGCCATCACCACCTCGTCATTTGCCAAATTCAGTGACGCGCCCCTGCAACTGCTGCGGGACGCAGGCATCGAGTACGTGCTCAACCCGCACGGACGCAAGCTGACTGAAGAGGAAACGATCGAGGTACTGCAGGGCTGCGTGGGCGTGGCTGCGGGAACAGAGCCCCTGACGGAGCGTGTCATGGCCGCGCTGCCCGAGCTCAAAGCCATTTCCCGCTGCGGCACCGGCATGGACAATGTGGACCATGCCGCAGCCAAGGCACGAGGCATTGCCGTGCGCAACACCCCGGACGGGCCCACGTTGGCGGTTGCAGAGCTCACCCTCGGCTATGCGCTCGACCTTATGCGCAAGGTCACCCAGCAGGACCGCGAGCTGCGTTCCGGCGTGTGGAAAAAGCGCATGGGCAACACCCTGAAGGGAAAGAAGCTCGGCATAATCGGCTTTGGCCGCATCGGGCAAGCGGTGGCTTCCGTGTTTGCTCCGCTGGGCGTTGAAATCGCCTTCAACGACCCTGTCGCCACATCCGACGCCTATGCAAGCAAAAGCGTGGACGACCTGCTCTCGTGGGCGGATATCCTCACCCTGCACTGCTCCAAGACCGGTGGCGAATGCTCCTTGTTCACCACAGAGCGCCTCATGCAGATGAAGAAGGGTAGCTGGGTCATCAACGCCTCTCGCGGCGGCATCATCGAGGAAGACGCCCTGTACGAACTTTGCAAATCAGGTCATCTTTCCGGTGCCGCAATCGACGTGTTCGACAAGGAACCTTACGACGGCCCTCTGAAGGAGCTGGATAGCGTCATCCTCACCCCGCACATCGGCTCCTACGCCATGGAAAGCCGCATCCAGATGGAAACCGACACCATCCTGAACCTGCTGGATGCCCTGAGGGGATAACCAATGCCCGTTTCCCTAATTGTTTTCGACTGCGACGGCGTCATCCTTGAAAGCGTGGAAGCCAAGACCCACGCCTTCGGGCAGGTGGTGGCAGAATTCGGCCCGGAAGCGGTGGCCCGCCTTATCACGTATCATAACGCCAACGGCGGGGTAAGCCGGTACAAGAAGTTCGAGTGGTTCTATGCCGAGGTGCTGGACAAATCCATCACCGAAGAACAGTCGCAGGCTATGGGGCGCAAATTCGAGGAACTTTCCTTTGCCAATGTCATGAGTGCCCCTATGGTTCCCGGGGCATTGGAGGCCATACGTTCATTCCATGGGAGAATCCCCATGTATGTCGCCTCCGGTGCGCCTCATGAGGAATTGAACGTGATATTGAAGGAACGTGGCCTCTCCGGTTATTTTGAAGGAATTTACGGCTCCCCGCCCGGTAAGACGGAGTTGTTACGCCTGTGCATAGAGCGTGCGGGGGTTCAAGCGGCGGAAACGCTTATGGTGGGCGACAGTTCCACGGACCTGAAAGCGGCAGAAGCCAACGGCACCCTGTTCTACGGGAGAGGAAAGGGCTTTGCGGACAGCGCGTGGCCATGGGGGGAAGATCTCCGACCATTGTTTCTCGACGCTGACCTTGTTTTCAATCACAGCAACAGATAGGATACCGTCTCATGCAGCGGTTTATTGATCCGAGCACACGACGCAAGAGAAAGATTATTGCGGATCGCATCAGCACGGTTGATGGCGTTCCGGTTTTTTCCATTGTCGAATTCAACATTCACGGTTCCTGTACCCGCGCCTGCCCCTTCTGCCCTTTCTACGATCCTGCCGTCTACAAGAAAAATCCTGTGGCCATGGATTTCGGCCTGTACCAAAAAATTATTCGGGAACTGGAGTCCATCCAGTACGCAGGCAAGATTCTTTACTCCGGGTTTTGTGAGCCTCTGCTGAACAAACACATCACCGAGTTCATCGCGTTCACCCGCAAAACACTACCCAACTCCCGTATTGAAATGGTGACCAATGGTGATCTGCTCACGAAGGAAGTTCTGCTCTCTCTTCTCGACGCCAGCCTGGATACCATCAACATTTCCATATATGACGGCCCGGCAGAGGCGAAACAGTTTGAGCTACTGGTTGAAGAAGCCAATGTTCCGGAAGGCGCTGTTGTTCTGCGCAGGCGATACAAGACCGAAACCAACTTTGGCATGACCATTTCCAACCGGTCCGGCCTTATCAACTCCAACGCCTATCGAGACGAGAATGAAACGCCACCGGAACTGCCGCTGCACCAGCCCTGCTACTATCCGTTCTACATGATCATGGTGGACGTGGACGGCAGCCCACTGCTCTGTCCTCACGACTGGAAAAAGCTGTCCGGATTGGGCAATCTCAAGACCGAATCCCTACTGTCTGTATGGAACAGCAAGAAGATGAACGCATGGAGAAAGCGGCTCATCAATTGCAAGCGCGATTTTGATCCCTGCGCCCTCTGTGACGTCGACGGGCTTGTCATGGGAGAAGAACATTTCCAGCTATGGAGAGAGTCTCTTGGCGAGTAGCATAGCACTGGTAACAGGAGCTTCGGGCGGCATCGGAACCGCCATCGTCAACGCTCTGCTAGCACGGGGGATACATGTTATCGCCCAGCATAACAACACCCCACTTTCCGAGAGTATAGCCGAACATCCCGGGCTGACCGCTCTGCGCTGTGATTTTGCCGATCAACAAGGGAGCCTCGCGCTTCTGGATGCCGTGCTGGCAGAACACGGCGGGCTGGATATCCTTATCTGCAACGCCGCATCCTACCACGGATATGCGTCACTGGATGATATTGCGGTACAGGATCTTGAAACGTCCTTCGCCATCAATACCTTCATGCCCTTTCTTCTCGCCCAGCGGGCGCTGCGGTATATGGAACCGCAACAGCGGGGTCGCATTCTCTTTCTCTCCAGCATCGGAGTCAAATTTGGAGGCTCCATCGCATCGCTTCCCTACGCCTCTTCCAAGGCCGCGCTGGAAACAATGACCATCACGCTGGCCAAACGGTATGCCGAACTCGGCATACCCTGCAACGCTGTACGTGTCGGTGTCACAGATACCGGGATTCATGCACGAAACCCTTCCAAGGACATGGGCAAGAGAGTATCTCTCATCCCAGCAAAGCGCATGGCCAGACCCGAAGAGATTGCCAACGTAGTATGCTACCTGACTCTGGACGCGCCAACATTTCTTACCGGGGCCGTCATTCCTGTTTCCGGCGGCGAGTAACCCGCTTTACTACCATGCAGCCACCTCCGCACCTCCGCACTCTGTTCACGGCATTCAGCGCCGTCAACCGCAAGGCCTTCGTCACCCGGCAACTCAGGTTCAACTTTGTTCTCAGCAAGGTTCCGGCGGAAACATCCCTGTTCACAGACTACCTTTCAGGAAAGGCCATCCCCAAGACAACTTTGTTGGAAACCGCAGCCTGCATCGTACGATATTACATGGTAAACATGGCCCTATTTCTATTCTTCTGCCTCACCAAACTGCTGCACATTATATCCGGCCAACGGTGTCAGATTCCGGGCCCCGACAGCGTGATCTTGGATAGTTACTGTGTCGTCCCACGCATTCTGAAGAGCGGAGTATTTGCGGATTCCTATTTCGGTGATATCGCCCACGTGCTGGAACAGCAACGCACCCCCATAGTGTACCTCCCCAGACTCTATGGCTCGCGCAACCCCCTGACCTACATAAAGCTGTTCGTTCTGCTGAAAGAATCTGGAGCGAATGTCCTTACCGAATATCAACTGATTTCTCCCCGCCAGCTTCTCAGCCTGTGGTGGGACCTGCTCTCCATGCCGTATCATGTCCTGCGCCTGTGCGGCGATCTGGACCCGACATCCCGAGAACAGGCATTCATACGCCACGCCCTAATACGTGGACTACGAAGCGGACACCTTGACCCATGCTCGCGCTACTGGGCAGCCATGCGACTTGGCAGCCAGCTTGATGCCACGGCAAAACCCATCAGTTGGTATGAAAACCAGTCCGTTGACAAAGCCTTTTCGCGCGGATTGCGCGATGGCGGCTTCAGCGGCAGGCACTACGGCGCACAGTTGCTTGTCTGGCCCGCAACGCTGCTTAATACCCACCGTGATACGGTTGATGAAGTCTACGACATGACACCCGACATTGTTGTCGTGAACGGACCTTATTTTCTTCCCGACGACGATAATGACGGGCAAAGCGTCTACCGCTGCGGCCCTTCTATGCGTTACAAACACATTTTTGAACGTGCCGCAACGCGCAATCTGCAAGGCCCAGCAACGGTTCTGCTGTCCTATTTCCATGACGAAACCTTACGAACCCTGCAGGCCATTCGACCACTGTTCTCCAAGATTGGTCTGCGATTCAAGTTTCATCCCGCAACCAACCCCCAACGCTATAGGGAATTTCTTCCCGAAAACGCGACCATCGTCACGGGATCTCTCATTTCCGCCATCGAGGGCTCGTCCGTAGTCATCGGGTCCGGCACCGGCACTCTTGCAGAAGCCGTAGCGCTCGGCATTCCCGCCATTACCGTGGAAAGCCCGGACCGCTTCTGCCACAACTACCTGCCCCCGTTCGGCAAGGGCATTCTCTGGGAGGTATGCAGTGCTCCCGAACGTATCGACACCGTACGCAGCACCCTGCTCTCTGCAACCTCCCCGCAACAGCGTGAGGATATGCGCAGGCAGTTCAGGGACCTGCTTTTCCGTGACCCCACAGAGGAAGCAATCCTCGAGGCTTTTGACCTGCGGCCCAATGCAGCGTAATCTAGCACCCCATCCATACACCTATACGGGATAACACTGATGAAAACCATCATCCTCTGCGGCGGCAAGGGCACCCGCATGCGCGAAGAGACCGAATACAAACCCAAGCCCATGGTGGAAATTGGTGGCAAGCCGGTCATGTGGCACATCATGAACCGCTACGCCCGGTATGGTTATAAAGATTTCGTGCTGCCGCTGGGTTACCGGGGCGAGTACATCAAGCAATATTTCTGGGAATACAAGATACGCAACACAGACTTCACCGTAGACCTTGCCAGCGGCGAGGTGCAGACCCACAACGCCTGCTGCACGGACTGGAAGGTCACGCTCTGCGATACCGGCGAAGACACCCTTAAGGGCGCGCGCATCAAGCAGGTTGCCAGATACATAGACACGGAGCGCTTCATGGTCACCTACGGTGACGGCGTGTCGGATATCGACATAGACGCCCTTGTTGCCTTCCACAAAAAATCCGGCAAAATAGGCACCTTCACAGGCGTCCGCATGCCCTCGCGCTTCGGCACCGTGAAGACCGATGACGAAGGCAATATCACCTCGTGGCAGGAAAAGCCCGTTCTGGACGAATACATCAACTGCGGCTTTTTCGTTTTCAAACGCGAGTTTCTGGACTACCTCAATGAAGACCCTGAATGCGACCTGGAAAAGGAACCGCTCATGCGCCTTGCGGCGGAAGGGCAGCTTTCCATGTATCCGCATCCCGGTTTCTGGCAGTGCATGGATACCCTGCGCGACTACCAGAATCTGAACGCGCTGTGGAACAAGGGCAACGCCCCCTGGACCAAGTAGCCAGCGCATTTCAAGAGGGGCAGCCCTGCTTTCGGGAAATGCGGTGAACGACATGCCGGAATCATGGCCACGGTCATAGATTGCTGGTTGTGATTGTTCCGCACCACCCGCAAGGCGGCTTGCAGCAAACAGACAGCGTATACAGCTTCCGCGGGTGCAGGGGAAGTATCCCCCCTGCCGGCCCCTGCCGGGTGAAGGGCAGAGCCCTCCCCGCCGGAGGCACAACCATACCTCCTCAGGAGTTTCCATGACGGTTTTCGGCGGCATCTATTCGGGCAAAAAGGTTCTGGTCACCGGTCACACGGGCTTCAAGGGTTCGTGGCTCACAGCGTGGCTGCTTTCCCTCGGTGCCGAGGTGGCGGGCTATTCACTGGATGTTCCCACCTCTCCCGCCAATTTCGAGGTCCTGGAACTAGGCAGGCGCATTACCCACATTCAGGGCGACATCCGCGACCGTGCCGCACTGACCAAGGCCGTACAGGATTTTGCGCCCGATGCCATCTTCCATCTTGCGGCGCAGGCACTGGTGCGCGAATCTTACCGCGAACCTGCCTACACCATTGAAGCCAACGCCATGGGCACTCTGAACGTGATGGAGGCTGTACGACTTACGCCCTCCGTGCAGGCACTGGTGCTCATCACGTCCGACAAAGCCTACCGCAACGATGAGTGGGTATGGGGCTACCGCGAAACCGACCACTTGGGCGGCGAAGACCCTTACTCCGCCTCCAAGGGCTGCGCAGAAATCATCGCGCACTCCTACATGCAGTCCTTTTTCGGCAACGGTCCCCGCTCCGCCACCACGCGGGCAGGCAACGTCATAGGCGGCGGCGACTGGGCAGCAGACCGCATCGTGCCGGACTGCGCCCGCGCATGGGCCAAGGGCGAACCCGTCTCCATCCGCAGCCCGTGGGCCACACGCCCGTGGCAGCATGTTCTGGAACCCCTTTCCGGCTACCTCTGGCTGGGCGCAAAGCTGCTGGAAAACGCACAGGGCCCCTTCCCGCTGGACAAGCAGGCCTTCAACTTCGGCCCCGCGGCAGACGTGAACAACCCCGTGGCCGAGGTGGTGGACGCCCTTGCCGCCTACTGGTCAGGCTTCTCCAGCGAGATGGACCGCAGCGGCTGCGCGGGCATGAAGGAATGCACCCTGCTCAAGCTATGCTGCGACAAGGCGCTTTCGCACCTGCAATGGCGTGCGGCCATGCCCTTTGCGGAAACCATCCGCTTCACGGCGGAATGGTACCGCGCCTACTACCGTGAACAGGCAGACATGTTCGCCTTCACCATGGCCCAGATTGCGGAGTATACTGAAAAAGCGAGGGCACAGGACATAGCATGGACCCGGTAGCCGCCATAGACGGGGTGGAGCGCATCCCCCTGCGCCAGATTCCCGCAGAAGGCGGTGCCGTGCTGCACATGCTGCGCGCCGATGCGCCGCACTTTACCGGCTTCGGAGAGGTCTATTTTTCCGAATGCCTCCCCGGCGCGATCAAAGCTTGGAAGCGCCACAGGGAAATGACCCAGAATTTCGCCGTGCCTTCGGGACGCATACGCGTGGTCATCTATGACGACCGGGAAAACTCGCCCACGCGCGGCACCGTGGCGGAACACACGCTGGGCAGGCCCGATTCCTACTGCCTGCTGCGCATTCCGCCCATGGTCTGGTACGGCTTCACGGCGGCGGATGCAGCGGGCGGCATCATCTGCAACTGCGCGGATATGACCCACCGCCCGGAAGAATCGGAACGCATCGCGGCAGATTCGCCCGCCATTCCCTATGTCTGGCCGGAGTTGCGGGAAGCGGTTCCCGGCAGCCCGCCAAAGGAGCGTTAATCCATGCCAGAACAATCCGTGCTTATCACCGGCGGTGCCGGCATGCTGGCGGGCAGGCTGGCCGCCAACTTTCGCGCTCAGGGCTGGGAAGTGCACGCCCCCTCCCGCACCGACCTGGACATAACCGACGAAAACGCCATCCTCGCCTGCCTGCAAAGCATCAGGCCCTCCGCCGTGGTCAACACGGCAGCCATGCTGGTGGAACCCTGCGAGGCAGACCCCAAGGCCGCGTTCCTCATAAACGCGTGGAGCGTACGCAATCTGGCCCGCGCCTGTGACAGGCTGGGCACTCAGCTGGTGCAGATTTCCACCAGCGGCGTGTTCGGAGACGTGGTGCGGCCCTTCCACGAGTTCGACCCCGTAGTCAACAAAACCCGCTACGCCGCTTCCAAATACGCAGGCGAAACGTTTGCCCGCGAATGGTGCGAACGGCACATCATCCTGCGCCTCGGCTGGCTGTACGGCGGCGGCATGGACACCAAGCGCGACTTTGTGACAGCCCGCCTTGAGGAAGCTGCTGCAAACCCCGTCATGCGCTGCGCGGCAGACAAATACGGCTGCCCCACCAATGCGGACGATGTGGCAGTCACCCTGCTCTCCCTGCTGGACGGAAACATCTACGGCGTGTTCCACTGCGCCAACACGGCAGACTCCCCCTGCGCCCGTGCCGACTACGTGGAGGCCATCCTCAAGTCCGCAGGAAGTGATACCCGCGTGGAGCGGGTAAGCTCCTCAAGCTTCCCCCGCGCCGCCAACGTGCCGGACTGCGAATGGCTCACCAGCTACGCGCTGGAATATGCGGGCATTCCCCTCCTGCCCCACTGGCGGGAGAGTCTGGAACGATACATGTCCCAACTGCCGCGCTGACGGCATCCGGAGGCCCCATGCACCCCCGCTACGTCATCCTCGGTTCAGGCGGACACGCCCGCGTGCTGCTCGATACCATGCGCTGCCTCGGGCTCGATGCCGCCGCGTTTTCCGATGTCCGTCCGGATCTCGTGGGCGGGCAGCTGAACGGAGTTCCCATCGTGGCTGAGGCGGAACTGGCCGAAGGCGCATCCGGGGCGTTCCCGCCGGATGCCACCCTGCTGGTCAACGGCATAGGCGGCGTCAAGGACATGTCACCCCGGCGCAATGTGTTCCGGCGTTTCAGGGAGCTTGGCTACTCCTTTGCCACGCTGGTGCACCCCGCAGCCTTTGTGGCGGCGGACGTGCAGCTTGGCGAAGGCGCACAGGTCATGGCAGGAGCCGTGCTCATCACGGGTGCCACCGTGGGAGAAAATTCCATCATCAACACCCGCGCCTGCGTGGACCACGATTGCTCCATCGGCGCGCACTGCCACATCGCTCCGGGTGTCACCCTCTCCGGTTCCGTTACCGTGGGCGAATGCACCCTTGTGGGCACGGGAGCGGCGGTCATACAGGGCATCCGCATCGGCTCGCGCTGCGTCATCGGCGCAGGTGCCGCCGTGGTGAGCAATATTCCCTCGCACAGCACCGCCACGGGCGTTCCCGCCCGCGTGCATCCCCCCTCGCTTCCCAAATAGAAAAGGGCGCAACATTCACTGCTGCGCCCTGCCTACTGCGAATATCTGCGGCGGCTGACGTTACGCCACCCCGCGCAGGGTGCATTCTTCCAGCGCTTCCAGCGCGGCAAAGACCAGATTGGGCACTTCATCACCGGGCACGGGGCGTGAAAACAAAAAGCCCTGCCCGCTCTCGCAGCGCAGTTCAGAAAGCATAATCCGCTGCTCTTCCTCTTCCACGCCTTCCGCCACCACTTCCAGCCCCAGCGAATGCGCCAGTGCCACCACGGCCTGCACAATCTTGAAGTTACCCGGCTCGCGGCTCATCTTGCCCACAAAGCTGCGGTCCACCTTCAGCGTGTCTATGGGAAACGCCTGCAGGTACGAGAGCGAGGAGTAGCCGGTGCCAAAGTCGTCTATGCACAGCTTCACGCCCAGCTCTTTCAGGCGTGCAAGGGTCATGTTGGCAAATTCCGGGTTGCCCATGAGCATGGTTTCCGTCACCTCCAGCCGCAGGCACTGGGGCGGCAGGGCAGTTTCGCGCAGCACCTCCGCCACCTGCTCCACCATGCCCGGCTGCGAAAGCTGCCGGGCAGAAAGGTTCACGCTCACCACCATGTCTTCAAACTCGGGGTAGGTCTCCCGCCATCGCGCCATGGTCTGGCAGGCGTCCATGAGCACCCACTTGCCAATGTGCATAATCTGCCCTGTTCCTTCCGAAATGGGAATGAACTCCGTGGGCGAAACGGTGCCCTTGTCCGGGTGATTCCAGCGCACCAGCGCCTCAAACCCGGTAATGCGACGGCACGTTATGTTCACGATAGGCTGATAGACAAGAAAGAATTCGTCGCGTTCCAGTGCCCGGTACAGGTCCATCTCTATGTGCATCAGGTTCATGGCCCGTTCAAGCATGGAGGGGTCAAACACCACAAGGTTCCCCCACCCTTCCTCGCGGGCCTGATGCATGGCAATGTTGGCATTGCGCAGCATCTCGTCTGCCGTGGCGTAGGAGGCATCGCCCATCACCACGCCAAAGCTGCCCGTCACCCGCACAACGCGCTGCCCTATGGCCAGCGATTCTTCCACGGCATCCATTATCCGCCGGACAATGATCTGCACCTCGCGCAGCGATTCCACCTCTTCCAGCAGAATCACAAACTCGTCGCCCCCAATGCGCGAAACCGTGTCCATGGCACGCACCTCGCGCACCATGCGGCTGGCAGTGTCCCTGAGCACCTGATCGCCTATGGCCTGTCCCAACGAGTCGTTAATGACTTTAAACCGGTCCAGGTCCATGAACACCAGAGCAAAATCGGCCCGCTCCTTGCGCTTGGCGCGCTCAAGGGCGCGGCCTATGCGGTCCATGCACAGGGTACGGTTGGGCAGGTCGGTCAGCGGGTCGTGCCATGCCTGATGCTTGAGCTGCATGGTCAGCATCTTGCGCTCGGAAATATCCCGGCAAGTTGCCCTGTGACCCAAAAACTCGCCGGAATCCCCTTCCACGCGGCGCACCAGAAACTGAATCCAGCGCTCACGCCCATCCGGCGTACGCAGGCGAAACTCCGCCTCGCCCGCACGGGCACCGCCCAGCATCATGGCCTGCAGCTTGCGCCATACGGGCACATCCGCTTCATGCATGATGGCGGCAAAAAAATCGGGATTTTTATAAAACTGTTCGGGACCGTAGCCGCACACCCGCTCACAGGCGCGCGAGACGAACTCCATGCCGCCGTCAGGGGCAATCCACAGTTCCCAGTTGTACAGATGCTCCGCCAGCACTGAGAAACGCTGGCGGCAGTGTTGCAGGGCTCGGTGCAGCGCACCGTCCCCGGAGTTTCCTGCGATTGCGTCCCCCGACTCGCACGCAGAACACCCTCCGTCAGGCATTGTATCTGCCATGACTCTAACCTCGCAAAGGCAAAGCGTCGGGGGCCGCACTATAAAACACCCCGAAAAAACCACATTCCCTATTCACATGCCACAATCTGGCGTATACAGTCTGTAGGCATTCACCCCGAATAGCTATATCCCCACGCGTGCAGTAATACATATGCCCCGGAATAACAAGCCCGGCTCATCGTCATACAATACAGGATATTAACAATGAACCACACACACCTCCGCATCGGCCCGCACCGGTTCTGCCGGACACATCGGATACACGGGTCTTTCCTGCTGCTTCTGCTGCTCTGGGCCGCAGTCTTTGCCGTCCCCGGCACTCCATGCGCACAGGCGCAGGAAGTGCCCGCCACCGCCGTTGCCCGTATTGCCCTGCTGCCGGAAACCCGGCAGGCCGTAGGTACTGTCCGACCACGCACAGAAACCCGCATAGAGGCGCAGATCACCGCCCGCATCCTCGAAATACGTGCGCAGTCCGGCAGCCGCGTCAACCGGGGCGATGTGCTGGTGGTGCTGGATACCCGCGAACTGGAGACCCTTAGCGGGCAGGCACAGCAGGGCATCTCCTCCGCGGCTGCTGCCACACGGCAGGCGCGGCAGGCCCTTGCCGCAGCAGAGGCGGAATTCGTCAAGGCAGAGGCCCACTACCGCCGCATCCGCACCCTGTATGAAACAGGCACCGTGGCCCGCAGCGAAATGGATCAGGCAGAAGCCGCCTACGCGCAGGCAGAGGCAGAAGTACGCCGCGCCCGCGATGGTGTTTCCGGGGCGCAGTCCGCAGAGTCACGTGCGGGCAAGATGCGCGAACAGGCGCAGATAGCGCTGGAATACGGCGAAATCCGGGCACTGGATGACGGCGAAGTGGTCCGGCGCGAGGCAGAACCGGGCGACCTGGCCTTTCCCGGCAAAACCCTGCTCATGCTGCAGACCGGCGGTTCCCTGCGGCTGGAAGCTCAGGTGCGCGAAGGACTCATCGGCAGGGTACGTCCCGGCACCCCGCTTTCCGTCATCATCGGCTCTCTTTCCGATGCCCCCCTCACCGGCACGGTGGAAGAAGTGGTCCCCGCCGCAGACCCGCTCTCACGCACCTTTGAAGTACGGGTAGGGCTGCCTGCGGTGCCGGGACTCTATCCCGGAATGTTCGGCAGGCTGCTCATCCCCGTGGGCGAAAGCGAAACCGTGCTCATTCCCGCCGCAGCCGTTTCCCGCGTGGGGCAGCTAGAAACCGTGCGCGTCCGCGAGGGAGAGCAGGAAACACCGGTCTATGTGAAGACAGGCCGCACGTATCCCGCAGGGCAAAGCGGCACATATGACGAGGTGGAAATCCTGTCCGGTCTGCGCGGCGGTGAAACCGTGGTGCTGGAGGCAGGCCATGCACGATAAGGATACCATGCCCGAAAAGCCCCTGTCGGAGCAGCCAGACGCCTCTCCCGCCCCGGATGATGGGGCAAATGATGCGGCAGATGATGCGACATCGGGGCAGCCGGCACATTCCGATGCGGCTGCGGATGCGAACGCTGAAGTGTTAACCGGCACTGCAACCGATACGGCAAACTGTGCGACAATTCACACGACAGCCGACGCGACAGCCGATTCCGCAACTAATGCGGCAGCCGGTGCTGCTGCGGGCCTGCTTATGGGCATAGTGCGCCAATTCCTCACGGGAAAAAACGCCGTCCTCTTTCTCGTTTTCGCACTCTGCCTCGGCGCCGCAGCCATTTTCGTCACCCCGCGCGAGGAAGAACCGCAGATCGTCGTCCCCATGGCAGACATCATGGTGCAGGTGCCCGGTGCTTCCGCCGAAGAAGTGGAAAAACTGGTCGCCACCCCGCTGGAACGGCTGCTCTGGCAGATAGATGGCGTGGAATATGTCTACTCCACCTCGCAGCGCGATGGCTGTCTTGCCACTGTGCGCTTCCACGTGGGCGAGGACCGGGAAAACTCGCTGGTCAAACTGCATAACACCATCGCCACGCACCCGGACCTTGTCCCCTCCGTGGTCAGCGGCTGGGTGGTCAAACCGGTAGAGATAGACGATGTGCCCATCGTCACCCTCACCCTGCACGCCGACCCGCAGACAGGGTACGGCCCCCACGAACTGCGCCGCATGGGCGAAGAAATGTTCCACCGGCTGGCGGAAACGGAAGATGTTTCCCGCTGCACCATCACCGGCGGGTTCCCGCGCGAGGTGCGTGTAGATCTCTCGCCCGAGGCACTCTCCGCCTTCCGCGTCTCCGCACTGGAAGTGCGCAACGCCCTTGCCGGTGCGGACGCATCGGTCACGGCAGGCTCGCTGGACACGCGGAACCGCACCCTCACGGTCACGGCAGATTCGTTCCTGAACACACTGGAAGAGGTGCGCTCGCTGGTGGTGGGCGTGGCTGAAGACCGCCCCGTGTACCTTGCGGACGTAGCCACTGTCACAGACACCCACGCGGAACCCGTAGCGTACTCCCGCATCGGCTTTTCCGATGCGTACGCCAGCAGCGCAGGCCTGCCGCAAGGTCAGTCCCTGTCCGCCGTCACGCTGGCAATCTCCAAGAAAAAGGGCACAAACGCCGTGGCCGTGGCCCGTAACGTCATCGCCACGGCAGAACACCTGCAACAGACCGTGCTGCCCCACGGGGTGCACGTGCGCGTCACGCGCGACTACGGTGCCACTGCCCAGTCCAAGGTAACGGACCTGCTCTCCTCCCTCGGGTTTGCCATCGCCACCGTGGTGGCGCTGCTGGCCTTCACACTGGGCAGGCGCGAGGCACTGGTGGTGGCGGTCGCCGTTCCGGTCAGCTTCGCGCTGGCACTCACCGTGAACTGGCTGTTCGGCTACACCATAAACCGCGTCACCCTGTTCGCCCTCATCCTTTCGCTGGGCCTTGTGGTAGATGACCCAATAACCAACGTAGACAACATCCAGCGCCACATACGGCAGGGCAAGCTCCCCCCCCTGCCCGCCACTCTGGCGGCGGTGCGCGAGGTACTCACCCCGGTTATCATGTCCACGCTGGCCATCATCGCCTGCTTCATGCCCATGTTCTTCATCACGGGCATGATGGGTCCGTACATGGCCCCCATGGCCGTTAACGTACCCCTCACCGTCATTTTTTCCACACTGTGCGCCCTCACCGTGGTGCCATGGCTCAGCCATCTGCTGCTCAGGCACCGCGCGGGCAGCGGCCAGATGCAGGAACTCACCCCCGCATGGATCGTGCGCAACTACAGACGCTGCGTGGAACCGTTTCTGGATTCCCGTAACGCGCGGCGCATCCTGCTGGGCGGCATCATGGCAGGCATGGTCTTCAGCATAGCGCTGGCAGGCTTCAGGCTGGTGCCGCTCAAAATGCTGCCCTTTGACAACAAGAACGAATTCCAGATCGTCCTCGACCTGCCGGAAGGCTCCAGCGTGGAAACCACCGACCGCGCCGTGCGCGACATGGAAGCCTTCCTGCGCACCATGCCGGAGGTGACGGATTTCGTTACCTACGCGGGCACCTCTTCGCCCATGGACTTCAACGGCATGGTCCGCCACTACTACCTGCGCGGCGAGCCGCATCAGGCAGATATCCGTGTGAACCTGCTGGATAAATCGCAGCGCTCAGCGCAGAGCCACGCCATTATCCTGCGCGTGCGCGATGCTTTGCAGGCTGTGGCAGACAGGCACGGCGCGCGCCTCAAAATCGTGGAAACCCCGCCCGGGCCTCCCGTGCTTTCCACCATCACGGCAGAAGTGTATGGCGAACCGGACCGCACCGTAGAGCAGCTTATCCGGGCGGCGTCCCACGTGCAGGACATCATGCGTCAGGAACCCGGCGTCACGGACATAGACGCCAGCTACGAATCCCCCCGGCAGCGTCTGGATTTTGCCATAGACAGAGAAAAAGCCGCCCTGCACGGCATAACCGCCCGCGCCATTACAGATACCCTGCGCCTTGCCGTGGGCGGCGGGCAGCCCGCCACCGTGCACCTGCCGGACGAGCGGCAGGCCTTGCCTATCCGCGTGACCCTGCCGCGCGACAAGCGCTCCTCCACCGCCTCGCTGGAAGAAATTCCGCTCAAATCCGCCGCCGGCCACATGGTGCCGCTGGGCGAGCTGGGCCGCTTCATTCTGCTGAAAGAAGACCAGCCCATCTACCACAAAAACCTCAGGCGTGTGGTCTACGTGTATGCAGAAATGGCCGGGCGGGCACCGGCGGAAGCCGTGCTGGACATGTCCTCGGCCCTGCGCGCCCACCCCATGCCCCCGCGCACCCACGTGGTCTGGACGGGCGAAGGGGAGTGGAAAATCACCGTGGATGTCTTCCGCGACCTCGGCATCGCCTTCGGAGCCGCCATGCTGGTCATCTACCTGCTGCTGGTCCTGCAAACCGATTCCTTCCGGCTGCCCCTGCTCATCATGACAGCCATCCCGCTCACCCTGCTGGGCATCATGCCGGGATTCTGGCTGCTGAACCTGCTCTTCGGCGATACGGTGGCGGGCTACCCGGACCCGGTCTTCTTCACCGCCACCAGCATGATCGGCATGATAGCCCTTGGCGGCATCGTCATCCGCAACTCGCTGGTGCTCATCGAATTCATTCAGGAGGCCGTGCGGCAGGGGCAAAGCCTGCGCGAGGCTGTGCTGCAAAGCGGTGCCACCCGGCTGCGGCCCATTGTGCTCACCGCCGCCACCACGGCTCTGGGCGCATGGCCCATAACGCTGGACCCCATCTTCTCCGGTCTGGCCTATGCGCTCATCTTCGGCCTTGTGGCCTCAACCCTGTTCACGCTTGTGGTCATTCCCGTGGCCTACCACCGGATGCAGGCCCGTTCTGCCTTGCCGACGGAGAACTGACACGGCAGAAAACAAACAGCAAAAGGCCTGCGGCATATTTTGCCGCAGGCCTTGCTGAAAAGGGATTTCCCGGCCCGTAAGCGCCAGCGTCAGGGCCGGAAAATCGTATGGGGAGGGGAGAACTCGTCTTCGTTATGACAGGAGGTGCGCGCTACGCGCCGCTCGCCTTGGCGTACAGCTGACGCGCGCCCTCGTTTGCCGGATCCTTCTCCAGCAGCATTTCCAGATGCTCCATGGCTTCCGCGTTCCTTCCCAGCCAGATAAGGCATCCGGCAAGGGAAAAGCGCACGGCATCCTTGCCGGGAGCATGGGCGAGGCTTGTTTCGAGCATGGGCACAACCTCAGCAACGCGGTCAAGGGCGTAGCTTTCCTGAATCATGCCGCTCATGGCGATCATGTTTTCCGGGTTGTTCTCCAGTGCACGCATAAAAAATTCCATTGCCTCAACGTGGTTGCCGCGATCCATGTGGATAAGACCCATACCCGCCAGCGTCTTGTCGCTGCTTTCAATGGTATCAGCCTTGCGGTACAGCAGAAGCGCCTCATCCAGCTTGCCGCGCTGCACGGCAATGGTTGCCAAACCCAGATACGGGTCGGGATGCACTCCGTTGGAAGTGGCGGCCTTCTTGTAGTACTCTTCCGCCTTGTCGAGCTCACCCATAAACAGGTAGCACTCGCCAAGTTCCTTGTTGATTTCGTAATCGAGATGGTTGCTCATGATCCCCTCCATGCAGGACAAAGTTTCCCCTCGCTAAGCAGTCAATCTGCTTTATGCAAGTTGCAGGCCAGCGCGGTGGATACAATTTTTTCCGCATCGTCCTGCCTGCCGGAAGCTATGCAACGTGTGTGCCAAAAAATCAGGCCCGTTCACCACAATCGCCACGACCGCAACGTTCTCCCGTCTTCCGGTGCTTCCTTCTTATGATGCACCCTTAACACGGCCCGTGCTTCGTTTCCGAAAGACAGCACCGCACCGTGCCTGCCCCCCCTGCCCGCGACCACTTCCTTCTGCTCCCCTTATTGCCCTCCCGCCACATTCTCCACGCGAACCCGCGCACCCGGCTGCGGAGGCGGTATTCCGGCTACCGCCCGTGCTTGCAGCACATAAAAATGGTTTTATACCAACAAGATATATCACATGGAACGCCTCTTGCTAATCCTCTTTCCAGTAAATCATGGCCCGGGCGCACAAAAAGAGTCCGAAAGAACATAACCTAGGAGGATCATTGCATGAAAAGCCTGTTCAGCGCACATATACGTGTCACCGAAAAGGTTCTGGACATGCAGCTTCAGCGTCAGAATGTTGTCATGAGCAACATGGCCAACCTGAAGACTCCCGGATACAGGGCCAGAAATCTTGAATTCGAAGAAGATCTGCAAAAGGCCCTGAATCTGGACAGCCGGGGCAAGATGACGCGCACCGCCTCATCGCACATGCCCGCCGTGTTCGATCCCGAAAAATTCGGCCCGGAATGGGAAAAGGTCTTCAAGCCGCGCGTGGTGCACGGCGAAGACCAGGTGGATCTGGACAAGGAAATGGCAAAGATGGCCAAGAACAACATGCAATACAACGCCCTTGCCACCGTCATGCGGGGCAACTTTGAAGGGCTTACCAAAATCATAACGGAAGGGCAGAAATAATGGACTTCATGACAGCTCTCGACATCGGCGCCTCCGCCCTCAGCGCGGAGCGTACCCACATGAACATCATTTCCATGAACCTTGCCAACGCCAAGACCACCCGCACGCCGGAAGGCGGACCCTACCGGCGCAAGACGGTGCTCATGGCGGCAACAGAAGTGGACCACCCCTTCAGCAAGCAGATGCAGTCCGCTCTGGACAGGGAACTGCGCGGCGTGCGCGTGCTGCACGTGGCGCAGGACAAGCGCCCCCTCAAGCAGGTGTACGAACCCGGACACCCCGACGCCAACGAAGACGGCTTCGTCTTCTACCCGGATATCAACGTGGTGGAGGAAATGGCCCACCTGATGACCGTACAGCGCGGGTACGAGGCCAACGTGGCCACTATGGAAGCCGTAAAGGGCATGTATAACAAGGCGCTTGAACTCGCCAAGTAATCCCGCCGCAGGCAGGAGGAAGCCATGAGCATACAGAACGTGGGCATGAAGGCATACGCCAATGCCATGCACAACTTCAGCAAGGCGCAAAAGGCCACAACGGGTGAATCCTTTGCCCTGCCAAGGCCCCCCAAAGAATCGCTCACCACCACCATCAAGGACTCCCTGCGCAAAACAAATGACATGGAAGCCGAAAAGTCCAAGCAGATTCAGTCCTTTGCCTCCGGCGAAACGCAGAACGTGCACGAGCTTATGATCACCCTGCAAAAGGCGGGGGTCGCCATGTCCATGACCAGCGCGGTTCGCAACAAGGTTATGGAAGCCTACAAGGAACTCAGCCGCGTCAGCTTCTAGCGGCGCGCATGGCAAAATTTTGGCCGCCGGAACGGCGGTTCGGGTTGGCAATTCACACCACACAGCACACGGAGTAGCCCATGTCTCCCCTTCTCAACGATGCCGTAGACAAGTCCAAAGCCTTCTGGAGCCAGATAAGCCTTTCCCAGCGCGTGTTCATAGGCGGGCTGGCCCTTGCGGTCATCGGTGTGTTCTTCGCCCTCATCCTGTGGATGAACCAGCCGGATTACAAAACCCTCTACACCAACCTGAGCCTCGAAGACGCCAACCGCGTGGTCAAGCTTCTGGATGCCGACAAGACCAAATACAAGCTTGCGAATGACGGCACCACCATTCTCGTTCCGGCCGACCGTGTATACGACCTGCGTATCCGCGTGGCGGGCGAAGGCAGCCTCGTGGGACAAGGCATCGGCTTCGAAATCTTCAACGAAGTGAAGGTGGGCCAGACCGAGTTCGTCCAGAAGATCAACTACCAGCGCGCCATGCAGGGCGAACTTTCGCGCACCATTTCCGAATTTCCTGCCATCAAAAGCGCGCGCGTGCACCTTGTGGTGCCCCACCGCAGCCTGTTCATTGAAGATGAACAAAAGCCTTCCGCCTCTGTGGTGCTCACCATGGTGGACGGCAAGAAGCTGGAACAGAAAGACGTCATGGCCATCGTCAACCTTGTGGTCATGGCCGTGGAAGGTATGGACAAGAGCCGTATCGCCGTGAACGACACCAAGGGCAACATCCTCTACTACCCCAGTGATGAGGAAACCCTGCATGGCATGACCACCACCCAGCTTGATAACAAGCTCACCCTGCAGCGCGACATGGAACGCCGCATTCAGGAAATGCTGTTCCCCATTATCGGGGCCGGGCGGGTCATTGCCAAGGTAAACGCCGATCTGGACTTCTCCCAGCGCACCATCCGCAAGGAACTTTTCGACCCGGAAAGCGCCGTGGTCCGCTCCGAACAGCGCAGCGAAGAAACCACCCGCGGCC
This sequence comes from Desulfovibrio psychrotolerans, assembly GCF_013340305.1. Lineage (NCBI taxonomy): Bacteria > Pseudomonadati > Thermodesulfobacteriota > Desulfovibrionia > Desulfovibrionales > Desulfovibrionaceae > Desulfovibrio > Desulfovibrio psychrotolerans. The sequence goes on from NZ_BLVP01000035.1 coordinate 85,578, forward strand.
AGTCCAACCTGGAAGCGGGCACCCCGGACCCCAACTTCCGGGGCGACGGCATAACCGGCGGCCTGAGCTCGCAGGAATCCGCCCGTGAAACACGCACCACCAACTTCGAAATCAACAAAGAAGAACAGAACATCGTTGCCCCCGTGGGCGAGGTAAGCCGCCTCTCCGTGGCGGTCATTCTGGACGGCACCTATGCCCGGAATGCGGACACAGGCGAATATGTATTCACCCCCCGCAGCGAGGAAGAAGTTGCCCGCATCCGCCAGCTTGTTGCCAGCGCGGTGGGCTACGACACGGCACGCGGCGACATCATAGAAGTCTCCAGCATCTCCTTCGGCGGCCCGGATATCCTGCCCGAACCCAGCCTCACCGAAGTGGTCATGGATTACGCCATGCGCCTCGGCAAGCCGCTGCTGAACGCCCTTCTGGTCTTCCTGTTCCTTATCATGATCGTGCGCCCCGTCATCCTTGCCATGATCCGTCCCAAAGTGCATTCTAGCGACGTGGTCGAAGGGCTGGAAGGCCTGCCCTCCGGCGAGGAACGTCTGGCACTCATAGAAGGCGGCGACGAGCTGGATGCCCTTGACGCCCTGAAGAAGATAGAAGACATCAAGGCACACGCAATGCAACTGGCGGAACAGAATATGGAACAGGCAGTCAGCATACTGAAGTCGTGGCTCAAGCAGCCTGAAGGAGCGAAAAGTGGCGGACAAGCTTAGCGGCGCGTCAAAGACAGCCATTCTTCTGCTGGCCATGGGCGACAAGTTCACGTCCGAAGCGTTCAAACGCATGGACCGGTCCGAAATCGCCATAATATCCAAGGCCATGGTGGAGCTGGAATCCATTCCCAAAGAAGTGGTGGAGGATGTTCTGCGCGAGTTCCATTTCGCCCTTGTCTCCGGGCAGGAAATGATCTCCGGCGGCGCAGACACCGTAAAGCGCCTGCTCATGAAGAATCTGGACAGCGAAACCGCCAAGTACATCATGGACTCCCTGAACCTGGATACCGGCCCCGCCCCCTTCCGGGAACTGGAAAACGTAAGCCCGCGCATTCTCGCCCAGATACTGCGCAACGAACACCCGCAAACGCTGGCGCTCATCCTCGGCCACCTGCAGTCGGAACAGGCGGCGGAACTGCTCACCAACCTGCCCGCAGGCGTGCGCCCGGAAATACTTATGCGCCTCGCCAAACTGGAAGCCGTGCCCGAAGACATGCTCATGGAAGTGGACAAGGTGCTCCAGAGCCAGCTCATCGCCATGGGCGGCAAGGAAGGCAAAAAGGTGGGCGGCGTCAGTGCTGTTGCAGAAATCCTCAACGCCGTGGACCGCGCCACCGAGGAAGAGGTTCTCTCCGAGATCGAGGAAGAATCCGCCCAGATGGCGGAAGATATCCGCAACCTCATGTTCGTGTTCGAGGACGTTTCCGGACTGGACGACCGCGCAGTGCGCGAACTGCTGAAGGAAATCTCCAACGAAGATATGACCATGGCCCTGCGCGGCGCATCGGACGACCTCAAGGAGCGTTTCTTCAAGAACATGTCCGAACGTGCAGCCACCATGATCCGGGAAGACTTGGAAATCATGGGCCCCACGCGCCTCTCGGACGTGGAAAACGCCCAGCAGAATATTGTCAAGGTTGTCCGCAGGCTGGAAGTGGAAGGACGTATCGCCATAGGACGCGGAGGTGGAGATGTCTTCGTCTGATTCTACCCAGACCTCCAAATGGGGCACCATCTTCATGGGCCCCGCCCGCACAGACGAACGCCAGATCCATCAGGTGGAAGGCTCGCGCTCCATGCAGTGGGATGCGGAGACAGAAGCCAATTACATGGAGCGGGTTCGCGCCCGCGCCGCCATGCGTGCCGCAGAAATGCTGGAACAGGCCCGCGTGGAGGCAGAGAACATCCGCCGCGAGGCCATGGAACAGGGCTACAACGATGGCCTTGGGCAGGCACAGCAGGAACTGGACGAATTCCGCCGGACCATGTCCGACTCCGTATCCGGTGTGCTTGGAGCTATACAGGGCCAATGTTCCGGCATCTTCTTCCGCTGGCGTCAGGATCTTGTCACCCTGCTGCGGGCGTCCGTGCGGCGCGCCGTGGAGCTGGAAATTGCCGAAGACCGCGCACGCATTCTGGAAGCAGTTCTCGCCAAGGCCGTGGAAACGCTGGACAGCCAGCGCAAGCTGGTCATCCGCGTCAATCCCGAAGACGAGCCCGCCGTGCGCGACATCTTGGAAACCTCGCGCAAGCACCACACCGGCCTGGAAGCGTGGAGCGTGCGGGCAGACGCAGAAATCGGCCCCGGCGGGCTGGTGGTGGAAAGCCGCGACGGCATGGTGGATAGCACGCTGGAAACGCGCTACGCGCTGGTAGACCAGATCCTCGAACAGCTTGTCATTCCCGGAGACGGTGTATGATAGACCCCCGTGGCGCGCTGGACATGCTGCAAAACCTGAACACGGCGCAGGCCTACGGCAAAGTGAACAAGGTGGTGGGGCTGGTGGCGGAAGGCTGCGGGATAAAGGCACCTCTGGGGTCCGTGTGCCAAATTCTTCCCGGCGGCGAGGCCGCTGCCGTACCGGCCGAAGTGGTAGGCTTTCGTGATGGCAACCTGCTGTTCATGCCATACGGCGACCTGCGCGGCATAAGCCCCGGCGCGCTCATCCGCAACTCCAGTCTGCCCCCGGTATTTCCCGTGGGTGACGACCTGCTCGGCAAGGCCTTCGATGCCTTCGGCGCAGAGATGAAGGCGGGAGAAAGCCACCCCCTGCTCACAGGCGGCTACAACCCTCTGTATGCCGAACCACCCAACCCCCTGCTCCGCCCCCGCATTGATGAACCGCTGGACGTGGGCATACGCTCCATAAACAGCCTGCTCACGCTGGGCAAAGGCCAGCGCGTGGGCATTATGGCAGGTTCGGGCGTGGGCAAGTCCACACTCATGGGCATGATGGCGCGCTACACCAAGGCAGATGTAAACGTCATCGCCCTTGTGGGTGAACGCGGGCGCGAGGTGGTGGAATTCATGGAAAAGGACCTTGGCCCGGAGGGTATGGCCCGTTCCGTGCTTGTCATCGCCACGTCCGACCAGTCGCCCCTTGTGCGCATGCGCGCCGCCTATGCCGCCACCGCCGTGGCGGAATTCTTCCGCGATCAGGGCAAAGACGTCCTGCTCATGATGGACTCCGTCACGCGCTTTGCCATGGCGGCCCGCGAAATAGGCCTTGCCGTGGGCGAACCACCCACCACAAAGGGCTACACGCCGTCTGTGTTTGCCCAACTGCCCAAACTGCTGGAACGCGCCGGACGCAACGAGCACGGCACCATCACCGGCATTTACACCGTGCTGGTAGACGGCGACGACTTCAACGAACCCATCGCCGACGCCGTGCGGTCCATTCTGGACGGCCACATCGTCCTCACCCGCGACCTTGCGGATCAGGGGCACTACCCGTCCATAGACGTGCTCAAGTCCGTCTCACGCCTGCGCGCAGACATCTGCCCGCAGGAGATCGTCACCGCCGGACGCGTGATTACCCGGCACCTTGCCACCTTCCAGCGCGTGGAAGACATGATCAATATCGGCGCCTACGCCCAAGGCTCCAACCCGGACATAGACCGCGCCATCACCATGGTCCCCCGCATCAACCACTTCCTGCAACAAAACGTCTCCGAACCCTGCCCCCTTGAGCAGAGCTTCGCGGAAATGCAGCAACTGACGGAAGCGTAGCCCCCCCAGTTCTTCCATCGCAGTCCCCGGCCCAAAAAAAAACGGACAGCCCCAAGGCCGTCCGTCGTTTTCTGTTGTCTTTGCTCCCCCCTACACCTTCCACCCCACGGGCATGACCAGCATGGGGTGATGGTCCGGGGGTAGGTCGAGCAGGTCTATAAGCTCCTCTTCGCGGAACCCGCCCACGCAGGTGGTGCCCAGCCCAAGCGATTCGGCCTGCAGGTAGCAGCTCTGCGACATGTGCCCCGCCTCAAAAAACGCATAGGCCACGCCGCGCTCCCCGAACTTCTGCTGAATGCGCTCAAACGACGCCGCAAGCACCAGTATCACGGGTGCGGCTTCCATCCAGTCCTGCTCAAGGCACACTTCCGCCACTTCGGCACGCAGGTCACCCTCCTGCACCTCTTCCAGCGAATGGCTGAGCGCGTCATACCGGTACACGCCCGGCTCCAGCCCTTCCACGCTGCCCGCCACCACATACACATCCATTGAATAAAGCGCGGCGTGCGAAGGCACGGTGCGGCGGTTCCACGGGCCTTCCTCGCTCACCCCGTACACGGCCCAGAGCAGTTGCCCCAGCGAATCCGGAGTCAGCGGTTCATCCGCGTATTCCCGCACGGAACGGCGGTTGGCAAGAGCTGTCTCCACAGAAAGCGGGCCTTCCATCATCGGTTCGGGAAATCGCATATGTTCCACCTTTGGCTCAAGTTCGGTTGTGCATACGTATGATCGCAAAGTCTTCCGGCAGCGGCGCGCTCCGCTATATACTGGCGGATACCGCCTGATACTGGCGGACACCTCGCCCGGCGTCATTAGCGCGACAGGAGCAACTGACACGACAGACACGGCAAGGTACGGCAAATTCGACAGGCGCGACAAATACCGCAGACGCGGTAATTAGGCAGGCGCTACGCGCCCTCGCCGGCTCCCAGCCCGCCCACCACGGAAGAGAGCAGCGCGCCGGAAATTTCCTTGGCACTGCGCAGAATAATCACTGTCCGCGTGGCATACACCGGCTCTATGTCGTTTATCTGCATGAGAATACGTTCCAGCGAATCCGTGTCGCTGCACCGGATGCGGGCCAGAAAGCATTCCTCTCCGGTCAGGTGGTAGGCCTCTTCCACCCCTTCTATCTCCGCTATGGCCCTGCCCACTTCCGGCGCAAGACGGTGCGGATTGATCTTCACGCTCACAAAGGCAGAAAGGGGCAGCCCCAATGCGGCGGGCTCCACCTGTACGGAATACCCGCGAATGATCCCGCGCTCTTCCATCTTGCGGATGCGCTCAAACACGGCAGAGGTGGTCATGCCCAGCTGCCGCGCAATCTCGGCGTTGGAAACACGGGCGTTCTCCTGAAGAATTGTCAGAATCCGCCTGTTTTTCTCGTCAATCTGAATTGCCTGCTTCATACTGCCGACTGATAGACACATGCGGCCCCACCGTCAAGCACGCCCTTTGCAGACCAGATGTACCGGCAGAACGGATACGCAGGGCAAACTGCCTGCCCCGCCCGGCACAATACACCTCCCGGCGCAGCGTTTGGGGTGCCCCGCACAAACACCGGGGCCGCGTTTTGCTTGCCCTGCCCCACCGTTCATGATAGCCGCAAGCATGTTTGACCTCGATATAGCACTCAGTATACGCAAAATTTCCATCGCCCTCATCCCCATGCTGGCAGGCATCGTGTTTCACGAGGCCGCTCATGGCTGGGTGGCCTACCGGCACGGCGATCCCACCGCCAAGCAGCTCGGCAGGCTTACGCTCAATCCCGTGCCGCACATAGACCCCATGGGCACAATGGTGTTCATCCTCACGGCCCTCACCAGCCCCTTCGTCATCGGCTGGGCCAAGCCCGTGCCTGTTAATCCGCGCTATTTCCGCAATCCCCGGCAGGGCATGATGTGGGTTTCCGCCGCAGGTCCGGCCACAAACTTCCTGCTCGCCATCGCCTTTGCCGTGGGCTACAAGCTCGCAGCAGGCAGTGCCGCCATTCCGGGCATGCCTGTCAGCGGCGTGCAGGAATTTCTTATTGCCATGTGCAGGGCAGGCGTCTGGATTAACCTCACCCTGTGCTGGTTCAACCTCATGCCCGTGCCCCCGCTGGACGGCAGCAAAATAGCCGCCGGGTTCATGCCTCCGCGCATGGTCTATTCCTATCTCAGCGTGGAACGCTACGGCCTGATCATTGTCATGATTCTTCTGGCGACGGGACTGCTGGGCAAGGTGGTCTGGCCCCTTGTAGACGGCTCCGTCGGCCTTATTTCCGTACTCATCGGCTTATAGCCGCGCCATTCCCATTCTTCCGGAGGACTCCCCGATGACCCGACAGCGCACTGTATCCGGCATGCGGCCCACCGGCCCGCTGCATCTTGGCCACTATTTCGGCGTAATAAGAAACTGGGTGGACATGCAGAAGGAGATGGACTGCTTCTTCTTCGTGGCAGACTGGCACGCCCTTACCAGCGACTTTGCAGACCCCGCCCGCATCAAGGAATTCGTCCCCGAACTGGTCAAAGACTGGGTGGCCTCCGGCCTGAATCCTGAAGAGTGCGTCATCTTCCAGCAGTCGCTGGTCAAGGAACACGCGGAACTGAACCTCCTGTTCGGCATGATCACCCCGCTGGGCTGGCTGGAACGCTGCCCCACCTACAAGGAACAGCGCGAGCAGATCACCAACAAGGATCTCGGCAACTACGGGTTCCTCGGCTACCCCGTGCTCATGGCCACAGACATTCTCATGTACCGCCCCCAGTGGGTTCCGGTGGGTCAGGACCAGCTGCCCCATGTTGAGATGACGCGCGAAATCGCCCGCCGCTTCAACTACCTGTACGGCACCGAATTCTTCCCCGAACCGCAGGCCCGCCTTACCCCGGAAGCCAAGCTCCCCGGTCTGGACGGCCGCAAGATGTCCAAGAGCTACAACAACTCCATCTACCTGCGCGAAACCATGGAGGAAATTACTCCCAAGGTCCGCGGCATGCTCACAGACCAGAACCGCCTGCGCAAGACCGACCCCGGCGACCCCAAGGTCTGCAACCTGTTCCCCTACCACGTGCTCATGACCGACGAAGCCACGCAGGCAGAAATCTGCAGCGGCTGCACCACCGCCACCCTCGGCTGCGTGGACTGTAAAAAAATCCTGCTTGCCTCGCTGGAACGTTTCCTCGCCCCCATTCAGGAGCGCCGCAGGGCGCTTGAAGAAAAGCCCCAGCTGGTGCGCGATATCATCATGCACGGCACAGACAGGGCACGGGCACAGGCACAGGAAACCATGGAAGGCGTGCGCAGGCACTTCCATTTCGACTTCTAACGGCCCGCGCTCCGGGCAGGTCCGCCCGCCCGGAGCGCGCAACCGTACGATGAATACTCCATTCCACAAGGTACAAACAGCCACCCAGCGCACGGAGGGTATATGAACGACCCCGCACATAACGACCACGCCGCCCCCGATGCCGAAGCAACACAGGCGTTTCTGGACAGCCTGCCGGAAATCAAACCCGGCCAGTCCTTCCGCTTCGCCTGCCACCCCAAGGTGGCCTGTTTCAATGCCTGCTGCCACGACCTGAACATGCCCCTCGCCCCCTATGACGTGCTGCGCCTGCGGCAGGAACTGGGCATAGACAGCGAAGAATTCATCGGCGTGTACACCACGGTGGGCCAATACCCCTCGGGCTACCCGGTGCTCCACCTCAAAATGAGCCCCTCGCCGGACCGCGCCTGCTTCTTCCTTTCCCCTGCGGGCTGCACGGTCTATCCGGGCCGTTCCGCTGCATGCCGCACCTACCCGCTGGGCCGCGCCACCCGCGAAGATGATGCCGGAAACCCGCTTGAGCAGTATTTCCTTGTGCAGGAACCCCACTGTCTCGGTTTCTCCGAGCCTGCGGAATGGACCACGGAAACATGGCTCAGGGATCAGGAACTCACGGAATACAACCGGCTCAACGACCGCTACATGCACCTCATGGCACTGCAGCAACGCACAGGCCGTGTCCTTGCGCAAAAGCACGCCACCCTGTGCACGCTCTCCCTGTACCAGCTGGACCGCTTTGAAGGATTCATCCGCAGCATGGGTCTGCTGGACCGGCTGGACCTGACGGAAGAACGCAAGGCACGGATTCTGGAAGATGAGACCGCCCGGCTGGAATTCGGATTCGACTGGCTGGAACTGGTTCTCTACGGCGGCAACGGCACGCTGACCGTCAAGGCGTAGCGGCCAGCGCACCGCCCCGGACTCACAATCAGGCGCAAAACCGCCCCGGAGCAGACACATGCCCCAGCAAAAACCCGCCACAGAGAGTAACGACACCCTGCCCGCACCGGAAACGGCTCAGGGTTGCAACGGGCACACCATGCCGCCCGTGCCCGACCATCCCGCCGTATTCAGCGCCGCACGGCGCGATGCCCTGCTTGCGGCCCTTGCCCCGCACAGGGGCAGACGCATCGTCTTCACCAACGGCTGCTACGATATCGTGCACCCCGGCCACGCGGACCTGCTTGCCCGCGCCCGCGCCCTTGGCGACCTGCTGGTGCTCGGGCTGAACAGCGATGCCTCCGTCCGCAGCCTCGGCAAGGGCACAGACCGACCCGTAAACCCCTTTCCTGTGCGTGCCTACGTGCTGGCGCACCTTGCCGCCGTCGATTTCGTGGCGGAATTCGAAGAACCCACCCCCTACGAACTTATCCGCGCCGTGCGCCCGCAAATACTTGTCAAAGGCGGCGACTGGTCCGTGGACCGTATCGTGGGCCGCGACCTTGTAGAGGCAGACGGCGGCACCGTGGTCAGCCTGCCCCTGCTTCCCGGCTTTTCCACCACCGCCCTGCTGGAACGCATCCGCGCCACGCGCTGAACAGCCGCGCTCTCCCGCCTGCTTCCCCGTCACGCCTTCTTCCTCTGCGCCCATAATCAAGCGGCATATAAGCCCCCGCAAACGAGCCGAAGCCCCTGCGGTTGCTCACCGGCAGGGGCTTCAACATGCCTAGGAAGAAAAAGTTAGTTCAGGATGTAGCGCATGGGGTTCACGCACACCCCGTTCAGACGCACTTCGTAATGCAGATGCGGCCCGGTGGAACGACCGGAATTGCCGATGTAGCCTATAAGCTCACCGCGGGTCACGCTCTGCCCCTCTTTGACCACAAACCGCTGCATATGGGCATAGCGGGTGGATATGCCGTCGCCGTGGCTGATAACCACGCAGTTGCCATAGCCGCCGTCCACGCCGCTGAACGATACAGTGCCCTTGGCGGGCGCGTAGATGGGCGTGCCCTTGCGGTTGGTAATGTCTATACCCTTGTGGAATTCACGCCTGCCCGTAAAGGGGGAGCGGCGCATGCCGAACGGCGAGGAAACAAACCCTTCGGAGGGCCATATGGACGGGGTGGAGGCAAGCAGTTCGCGGTTTTCGCGGAACTGCTGCATCAGTTCCTGCTGCTGCACCTCTTCCATGCGCACTTCGGTGTTCAGCTGGTTGAGAAAGCTGTGCATCTTGCGCGCCAGCAGTTCCTGACGGTGTATGGGGAGATAGCTTTCGGAAAAATCTTTGGGGCGGGAACCACCCATGGAAGAGGTGGCGTCACCCTGATCCTGCTCAAGGTTGATCATAACACGCAGCTTGGAGTTGAACTGCTGTACGCGCTGCAGATCGCTCTGCACGCCCTTCAGCTTGTTCGCCATGCTCAGGATCTGGTTATTCTGCTCTTCCAGCGTCTTTTCTGCTACGCTGTAGTCACGCTTAAGCTTCTGATAACTGGTATAATAATGCCAAAAAACAACGTTACCGGCGGCAAAGACGCATACCATGCCAAGCAGGATAACCCCCAGCCAGCCGCGCAGAAAAAACTTCTTGCACTGGCCCTGATTTTCCCTAAACATGACAATGTGGTACTTGCTGAACAGCATGCTTCCGCTTCGCCCTTTCACGCATTTTAGTTAGAAAATCCAAAGCCATGCACGCACGGCAATCCTCAAGCAATTCTCCGCCTCTTTACTTCGCTTTGCCACCCCGTGTCAAGTCCAGCTGCCAGCGCGTCAGGGCGTTAAAAACATTCTGGCGCAGCCCCTTGTTACGTGCGGCTAGTGCCCAGAAGTCGTCCATGACCTCCTTGCGGCGCGAATCGGAGGCAGAAGGGCACGGGTTGCTCCACAGCGGCAATTCCCACTGGCGCACACACTTGGCAATGATCGATTTCTCCACCAGCATGAGCGGGCGTATGACCATCAGCCTGCCGCCGAAGAACGATTCCTTCATGGACATGCCGCGCACACTGCCGCCCTCGTACAGATTCATAAAAAAGGTGCCCACAAGGTCATCCGTGTTATGCCCAAAGGCAAGATGCGTCAGGTTGTAGTCCCGGCACAGCTCAAACAGCCGGGTCCGCCGCAGCATGGCACAAAAAAAACACGGGGAGTTGTTCCTGTTTTCCGGCGAATGCCCGCGCGGTCCGTGGTCGGTGACCTCCACATGATAGGCAATACCCCGCTCCTGCAGCCACGGAATGAGCGGGGCGTGGCTTTCGGGTTCAAACCCCGGGTTCAGGTGCAGTGCCATCATTTCAAAACTGAACGGGATAATCCTGCGCCTGTGCAGCAGGGTCTGCATGAGCACCCAGCTGTCCATGCCGCCGGACATGGCAATCCCCACCCGCGCCCCCGGATGGAGCATTCCGGTGGTCTGCATAAGTTTTCCTGCGCTGCTCACGCAGTGTTTCTGGGCGTAACTGAGCTTTTCGCGTGCCATGTTCTTCCGTTCCTGACCTTGTAATATAGCGGTGAGGGGCTTCGTACCCCGCATCGGGGCGGTACGCAACCACTCACCCGGCGGCCTTTCCTGCGCGGTTGACACATATACGCCCGCGGAGTATGCTGCGCAGCTTGGCATTATTGCGTCCCCGAAGTTACAAACTACTTCTCATCTCCCCCGCGCGACTCTTTCCGGGGCAGTAACCCGGGGAACGGGCTGATAACACTTTCTCCGCCGATTGGCGCATACGAAAGGCCGCCGGGAGCCTTTTCAGCAACGATTGATGAAACGACACATCATCGCTTTTCTGGTTCTGTTCGTGCTTGCCAGCGCGGCGGGGCTGGGGCTGCATATATGGACGCAGAGAGGCATGATTCTGCTGGGCGACCCTTCATGGCCGGGGCTTCGTCTTGCCTCCCTGTCGCGCATAGACGTCAAGTCTGCAGCGGGAACATACATCTTTGCCCCGGAGAAAGGCGTGTGGTACGTGCGCGCTGCGGACGGGCGGCCCATACTGGCCGATGCCGCCAAAATGCAGACCCTGCTGGATACCATAGCCAGAAGGCCGCCGCTGGACCACGTGTCCCGGTATACGCGCCGCGAAAAAAGCCAGTATGGTCTGGACAACGATGACACCAGCATTACCCTACTGGGCAACGAAATCTGGGGCATCGTTCTCGGCGCGGACGGCCCGCGACCGGGAACAGTATACGCCAGAAGCTCCCTGCAGGGCGATCAGGTGCACCTGCTGGACGCATCGTACCGCGAACTTATCGTGCGCCCGGTGGAATATTATTATGACCTGCGTCTGGTGGGGGCCGATTCGCCGGATGCCGTCACCAGAGTAAGTGCAGAAGGCCCCGGAACAGGCGTGTGGGATGTGGTGCGCGGCAAGAATGAAGGCTTTTCGTTCGCCGCCCCGGAAAAACACCGTCCCCACGCGGTCGCACAGCCCAAGCTGGAAATGTACCTGCACACGCTGGTCAACGCGCGCGGGCGCGCACTGGCGGATAACGCAACGGAAACGCCGCCCCACCCGCAGCTCAGGCTGTCCGTGTGGACCAGGCGCTCCGACACACCGGAAACGGTGGATATTTTTCACGACGGCAATGGCGGCAAAACGTTCATTGCGCGGCTTTCAAGGCAGAACGCTCCGGTTCTCATAGACGGCGAGCTGGCACAAAAACTCGCTGTCACGGCCTATTCCCTGCGGGCGCGCCCCGTGCTGGGAGCCGACCCGGGGCAGGCAGATGAGCAGATTTTCACCGTCCTTACGGGCGGTGGCACGCGCATCCACACGGCGGTGCGCGATCACAACGGCTGGCGGGACCGGGATTCCGGCAAAGAGCTCACAGGACTGGACGTCATCCTGTGGCGGCTCGGGGCCATCCAGTTTGTGGACACACCGCAGGCAAAGGCTCCGGAAGGGGCACAGCACGTGCTCACATGGACACTGCGCGCCGCTGCCACCGGGCTCATAGCCACTGTGGAATTTCATACAGACCCCGCCGTATCCGGCCGTTGCTGGCTGCACGTGCAGGGCGAAGAATACTGGTTTCCGGTGGAAAGACTGCTCCTCAACGACTTGCTGAGCAGGCTGCCCGCCCGGTAACCACCCGGCAAACGCCCGGCAAATGACGGTCGAATTTTCTCAGGACGTTCAAAGCGGGTATGCTGCACGCGCAAACAAGCCTGCCCCGGCTTCAAGCCCACAGACAAAAGGCTACGCAGGGGAAAGGACTGTTCGCACAGCAGGCAGGGTACCGTATACATCGGACTGAAAAGGCTGTTAACGGCTCAAAAAGCCTGATACGCCCAAACCACAAGGAAACAGCAGGGGAATCCCTGTTCATTTCAATACAAGGAGTCAACACATGGCCCGCATCACAGTAGAAGATTGTCAGAAACGCGTAGACAACCGTTTCCTGCTGGTTCAGATGGCAATCAAGCGCGTCCACCAGTTTCGCGACGGCTACAAGCCGCTTGTAGACAGCAAGAACAAGGAAGTGGTTACCGCCCTGCGCGAAATCGCTGCCGGCAAGGTGCTGCCCGACAACCCCGCATGGTACACCCCCGCCCCCGAAGAAACCAAGACTGCCGAGTAATGCCGAGCCATGAGCCAGCGTGACTACTACGAAGTCCTCGGCGTAAGCCGGGACGCCTCGCAAGACGAGATCAAGAAAGCCTACCGCAAGAAGGCCATGGAGTTCCATCCGGACAGAAATCCGGATAACCCGGATGCCGAAGCCCGGTTCAAGGAAGCGGCAGAGGCATACGATGTCCTGCGCGACGACGACAAACGCGCCCGTTATGACCGCTTCGGCCATGCGGGTGTGAACGGAAACGGCTTCGGCGGTGGCGGCGGCTTCCACAGTGCGGAAGACATTTTCAGCCAGTTCGGCGACATTTTCGGCGACCTGTTCGGCTTTTCCATGGGCGGCGCGTCCAGAGGGCCGCGCGCGCAGTCAGGCGCGGACCTGCGCTACAACCTGTCCATCAGTTTTCGGCAGGCGGCAAAGGGAGACGAGGTCACCCTCAAAATCCCCAAAAAGGTCACCTGCCCGGAATGCGAAGGCTCCGGTGCCGCCCCCGGCACCAAGCCGGAAACCTGTTCCCGCTGCGCAGGCAGAGGGCAGGTGCGCCAGAGTCAGGGCCCCTTCTCCATCTCCATGCCCTGCCACGCGTGCAACGGAACGGGACAGTTCATTTCCTCTCCCTGCCCCCGCTGCCGTGGCGCAGGCATCGTGCAGGAGATAAAGGAACTTGCCGTGCGCATCCCCGCCGGAGTGGACTCCGGCAACCGCCTGCGCCTGCGCGGCGAGGGCGAACCCGGCATCCACGGCGGCCCTCCCGGCGACCTGTATGTGGTCATCACCGTAGAGCAGGACAAGACCTTCCGCCGCCACGGGCAGGATCTCATCGTCACGCGGGAAATCAGCTTCGTGCAGGCCGCGCTGGGCGACAGGATAGAGGTGCCCACGCTGGACGACCCCATCACCGTGGAAATCCCCAAGGGAACCCAGAACGGCGAAATCTTCCGCATGCACGATTATGGCCTCCCCTCGCTGGGATACGGGGCCAACGGCGACCTGCTGGTAGAAATCGTGGTTAAAACGCCCACCAAACTGAGCAAGCGGCAGGAAGAACTGTTGCGCGAATTCGCTCAGCTGGAGGACGACAAGCCCATGACAAAGGCCAAAAACCTGTTCAAAAAGGTCGGCAAGGCCATGGGAGTGGACTAATCCATGAACGGCAACGACTTTTCGCACATGCACGATGATGGCTCCATCACCATGGTGGATGTAGGCGGCAAGGCAGATTCGCGCCGCGTGGCCATAGTGCGCACCGTGGTGGAGGTTTCGCCCGCCACGCTGGACCTGCTTAAGCGGCAGGCACTGCCCAAAGGCGATGTGCTCACCACCGCCAAGGTGGCGGGCATCATGGCCGCCAAACGCACGTCCGAGCTTATCCCCCTGTGCCACCCGCTGTTCCTCAGCTATGCGGACGTCCGCTTCACCGTGGCAGACCCGGACGACACCTGCCCCGCAGGCCGCATACTCATAGAGGCGGAAGCGCGCACCACGGGCCAGACCGGTGTGGAGATGGAAGCCCTTGTGGCCGCCCAGACCGCCGCCATGACCATCTACGACATGTGCAAGGCCGTTCAGAAAGATATTGTCATCCGCGACTGCCGTCTCGTCTACAAGGCAGGCGGCAAGAGCGGAGAGTTTCGCGCAGAATAGCCTCCCGAAACCGGACAACGGACAAAGTGCTGAAGGCCCGCCCCGCAATGGGACGGGCCTTCGGTTTTTCATTCTTTGCTGACCCGGCTCAAGTCCAGTTCAGACGTATTCAGGCGCATTGGACAAGCCCGGGCCATTCCGTCGCCAGTCCGGTGCTCGTCGGGTGCCGGTCCGGTGCAATTCCGTCCAGTTCTGGCGGCGCTTTAAATGCGGGCCAGTTCAGGGAACATCAGAACCCGGCGGCAATGCAGCAGAAAACCGTTGCCCACCGGACGGGCAGCTACGCAACCACCATGCCCCGTTCCCAGTCAATGCGGCTGATGATGGCGGCAGAAAGCCCGTCCAGCCCTTCTCCCGTGCGGGCGCAGATGCATATGGCCTGCGGGTGCGCCTGCCGCAGCGCGAACCGCGCCTCATCGTCCAGCATATCCCACTTGTTCAGCACCAGCACAGAGGGAATCTCGTGCAGCTGCATGTCCGTGAGAATGGACTCCACGGCCTGAATCTGCCGCTCCACCTCCGGGTGCCCGGCATCCGCCACGTGGATAAGCAGGTCCGCCGCCTCCAGCTCCTCAAGGGTGGCTTCAAACGCCTCCTTGAGCTCCTTGGGCAGGTTGCGGATGAAGCCCACCGTGTCCGTGAGAATAAGTTCCCGCTCCTGCGGAAAACGCAGCCGTCGGGTGGTGGGGTCCAGCGTGGCAAAAAGTTTGTTTTCCGCCAGCACGTCCGAATGGGTCAGCGTGTTCAGCGTGGTGGACTTGCCCGCATTGGTATACCCCACCAATGCCGCCACAGGTACACGCGCCTTTGCCCTGCGGTCGCGCGCATAACCGCGCTGCCTGCGCAGCGTTTCCAGTTCGCCCTTAATGCGGCTTATACGGTCACGTATCTTGCGCCGGTCCGTCTCCAGCTTGGTCTCACCGGGACCGCGCCCCCCTATGCCGCCCATAAGCCTGTCCATGGCCCTGTTCTTACCCACCAGACGGGGCATGGTATACTGCAACTGCGCCATTTCCACCTGGAGCTTGCCCGCCCGCGAGGTGGCGTGCTGGGCAAAGATATCCAGAATAAGCTGGGTACGGTCCAGCACCTTGCGCTCCGTGGCATCGGTAAGGTTACGCAACTGCGCGGGAGCAAGCTCACCGTCAAAGACCACCATCCCCGCGTTACCCTGCAGGCACAGCACTTCCAGCTCTGCCAGCTTGCCCTTGCCGAGTATGAGCTTGTGGTTCACCTGCGGCACGCGCTGCACTATGCGCCCCACCACGGCAATACCCGCCGTGCGCGCCAGCTCCTGTAACTCGTCCAGATACAGCTCCTGCAGGCTGCGCGGCTGCGTGCCCACGCTCACCAGCACTGCCCGCTCGCCGTCGCCGTCCGCCACCCGTGCGTCGGAAAGGGCGCGCGCCATTTCATCTTCCAGCGCCTCGGTCAGTGCGTTGAAGTCTGCATCCACCCGGTCCCACGGCACAGCGGGAAAAACCCGGTACCCCTTGTTTTCGCCCTCTTCTCCATCCGCAGCACGTCCGCCCTGTTCCGCTTCCTGCTCTCCCGCCCCTGCGCCACTTACCACAGAGGGCAGCAGATGCGCGTACTGAAAGCGTTCCGGCCCGCCGAACTCATCCACCGTGAGCACGCCCACCGAGTCCAGCCGCAGAAAAAGCATGTCCATCATGTCTTCCTGCGAAAGAAGCGTATCGGCAAGATGGGTATGCACAAGGCGCAGCCCGCGCAGGCGCGCTGTTCCCTGCCGCGAGCGGGGAAGCTCCGGTATGTATATGGCCCCGGTGTCGCCCACGATGACCAGTTGCGCCCGCCCCTGCCTGTCTATGAGCAGCCCCACCTGCCGCGCAATGCTGCGCGAAAGGGCGGCAATCTCCCGTGCCTGCTCGGGCGTATAGCCGCCCTGCGCCGGATACCTGCGGGTATACAGGCGTTGCAGTGCCTTGATCTGACTGGGCTTAAGCCCTTGAATATTTCCGAGAACAGAGGCTATGGCGTGCTCCTGAAAAAAAATCCCCGCGCCCCGGAATCCGGTAACAGCGCGGGGATTAGTCTACACGTTATGGGCGGAAAGGTACTCCGTAATCATGCCGTCATAGGCGGCGGTACGGGCAAAGGTCTTGGCTGCCATGCGGCGGCGGAAATCCAGCCCCACACGCATGTCGCTGGCATCAAGCTCTGCCGTAGCTTCGGCGTAATCCGCCGGGTCCGGCAGCACGAGCATGCTGTGAAAGTTTTTGGCTGTCGCCCGCAGCATACAGGGTCCGCCGATGTCTATCTCCTCCACGGCAGCCTTAAGATCCAATCCCTTCCGGGCGGCTTCCGCAAAGTTGTACAGGTTCACCACAATGAGGTCAAAGGCAACAATGCCCAGTTCCTTGAGGGTGGCAAGGTGCTCCGGGTTGTCCTTGTCCGCCAGAATACCCCCGTGGATATGCGGATGCAGCGTCTTCACGCGTCCGCCGAGTATCTCCGGAAACCCCGTAACCTTGCTTACAGGCGTGACCTTCAACCCCGCCTCGGAAAGCATGCGCGCCGTGCCGCCGGTAGAAACCAGCTCCACGCCGCGCCCGTGCAGGAAGGTGGCAAACTCCACCAGTCCTGACTTGTCGGTAACGCTGAGCAGCGCCCGTTTGATGGGTAAAAGGTCCATACATCCTCCATGTACAGATTACTATGGCGTGTACGCCAATACGGCCTGTGCGGCTCATGCCGACCCTGTCCGAACCGCCTCCGGGACAGGTCCGAACCTCTCCTGCCAGAGTCCGGAAAGGGCGTGCGGCGGATACCATTTCCGCCCGCATTCCGCAGGTTTCCCGTGGCTTGCCAGAATACCGGGTCAATGGCAAGCTCCGCTCCCGTCCCCGTTTTGGCCTGCCGTCAGCAAAGCCCTTTTACGGTACCCGCTCCCAGTATAGACCAATCACAGAAAAAAGAATATACTTCCCGCGTTGATGATGAGTGCGGTACAGGCTGGCGCGAACACGGAACGATCAAGAAGCGATCAGGAAACGACGGCAACTCAAACTGACGCGCAGCTTCAGGGAGTTCCCGGCGTTCCGCCCTACCCGGCCAGCTTAAGATTTCTTAACAACAGCAACGCGCAACGTGCCGCTTCCTGCGGCCTGATCAGGAAGATGACCGAAACCTGCCACACAAGAGACCTGCGTGTGCCCCGGCACGCTGCCCCCCCCCTCCGCATCAGCGGGCCACGCTTCATCCACCCCCTTCCTGCGCGGTAGCAGATGCCGAACATCTCCCTTTCCCGCGAAGCACTCGTCCGCCGGTACCACGCCATCCGGTCGCACCCCGCCGCCTCCCGTGCGGGTGACTGGCTCATCGCGGCAGGGGTATGCACCTTTGCCCTGCTCATGCCGCTGGGTAACATGTTTGCAGAAATCGGCGGCGTGCTCTGCCTTGCCGGAGTCCTGTGGACCTACCTCTTCAATTTCCGGCAGAGCGCCCTGCACCGGTATCCCCTCTGGCCTCTGTACGCCCTGTTTCTGGCCTTTCTCGCCTTCAAGGTGGTGCACTCAATCCATCTGCAAACAAGCTGGTACGTCTTCAATTCAAACATCCACAAAGGTTTCGTGCTCTTCCTCGCGGGGCTGGAATTCGTCCGCACCCGCAAACGCCTCTACCTGTTCGCGCTGCTCCTTGCCGCAGCCTCGCTGGTGCAGGGGCTGGACGGCATCTATCAATTCATAAACGGCACAGATTTCATCAAAAACGCCATGACTGAGGGCGGCCGCCTCACCGCAAGCATGGGCGGAGGACGCGTGGGCAACTACATGTCCATGGCCCTGCTTCCCTCACTGGTGCTGTGGGTTCTGCTGCCCGCCTCGCTGCCGCGCGCCGCAAGGCTGGGCATCACAACCGCCTTTCTCGCACCGGGCATATTCCTGTGGATGTTCGCGCAGGCCCGGAGCGGCTGGGTGGGGCTGCTCATCGCCGTCCTCCTGCTGGCGCTCATGCTCAACACCATACGGTTGCGCCACCTTCTGCCCTTGGGTGCCATTGTGCTACTGATGGGCTTTTTCGGCCCGGAGCGGGTCCGTTTTGCCACTGCCCTGAACGACGTGCGCATCTCCGACATCTGGCCCGCCGCCATGAGCGTCTTTCACGAGCACTTCTGGCTGGGTGTAGGCAACGGGGCCTTCCGTCACGGCACCAACCTTCTGGGCATCGTCATGGAATGGAACGGAACCGTGGTGGTCTACCCGCACCCCCATAACATCTACGTGCAGCTTCTGGCGGAAACAGGCATCATCGGCTTCGGCCTCTTTGCGGCGTTCACCCTCAGCAACGGCGTGTGGAGCGGACTGCGCATACGGCAGGGGCTGCGCACGCCCGACCGCCCCTACTGGTTCGTCACCGCCCTGCTCTGGGCCTCCTACTTCGGGGGGTACCTCGGTGCCGCCGTCAGCGCCCACAGCTTCTTCCGCACGTGGTGGCTGGGCACGGCCATGCTCATACTGGGGGCCATGGTCGGCGCATGCGCCTCGTTCAACCCCGATCCTGCGCAAACCTCGGCAGCCCCTTCAGCAGAACCGCACAACCCTGCTGAGCAGGCCCCCGCACCCCCCGTTCGATAACCCCGCCTCCTGCGGCTCCGTGGCCCATGCGGCCTTTTGTCTGCTCTGCCTTGCAGGCACCGCCATATTCATGACACTGCCCCGCGCACCCCACCGCCCCGCGCAACGCGCCTGCCCCTGCATCTGCACCGGCACGGCGCATTTCCCGCCAGGCTTCTGATCATTCTTACGCCCCTACTTCCGGCTGACCGCCCGCAGCCTGCCCGCCGGGAACCCATCAGGAACCCTCCGCGCCCCATTCCGACACCCCTCCTCATTTCCGAAAGCCCCATCTCCATCTTCTCTGGCGCGCCCCTTGCAATCACTCCGGCATGGATCTGTTCAACTTCAGCAAACCCGAATTTTTCAGTTTCATACTGACCTTCATGCGCCTCAGCCTTGTGGTGTTCATGCTGCCCGTGTTCGGCGGCGATTCCGCACCCAAGATGGTCAAGGGAGCGGTGTGCATGGTGCTCACGCTGGCCGTGTTCCCGGCCCTTTCCGTCTCCGGGCACGCCATGCCGGAGCACCCCTTCGACCTCATACGCATTCTGGCGTCCGAGGCGGTACTGGGCCTCACTCTCGCGCTGGCCATAGAGTTTGTTTTCGCTGCCATCCAGACAGGCGGTCAGTTGCTGGGCTTCCAGATGGGCTTCACCATGATCAACATCGCGGACCCCATGACCGGCACCTCCGTCTCCATCACCTCGCACTTTCTCTACCTTGTTGCGCTGCTCACCTTCATGACTCTGAACGGCCACCTCTACATGCTGCAGGCGCTGGCAAAAACCTTTGAAGCCATCCCGCCGGGCCATCTGGTCATCGGCCCGGCCATCGTGCATCAGATTCTGGACCTTTCCTCCATCATGTTCTCGCTGGCCGTAAAAATCGCCGCCCCCGTCATTGCCTCGCTGTTCCTTGTGGAACTGGCGCTGGCACTCATGGGCCGCGCCGCGCCGCAGATGAACCTGCTCCAGCTGGGCTTTCCGCTCAAGATAGGCGTGGGCTTCTTCTTCATGGGCATGCTGTTCACCATCATGGCACGCCACATGGCCAACTTCATCACCGAAATCGGCCCGCTCATGACCAACCTCATCAACTCCATGTCCCCGCTTGCCCCTTAGGAGTATGAGCCATGCCGCAGAGCGATCCGAGTAAAACAGAACAAGCGACACCCAAACGTCGCAAAAAGGCGCGGGGCAAAGGCAACGTCGCAAAATCGCAGGAACTGGGGAAGGTCGTCTCCATTCTTGCGGGCATGTACGGGCTCTACGCATGGATAGGCGTCATTTACGACAGCATGAACAAGATCATGGTGCGCTTCCTGCGCGACAGCATGCAGTTCTCGGCCACACCGGAAAGCGTGTACGATATTTTCAAGTGGCTCTCCACAGAACTGGCCAAAATGCTCATTCCCCTGCTCTTCTTCATCGGCTTTCTGGCCTACCTGAACATGCGGGTGCAGGTGGGCAAACTGTGGACCACAGAAGTCTTCAAATTCAAATGGAGCAGGTTCAACATCATCTCCGGCCTCAAGCGCCTTTTCGTCTCCACCCAAACCCTCATCCGGATGGGCAAAAGCATCCTGCAGGCCGTGGTCATCGGGTTTGCGCCCTATCTGGTCATCAAGTCCGAAATGGCAAACTTCCTGCCCCTCTATTACACAGATGCGGCGGGCCTTTCCGTGTATCTGCTGGAAACGGGGCACAAGATGGTGCTTTACGCCCTCGTCCCCATGACCATCATCGCCCTGGCCGACCTGTGGTACACCCGCTGGGACTACGAAGAAAACCTGAAGATGACCAAGCATGAAGTAAAGGACGAGCGCAAACAGGCGGAAGGCGACCCCAAGATCAAGGCCGAACAGCGCAAAAAGATGCTGCAGGTCATGATGCGCCGCATGATGCAGGATGTCCCCAAGGCAGACGTGGTCATCACCAACCCCACCCACATCGCCGTGGCTCTGCGGTATGACGCCATGGAGGCACCCGCCCCGCGCGTGCTTGCCAAGGGAGCGGACCATCTGGCCGAAAAAATCAAGGAAGTGGCCCGCGAACACGGCATCCCCGTGCGGGAAAATGTACCTCTGGCACGTGCCTTGTATAAGTCGGTTGAGATTGGCGAAATGATCCCCGAAGACCTGTACAAGGCGGTGGCATCCATTCTTGCCTCGCTGCATAAATTCAAAGGGAAACAAAGGGGTTAGCAGAGCACGCCACACACGGCTCGCACAACCCCCCAGCCCGCGGAAGGTGTCGGAAAAATGGCTAAACAGGAAATCACAGCTCCCAAGATAAATTATGAGCGTTTCGCCAAGCAGGGCGACATTCTGCTGGCAGGCGGTGTTATCACCATCCTGTTCGTCATGCTCATTCCCCTGCCCACCTTCTTTCTGGACATCATGCTCAGCCTGAGCATATCGCTGGCGCTCATCGTGCTGGTCACATCCATGTTCATGCTTTCGCCGCTGGAATTTTCCATCTTCCCGTCTCTGCTGCTGGTCACCACGCTGCTGCGCCTTGCGCTGAACGTGGCCTCCACACGCCTCATTCTGCTGCACGGCGATGAGGGAACAGGTGCCGCAGGCTCCGTCATTCAAGCCTTCGGCGAGTTTGTGGTAGGCGGCAACTATGTGGTGGGCGCGGTTATTTTCATGATTCTCTTCATCCTGAACAAGATGGTCATCACCTCCGGTACCACGCGTATCGCAGAAGTGGCGGCCCGCTTCACCCTGGATGCCATGCCCGGCAAGCAGATGGCCATTGAAGCCGACCTCAACGCAGGCCTCATAGACGAGGAAACCGCCAACGAAAAGCGCAACATCATCCGGCGCGAAGCAGACTTCTACGGCGCCATGGACGGCGCGGGCAAGTTCGTGCAGGGCGACGTTACCGCCGGCCTGCTCATCACCATGATCAACATCATCGGCGGCATCCTCATCGGCATCGTGCAACAGGGCATGCCCTGGCAGGACGCTCTTACCACATACACCCTGCTCACCATCGGCGACGGACTTGTCGCCACCATCCCATCCATTATCATTTCCACCTCGGCGGGCATCATCGTTTCCCGTGCGGCGGCAGAAGCGAAAATGGGCGAAGAATTCATCGGCCAGCTCACCTTCAACTCCCGCGCCCTCAAGCTGGTGGCAATGGTGCTGCTCATTTTCGCGCTGGTTCCGGGCATGCCTTTCCTGCCCTTCACCATCTTTTCGGCAGGCCTGTTCTTCATTTCCACACTGGTGGGTTCCCCCGGAGACAGCGCCGCGGAATCCGGAGGCAAAAAGGGCAAAGGTGCCAAGGCCGAATCCAAGGGGCTGGACACGCCCGAAGAGGTGCAGACCCTGCTCCCGCTGGACGCACTGGAACTGGAAGTGGGCTACGGCCTCATCCCGCTGGTGGACGAGGAACAGGACGGCAACCTGCTCTCGCGCATCCGCTCCATCCGCCGCCAGTTCGCGCTGGACGTGGGCGTGGTTGTTCCCTCGCTGCACCTGCGCGACAACCTGCAACTCAAGCCGGGGCAGTATTCCGTGCTGGTCAAGGGCAACGCGGTGGCCGGGGCAGAAATCCTTATCGACCACTACCTCGCCATGGACCCCGGCGACGCCAAGCACCACATAAAGGGCATAGAAACCCGCGAACCCGCCTTCAACCTGCCCGCCCTGTGGATTCCGCAGAGCCAGAAAGAAGAGGCCATGCTCGCAGGCTACACGGTGGTAGACCCCTCCACCGTCATCGCCACCCACCTTACCGAGGTCTTCAAGCGTAATCTTGCGGATTTCCTCGGCAGGCAGGAGGTGCAGGCCCTTCTGGACAACCTCGCCAAGCACGCCCCCAAGGCCGTGGAAGAGCTGGTACCCGGCATTCTCTCTCTGGGCGTGGTGCAGAAGGTGCTCCAGAATCTGGTGCGCGAAAACGTCTCCATACGCGACCTGCTCTCCATTGTGGAAACACTGGCGGACTATGGCCCCGGCGTCAAAGACCCGGACACCCTCACAGAATACGTGCGCGAACGTCTGGCCCGCACCATTGTAAAGCCATACATGGACAGCAGCGGCGTTCTGCCCATCATTACGCTGGACCCCTCCGTGGAAAAGACCGTACAAGAGGCCATCCGCCGTTCAGACGGCGGCACCTATCTGGCACTGGACCCGGCAACGGCACAGCGGCTGATACAATCCGTGAACCAGAGCGTGGAAAACGCGGTGGCGACAGACGGTCAACCCGTCCTGCTCACCTCGCCTGTCACCCGCCCGCACCTTGCCCAGTTGATAATGCGGTTTCTGCCCTCGGTGTCTGTCATCTCGCAGGCAGAAATTCCTTCTGATATCCGACTCACCTCCGTCGGCAGCGTAGGACTGAAGTAATGCAGGTTAAAACCTTCACAGGGCCGGACACCAAAACCGTTCTCGGCCGCATCAAGCAGGAGATGGGGCTCGACGCCGTCATCCTCTCCAAGCACGAGGGCAACGGTGAAAACGGCCCGTGGTGCGAAATGACGGCGGGCCTGGAACGCGCTGTCAAAACTTTGGATGCGGGCGGCAACGGCAACGGCAAGAATGCCGCCTCGCCCGCAGGCTGGAATGAATGGCACCGCGAATGGTCGCTCATCAAGGAGCACCTGCTGGTCCTCATGAAGCCGGGCATCCGGCTGGAAGACCTTTCGCCCCGCCAGCGCGTGGCACTGGAATATCTGGAGCGAGAAGGCGTGGAAGGCACCGTGCTGCTCGACCTCTTCGGCAGGCTGCGCAGCACCCCGCACGCCTCCGTTCTGGAACCGCTCTCAGATATGGTATCCGTCAAGCCGTGGGAAGAGAGCCACTGGCCGGAACGCGTGCACGCCGTGGCCGGCCCCTACGGCGCGGGCAAGACCAGCACCCTTGTGCGCATGGCCCTTTCGCTGCGCAGCCGCCGGCCGGACATGAGCATCTGCATCGTGAACGCAGACAGCGAACGCGGCAACGGACGCCTGCTGCTCAAGCATTACGCGGAACTTTCCGACATGGCCTACCGCGAAGCCTCCGACGGTGTAAGCCTTGCCAACGTCCTGCGCGAATCCCGCCAGTTCGACAGGGTGCTCATAGACCTGCCCGGACTCGGCAGGCAGGATTCCTTTTCCGCCCTGTCCACGCGCATGGGCCTGTGCGCCGCGCAGGATATGGCGGTGCATCTGGTGCTTGCCCCCTCCTACGCGCCGCAGCAGATGGCCAGCTTCATGCGGCAATACGCAAACGGCTGCGCAGGGAGCATTATCTGGACGAAACTGGACGAAGCCTGTACCTTCGGGGCAGTCGTC
The DNA here is from genome assembly GCF_013340305.1 of Desulfovibrio psychrotolerans. Lineage (NCBI taxonomy): Bacteria > Pseudomonadati > Thermodesulfobacteriota > Desulfovibrionia > Desulfovibrionales > Desulfovibrionaceae > Desulfovibrio > Desulfovibrio psychrotolerans. The sequence goes on from NZ_BLVP01000035.1 coordinate 109,665, forward strand.
AACATGGCGGTATCGTCCGGTTTACCTGTCTCCGCGCTCTCTTTCGGGCCGGGACTCAAAAACACGCTCACGCCCGCGCGCGATGTCATGCTGTGGAGACTGCTCTTCAAGCACCAGCTCCCGTGTGACACACCTTCCCGCGGCGATGCGGCCATTTAAGACAACGGAGTTGCACTGACTATGAAGGGCGATTATCCTCTGGTATTTTCCGTCACCTCCGGCAAGGGCGGAGTCGGCAAGACGAACATGTCCGTCAACCTTGCGCTGTGCCTTGCCCGGGCGGGCAAACGCGTGGTGCTTCTGGACGCGGACCTCGGCCTTGCCAACGTGGACGTGGTGCTGGGCATGACGCCCACACGCAACCTTTTCCACCTGTTCCATGAAGACGCTTCCCTGCAAGACATCCTTTTCGACACGCCCTACGGTTTCAAAATCCTGCCCGCCTCGTCCGGCATGAGCGAGATGCTCGCCCTGTCCACCGGCCAGAAGCTGGAACTGCTGGAGGCCATGGACGGCCTGGAAGATGCCGTGGATTATCTGATAGTTGACACCGGGGCCGGGATAAACGACAACGTACTGTACTTCAATCTCGCGGCGCAGGAGCGCATTGTGGTGCTCACGCCGGAACCCACCTCGCTGACGGACGCTTACGCCCTCATCAAGGTGATGAAGCTCAACCACGGGGTCGAGCATTTCAAGGTGCTTGTAAACATGGTGCCGGACGCAAAAACGGCCAAGGAAATGTTTACCAGACTGTACGCGGCGTGCGACCATTTCCTTTCCGGCGTCTCGCTGGATCTCGTGGGCTACGTCCCCCGCGATCCGGGCGTCCGCAAGGCGGTGGTCAACCAGCGCCCCTTCTGCGCGGAAGCGGAAGGCGGCCCCGCCTGCGCGGCAGTGCGCCAGGTGGCGCAGACCATTCAAAACTGGGATGTATCGGCCAACCTTGATGGAAATATCAAGTTCTTCTGGAAAAAGCTCCTCTTCCGGCAGTAGCCCGGAAACAGGCGGGAGCAGGGGCGGTGCGGCTGGTTCCGGGGGCAAACAGGCCCCGTGGGAAATGCTGGAATCCGGCTCCGTGGCGTGGGAGGACATGTCCAACCGCGAACAGGAAGCCGTTGTCCGCCACTATGCCCCAAAGATCAAATTCCTCGCCCTGCGCCTCAAGGCAAAGCTGCCCAAGAACGTGGAACTCGGCGAGCTCATCAGCGCGGGCACGCTGGGCCTCATGGAATCGCTCGGCAAGTTCAACCCCAAAATGGGCATCAAGTTCGACACCTACGCCGAAAGCCGCATCCGGGGAGCCATGCTGGACGAGTTGCGCAGGCTCGACTGGTTCCCCCGCAGCCTGCGACACCGGGTGCGACAACTGGAACAGGCCATCCACCGGCTGGAGAATGATAAAGGCCGTGCCCCCACCGAGCAGGAACTGCAGACAGAAACAGGGCTGGATGAAAAAGACGTACGGCTGGGGCTGGAAGCCCTGCAGAACCAGCTGTGCCTGAGTCTGGACGCCATACAGGACACCTTTTCCACAGAAGGCCGCGAATCCATTGACGGAGAACCCTTTCAGGCCACTGCCCTCAGCGAGCTCATCGAGCGCGTTGCGTCACTTATCGACCAATTGACACCTAGGGAAAAGCTGGTATTATCGCTCTATTACAGTGATGAACTGAATATGCGTGAAACCGCAGAGGTAATGGGAATAACCGAAGGCAGGGTTTCCCAGTTGCACACGCAGGCCCTGCAACGGTTGCGACGCGAGTTTCACACCTCCTACGGAGAAAACGACGGCATCTGAGCCGACAAGGAGTTTCACATGGCCTTCGACCCGAACATGCGCGTTCTTGTAGTGGACGACTTTTCCACCATGCGCAGAATCGTTAAGAACATCCTGCGCCAGATCGGCTTCACCAACATCGTGGAAGCGGATGACGGCACCACCGCATGGGAAACTCTGAACAAAGACAAGATAGACTTCATCATCTCCGACTGGAACATGCCCAACATGACCGGCATTGAACTGCTGCGCAAGGTCCGCGGCAGCGAAGAGTTCGGCGACCTGCCCTTCCTTATGGTCACTGCCGAAGCCCAGCAGGAAAACATCATAGAAGCAGTGCAGGCAAAGGTCTCCAACTACATCGTCAAGCCGTTCACCGCAGAGACGATGAAGCAGAAGATCGACAAGATTTTCCCGTAGCGGACCCGCGCAACCGGTCCTTCTTTGCAGTCTGTTTGCCCCGGCTCACCCTGCCTTTCCCCTGTCCGGCAATATCCGATACGCTTCCGCCGGGGCAGCTAGAGGCCGTGTGTTCGGGGCGCACCTGACTGTGAAAAACCTTTCCCATCGGGCTGCTCCCGGCGGTGGGATGCAAAGCGTAAAAATGCTCAGAGTCCTAGGGCACCAGAACCTGTGCTCAGGTCTGAATGTTCCGCAGCAACGCAGCAGACAGCCTTCCTCAACGGCCGGACGCAGAAAGGCCGCATCCGCGCGGAGGACGGCCAACCGGCCAACCCATGACACCCGGCACCCATGGCAGACGATGACCTCTCACTGGACGGAGATCTCTCCGACAAGGCGCAGCTAGACACCGAAGAGCTGGGTGGTCTTGCTGGTGCCGCAGGGGGAGCCCCGGCGGGTAAGTCTGAAGACAAGGTCGAACTGGACCTTGAAGACGCCCCCTTTCTCGAAGATGATGAAGAGGAAGAGGAGCAGCCTGCCGCAGCACAGCCTTCCGGCCCGGTGCTGCTGGAAACACCCGGTGAGAAGAAGCCCAACCCGCTGAAGACGCTTCTCGACAACAAGAAAATTCTCTACCCCTCTCTGGCGGTCATCGCCCTGCTGATCATCCTCCTCGCGTGGCTCGTGCTCAAGCCCGCCCCCCGCCCGGAGCCGCCGCCCCAGCCGGAACAGGTCACCGTGCAACAGCCGGAACAACCGGAACCGGAGCCTGCAAAGCAAGATTCCTTTGTCGTCACGTGGGACCCTTTCTGGGTGGAACAGAAGGACAAAGACGGCAAAATCCGCTTTCTGGTATGCAAATTCGCCGCCGCCACGGATAATGAAAAACTTTCATGGGAGGCGGGAACAAAAAAGGTGGTGCTGCGCGACGCCCTGTTCTATTATCTGCGCAATAAAGATCTCCTGTTCCTGACCGATGAAAAGAATGTAGAGGTACTCAAGACCGACCTTCTGGCGGTCATCAACCAATACATGAGCAACGGACAGTTCGAGGATCTGCTCATAGAACATTATCTGGTGAAATAATATGTCATTGGATGCCAGCCTGCCCGTTCTTCTGGCGCAGATGGGCCATGTGCAGGAAATAGCGCACAAAGAATCGGCCCACCCCGAGGCGCAGCAAGCAGCCGCGAAGCAAACCATCGCGGAGACGCTGAAGCACGAGCAGAATGCGGTGGAAAGGCCCGACAAGGCAGAGCAGTCCAAGCTCCTGCTGGAAAAGGACGGCAAGGGCGGCACCGGCGGACACGGCAAGGACAGGCGCAGACGCAACCCCCCGCCCGACGAACCGGAGGAAGAAGAAACCGTCCGGACCGCGAAAAGTCCCTGGCAGGGAAACATCCTGAATGTGAAGGTCTGACCCCCACCACGCGCTGCCTTTAGCCATAGAGACGCCCGCATGCAACTTTCCCACTGGATTCTGCTTTTCATGAGCGTGACGGAAATCGCCCTGCTCCTGCTGCTCTTTGTCTTTTTCCTCCGCCTCAAGCGTTCCGAATCGCTGCTCAACGAAATGCAGGCCAAGCAGGAAGCCTTTGCCGCCAAAATCCGCTTCAACGCCGAGTTGGAGCAGGAGCTTGTAGACTCCTTTGCCCAACGTCAGGAACAGTTGCGCCAGCTGGACATTCAGCTGGAAGCCCGCGCCGCGTCCCTGCAAAAACTCATCAAGCAGGCAGAAGACATCACCCGTTCACCCCATTTCCTGCGGGAAATGATCATCGACGGACACCGCAAAGGCCGTTCGCCACAGCAGTTGGCGCGCGCCACAGGGCTTTCCGTGGATGAGGTGGAACTCATCCTCATGAAATCGGGCAATTAGCCGCCCCGCCTGCCCTCCCATGAAGACCACGCGCATCTATCCCGCAAACACCGTCTCCGGCAACGCCGCACAGGACCGCGATTCCGGCAACAGAGCCGCCGCGTTCCGCCGCGCCCACAGGCCGGGGCAGGTGCTGCGCGGCAGAATGCTGCGCTTTGTACGCGGTACTATGGCATGGGTGAACGTCGCCGGGCACGAACTGCTTGCAGAACTGCACACCCGTCCGGAACCCGGCGTCCCCCTCCATTTTCTGGTGGAACAGACCGTGCCGGACATCCTTCTGCGCGAACTGGACCCGGAAGAAGCCCGCCACTATCAGGCCCACCCGCCCCGCACACCGCAGGACATAGCGCGCGACTATCTCACCGCCCGTGATGCACTGGACGCACTCCTCCACCAGCGTCTCTGGCCCCTTGCCCCGGCAGGCGACACTCCCCACGCCGCCAGTGCGTCCCAAAGCAAGGCAGACTTCTCCGCCTTCATCGCGCAGGATGCAGAAGCCCTTGCCGCCTTCACACTGGTGCAGCGGCACAGGCTGACCGTCAACCGTCTGCTCGCAGAGCGCAACAGCGGCGAACTGTACCACCTGCCATGGCTCCTTCCCCTGGCTCGAGGGGTGGAACTGCTGCGCGCGCAGGGAGAACACGGCGTCCTGCGTCTGACCATAGGCGCGGTGCTGCCCCGTCTGGGGCGCACCCTCGTTCAGGCTCTGGCGGGATCGGAAAAGCTGGCCTACAGACTCTTTCTGGAACATGCGGAAGCCTCCCGCCCTGCCGGCGGGCAGGGGAACGGCGCACCGCAAGCCCACAATCTGCCGTCTGCACAACCACCGCCGGATGTGCGGGGCGCAACCGCCACGCAATCACCACCGGAAGCCCTGTGCCGCCAGCGCGATGCCGCGCAGACCACACGCTACCCTGCCGTCTGCCTCGGCAGCGGGCCACTGCCTCCGGGCATACATGATATCCTCTCCGGCCTGCTCGGCCCTGTTTCCCACGGCAGCCTGAATATCCGGGCCTGAATACCCTGACCTGAATATACGGCCTGAACAGTTGGCCTGCACATTCCTGAACAGTTGGCCCATGCATCTGCACTGGCAATCTGAACTGGCAGGCCGGACCTGAGCATCCGTTGGGCACCGGCACCGGCTTCTGTCTCTGTTCTGGCCTTGGCTCTGGCTCTGGCCTTGACTCTGGTGTCGGCGCTTGCATCGGTTCTGGCATCGGGCCTGCCCGCTTGCAGCCCGGCAGAAAGTTGCGTACAGGGGGCATGCCGGAACGGGGCATACGGGTCATTCGGCCCGTGCCAAGCGACAACGCAGGCGACACGCAGCCGACAGTGCAAAGAGCAGTGCAGGCAGTATGCGCCGCAACAGACACATCATAATGACACAGCACACCACACACCCTCTGCCCATTGCGCAGCACGCCCCGTGGCTCGCCCCGCTTGCAGGCTATTCCGACCTTGCCTTCCGGCTGCTCTGCCGTGAATTCGGCGCGCAGGTGGTCTGCTCGGAAATGGTCAGCGCCAAGGGCCTGTACTACAAAAGCCCCGGCACGGAACTGCTGCTGGAAACCTGCCCCGAAGACGCCCCCATGGTGCTGCAACTGTTCGGCAACGATGCGGATATCATGGAACGCGCCATGGAACCGCTTCTGGCGGCAGGCTACACATGGTTCGACCTGAACATGGGCTGCTCGGTGCGCAAGGTGGTCAAAACCGGCTGCGGCGCGGCCATGCTCTGCGATGTGCCCAACGCCCTGAACGTGGCGCGCACCATGGTCCGCATGGCGGGTGAAGGGCGCGTGGGGTTCAAAATGCGCCTCGGCTGGGACGCAGGAGCAGAGGTCTACCTTGACCTTGCCAAAGGCTTGCAGGATATCGGCGCGGGCTGGGTTTCCCTGCATCCCCGCCACGCGCGGCAGGGCTTTTCCGGTCAGGCTCGCTGGAGCGCCCTTGAGGAACTGGTCCGCGCGCTGGAAATCCCGGTCATCGCCAGCGGCGACCTTCTCCACGCGGAAGACGCCGTGCGTTGCGTGCGCCAGACCGGTGTCGCTGCCGTCATGTTCGCCCGTGGCGCGCTGAACAACCCCGCCATTTTCGAAGAATTCACCACCCTCATGGGCGGCGGCTCCTTTGTGCGCCCGGACCCGGAAAAGACCATGCGCATCCTGCGCCGCCACGTCACGCTGGCACGCCGCCACTGCCCGGATAAAACCGCGTTGTTCAAAATGCGCTCGCTTGTCCCGCGCTATGTCAAACTTTTCCCCGGCGCGCGCCACATGCGAAACAGGTTGACGGAATGCACCAGTTGGGAAACGCTCAACGAACTTCTGGAAGAATTTTTCACCCGCTGGCAGGAACAGGGGGCGGACTTTGAGCCCCGGCACATCCTTGCGCCCTGACAGCCGGCAACAGCCAACAGCAGAAAGGGCAGAGGATACCATCATGATCGTACGCAGAGCGGAAACAGCGGGCTTCTGCATGGGCGTTTCCCTTGCCCTGCAAAAGCTGGAAACGGAACTCGCCAAGAAAGAAGGCCCCATAGCCACCCTTGGTCCCATCATCCACAACCCGCAGGTGCTGGACCATTACGCGCATCTGGGCGTCCGCTGCCTCACCGCCCCGCACGAGGCGCACTCCGATGAACGCGTCATCATCCGCGCCCACGGCATTCCGCAGCGGCTGCAGCGCGATCTGGAGCAAACCGCCAAAACCGTGCTGGATGCCACCTGCCCCAAGGTCAAACGCGCCCAGATGGGCATTGCCCGCAAACTGCGCGAGGGCTGCACCCTGCTGCTGTTCGGCGAAAAAGACCACCCGGAGGTGCGCGGCCTCATGAGCTATGCGGGAGAAGATGCCTTCGTGTTCGGCGAGTTTGACGAACTGAAGCAGTACCCCTTCCAGCCGGGCAAGCGGTACTGTGTCGCTGCCCAGACCACGCAGGACCGTAATGTTTTTGCAGAAATTGTCGATTGGTTGCGTATGCGCCTTGGTGAAGACCTGCCCGTGCTGGAAACCATCTGCGATGCCACCCGCGAACGGCAGGAAGAGGCCATAGCCCTTGCCCGCGAGGTGGACGCCATGGTGGTCGTGGGCGGCTACAACAGCGGCAACACCCGGCGGCTTGCAGATGTGGCGCGCGCGCAGGGCTGCCCCACCGTACACGTGGAAACACCGGAAGAGCTGAACCCCGCGCAACTGCAAGGCGCGCAGGTGGTGGGACTCACCGCCGGGGCTTCCACACCCAAGGCAATAATTGACGCTATGCAAAAAAAGTTGGAAGCATTATAGAAGATAGACGGGCCGTCATATGCCCGCTCTGAACAGATAATAACGCAGAACGCCGTGTTGCCCCCTTGGCAACGACATACGAAAACAGCCCATCCCGCTTCGGAGGGACTATGCAGACAAACATTCTGCTGGAATCCGGCACGAATGAACTGGAAATCGTCGAGTTCTTCCTCGATGAATCAGAAGCCGACGGCAGCAACTACCGCGGCTACTACGGCGTAAACGTTGCCAAGGTGCTGGAAATCATCCGCATGCCCTCGGTTACGGAACTGCCGGAAGGCAAGCACACCAGCGTGCTCGGAGCGTTCAACCTGCGCAACCACATCATCCCGCTGGTGGATCTTGCGCGCTGGCTGAACAAGAACCGCGGCGAGGTGGAACCGCCCAAGGTCATCGTCACGGAATTCAATAATGTCTGCACGGCGTTTCAGGTTTCCGGGGTCAACCGCATCCACCGCATAAGCTGGGAGGCGGTGGAACCGCCCAACCGCTATGTTTCGTCGCTCAGCAACTACTCCATCACCGGCGTGGTGAAGATAGACGACCGCATCATTTTCCTGCTCGACCTTGAAAAGATCGTGGCAGACCTCAACCCCGCCCTCGGTCTGCGTCTGGACGAGGCCATAGACTGGTCCGCCAACGTGCGCTACCGCGCCATCATAGCAGACGATTCCGGCCTCATCCGCGAAATGCTCCGCGACCTCATGGAAAAGGCCAACTTCGAGGTAGAGGCCATGACCAACGGACGCGAGGCATGGGACCGGCTGGTGGAACTCAAGGCCAAAGCAGAGGCGGAGCAACGCAGCATAACGGACTACGTGCAGGTCATGGTTTCCGACATAGAAATGCCCAGCATGGACGGCCACAACCTGTGCAAGCGTATCAAGGAAGACCCGCAGCTGCGCAAGCTGCCCGTCATCCTCTTCTCGTCTCTCATCACAGACAAGCTGCGCCATAAGGGCGATGCCGTGGGCGCGGACGATCAGGTCTCCAAGCCGGAAGTCACCCACCTTGCCCAGCGCGCCCTCGCGCTCATAGAGGCGGCAAAAGAAGAATAACCACACGCGGCGGGGCCAAAAGGCTCCGCCGCTTTTCTTTGGTGCGTTATGCCAATGCTCAGTCCAGCGCCCTGTCCAGATTCACAATAAAATCCTGCACGTTGGTCAGAATGGCGTGGGCGGTGAGCGATCCCCGGTCCGCCAGCTTGCCCGCCGCAAATTCAGACATATCCACAATAAAGAAATACACGGGCCGCACCGCACCGTCCGCCAGTACCTGATAGGAAGGCGTCATGTTGCCCGTGGCAATGGTGTGCAGCTGCGTGGCCATGGCCACCACCGTGGTCGCCCGCGAAGCCAGCGCGCGCATGGCGTCCTGCGCGGCATACACATCGGCGGTCACACCGGGCAGCGGGCCGTCATCGCGTATGGACCCCGCCAGCACATACTCCACGCCCTGTTCCACCACCGCGCGCATCACGCCGTCGCGCACCGCCCCCTGCCGCACCGCCTCTTCCACTGAGCCATATCCCCGGATGGTATTTATGGCGTCCAGATGGTGATAATGCCCCATGGCCGCCTGTTTCTTGGAATATATGCCCTGCCCCAGCGCGGTCTCGTACAGCGCACCTTCCAGATCATGGGTGGCAAGGGCGTTTCCCGCCAGCAGACCATGCACATAGCCCTTGCGCACCAGCGAAGAAAACGCCCTGCGCGCATCGGAATCAAAGATCACCGCAGGCCCGCCCACCCACACAATATACCCCTTCTCCCTGTCATGACGCAGAATGTCGTACAGGGTGTCATAGTCTATGGAAAACGAGGTCTCGCGGCTGGTGGAGGTGCGAAAGGCAAAAGTCTCCCCGCCGCAGGCGGACGCCGCTTCGGCAAACCCTGTCGCATGCACCAGAATCCCGTCCTCACCGTTCTCGCCCCGCCCCACCGCCACAACATCGCCCGCCTTCAGCCGCCGGAACTCCACCACCTCTGCCGCCTCGCCCGCCCTGCGTATCACGCAATCCATGCGCGAGTTACGCAGCAGCACCCAGTTTCCGGGGGTCATGTGCACGTACTCGGGAAAAATGGACGTTGCATGAAAGTCCGGCGGTGCCATGCCGTCCGCAGGGCAGGGCATAAATTGCGCCGTGGGCGCGTCCCTCAGCGGGGCAGATGAAAAATCCGGGTGGCGGAACGCGGGCAGAGTAAACAGAGACATGGCACACCTCCTTGCACTGAAAACAGAATACGCACCGCCATCCTACCACGCCGCCGTTGCCGCCACAAGAAACAGGACGCGCATACCCATTGCATCTCCTGTCGTTTCAGGTTCCTGTCCCGTGCCGGGAATCTCACCTGCCACACTTGCAGCCTCCCCCACCTGTCTGCTATGTTACTTGGTGGCCCCAAGGGCTCTTTCATTTCATCGCCCTCTGGAGCGACAGCAAGGATACACGCATGACCAATTTTCCCGAAGACCAGAACAACGCCCCCACAGACGAGCAACCGCAGGCACCTGCCGCGGAACTGGACCCCGCCGAGCGCATCGCTGCGGAGATCACCGACATAGAGGAGCCGGAAGACGCGCTCCCCCCCGTCACGCTGGCAGACCTTCCCGCCGCCATGCGCGCCGCCTGCGAAAACGCAGGCTGGAAGAGCATCATGCCCGTTCAGGCGCGTTCCATCCCCTACCAGCTGGCAGGCCGCGACATCATGGTGCAGTCCCGCACCGGCAGCGGCAAAACCGGCGCCTACCTGCTCCCCGCCATAGAGCGGCTGGACCCTTCCAAGCCCCATGTGCAGATGCTGGTGCTGGTGCCCACGCGCGAGCTGGCGTTGCAGGTGGAGTACGAGGCAAAAACCCTGCTCACGGGCTGCGGGCTGCGCACCTGCTGCGTTTACGGCGGCGTCGGTTTCGGCAAGCAGTTGGATGCCCTGCGGCAGGGCGCACACGTGGTGGTGGGCACGCCGGGGCGCATACTAGATCACCTGCTGCGACGCACCATGGACCTTGGCAACGTGCGCGTACTGGTCTTTGACGAAGCGGACCGCATGCTCTCCATCGGCTTTTACCCGGACATGCGCGAAATCAAGCGCTACCTGCCCAAGCGCCGTTCCACCTCCCTGCTTTCCGCCACCTACCCGCCCCACGTGGTGCAGCTTGCAGGCGAATTCATGCACCAGCCATGCATCCTCAGCCTCAGCCACCGTCAGGTGCATGTGGCGGATACCACCCACAGTTATTTCAGCGCCAAGCCCATGGAAAAAGACAGGGTGCTCGTGCGCGTGCTGGAGATGGAAAACCCCACCTCCGCCATCATTTTCTGCAACACCAAGGCCAACGTGCATTACGTCACTGCCGTTCTTCAGGGCTTCGGGTACGATGCGGACGAACTTTCCGCCGACCTTTCCCAGAGCAAGCGCGAGCAGGTGCTGGACAAACTGCGGCACGGCAAAGTGCGCTTCCTCGTCGCCACCGATGTGGCTGCACGCGGCATAGACATCCCCGCCCTGTCCCACGTCATCCTTTATGAGCCGCCGGAAGACCGCGAATCTTACATCCACCGCGCAGGGCGCACAGGACGCGCCGGTGCCAGCGGCGAAGTCATCTCGCTTGTGGACATCATGCAGAAGATGGAGCTTGAGCGCATCGCCAAGCATTACAAAATCCCCATGGAGCAGCGTCCCACCCCCACGGACGAAGACGTGGCGGCCGTGGCAGGGCAGCGCATGACCGCTCTGCTGGAAGCGCGCCTGCGCCAGAAAACCGGGCTGGAAAAGGAGCGCATGAAGCGCTTCCTGCCGCTGCTCAAAACCCTGCTGGCAGAAGAGGAACAGCTGTCGCTGGTTGCGCAGTTGCTGGATGAACTGTATCAGGCAACGCTGCACACGCCGCCGCCTGCCCCGGAACCGGAGCAGACGTCCGCCAACAATGGCAGCAGTGCCAGAGAAAGCAGAGAAAGCAGGGAGAGCAGAGAAGGCAGGAACAGTCGCGGATCACAGCGCTCCGGCAAATCCCGCAGAGACGGCGGCAGACCTTCGCGCGGCGAGTATCGGGAAGAACCCCGCTCCGGCGACGACCGCCCGGCACGGGACAACGCGCCCGCAGAAGGCTCCCGCAGGCAGGATACCTCCGATGCAAAGGCTTCCGGGCCGGACAATGCCGATACCGGCAGCACCCGGCAGCAGGCTGAAACAGCAGACGGGCAGCCCGCGCGCGCAAAACGCCCGCGCAGACGCAAAAAGCCTGCACAGGCCAAGCCGGAATAATATCCGCTCCATCATCCACCCGCTACAGGCCGTTACAGGATGTTTTCCTCAGTGCACCAAACCCAGTACACCAGCGACGAACTCATACGCACCTTTTCCGCGCTGCTCGACTCGTACAGCTTTGAACACGAACTCGCCATTCTGGGAGTGAAGAGGCACCACCTCCTCAAAAAACGGAAGGCGGTGCGCGAATTTTCGGCCCTGTTCATCGCCCTGTGGGGCCTTGCCCTGCAAAAGTCGTTTCCCGCAGAGCGCGACATGGTCTTTGACGAGTTCATCAGTCGCTATTCCTATTCCGCCAAAGGCTCCAACAAGGAAGTCACCCTGCTGCTGCGCAGCATAGAGGTGTACGCCACCTTGCTGCAAATAAACCGGGACAAAGACTTTTCAGAAGTTGCCCGGTTCGTCACCGACCTGCTGATGGAAGATTCGCCTGCCCGCGACCGCGCACGGCTGAAAACCGCCCTCGGCATCCGGGCCATGTTCAACCTCATATTCGACAAGCTCATCTGAACCTCCGAACAGTGGCGCATGCCCGCAAAAGAGGATTTTTTATGCATTACGACGCCCTCTTCCACTTCGACAACTCCGAGGCGGAACTGAATATCGCCATCAGCAATATTCAGAACTACCGCAAGGCCCTGCCGGATGCGGACTTCACCGCCGTCCTGCTGGTCAACGGCCCCGGCATCAAGCTCATGGGCAAAGACAGCCCGCAGGCGCAGGCTCTGCAAGACCTGCACACGGCAGGCGTAAGCATCCGCGTGTGCAACAATGCCATGAACAAGTTCGGCCTCACGGCCGAATGGCTGCACCCGGCGTGTACCATCATCCCCGCAGGCATTGTGGAAATCGTGAACCTGCAACGCAAGGGCTTCGCCTACGTCAAGCCGTAACACGGCGCTTTTTCCGCAGCCTGTCAACCTGCCCCGCACCCCGCTCCTGCCTTGCCGGAGCGGGGTTTTTTCGCGCCTGCGCAGCCTGCTCCCGCCTGCCGTCCGCATCCCGGCCCTATTGCCCTGTTATCAAAAATGGTTACTCTTCATGTCCCGGCTCGCTAACGCCTGCTGTTACAAAGCCCGAACCTGCGCCAACAAGGGAGGCGATATATGGCCCGTTTCCGTTCCCTCAAGACAACCCTGCGCTGCCTGCTTCTGGCAGAGGACTGGCAGGAAAACCTGCCTCAGCTGCTCGCCCTTCCCGGCAGAGAAACCGTGGGACCGCTCATGTCCTTTCTGCTGTTCGGGGGAGAGATGAAGTGGCGCGCCGCCACCGCGTTGGGCCTTACTGTGGCCCGCATGGCGGATGAAAACATGGAACAGGCGCGGGTGGTCATGCGCCGCCTGCTGTGGCACATGAACGAAGAATCCGGCAACATCGGCTGGGGCATCCCGGAAACCATGGCGGAAATCATGGCCAATCACCGCAGGCTGGCGGACGAATACAACCGCATGCTGCATTCCTACGTGCGCGAAACCACGGAAGACGATAACTATCTGGACCATCCCCCCCTGCGCGCGTCCGTCTACTGGGGACTGGGCAGACTCGCGCAGGCGCATCCAGACCTCATGGGCAACACGGTACGCGCCCTGTCGTGGGGGCTGGAGGATAAACACCGCCCCGGACGGGGCATGGCGGCATGGGCTTTGGGCATCCTGCGGGCGCGCGAGGCAGCGGACAAGGTCCGCACCCTGCTGTACGACGACACGCCCGTGGAACTTTTCGAAAACCGCACCATGGTCTGCTCCACCGTGAGCGGGCTTGCGGCGCAGGCGCTGGAAAGCATGGGAGAACCCGTACACACGTCCTCTGCATAGCGGCGGTGACGAACGGGAATAAAAGCGCAACACGCTCTACCCAATGGCATAACTGCCTGAAATGACAGACATGACAAGCGTGGCAGAGGGGACAACCCTGTCACTGCGCGCGGTGACACATGGCAGCTATGACCCGGTTATGACTCCGGCGGTGTTGTCCGGTGCCTGTTCCGATGCCTGTTTGGGTACCTGTCCAGATACCTGTCCAGACACCTGTCCGGAGACATCATCCTGCGACCCCGCCTCAGAACGCTGCGAAACGCCACGCACAAAATCCAGAACCAGCCGGGGCACAAGCGGCCACAGCACCAGCAGCACAGCAGCACCGGTCAGCCAGCCGCCCAGCACATCCGTAGGATAATGCTTGCCCAGGTACACGCGGGAATACCCTATGAGCAGCGGCAGCAGCCACAGCAGGCGCAACCGGGGCCACAGCAGCACGGCCATGCCCGCCGCCGCCACGGAATTGGCGGCATGGGCAGAAACGTAGGAGTTGCCCCGCGACTTCTGCGGAACAAAGTCGGCAGCCCGCTGCTGCCATTGGCCGTCTTCCACGTAGCGCACGCCCGCCATGGCGTTGTGGGGCCGCACCCTGCCGAATTCCTTCTTCAGCACATTGCAGGTCAGGTCTCCGGCACCGGCTGCCAGCGCCACCAGCACCAACCCCGCCAGCAGCGGCTTCCACCGCCTGCTGCGCCACCCGGCCACGGCAAAGCAGGCCACGGCTATCCCCCACACAAGCAGGCTGTTGGAAAACAACGGCATGGCCACATCCAGCACGCCGCTGCGCCATGTATCGTTCAGCAGAAAAAAGAGGGAGAGATCCCACTCCGGTGTTGCAAAGCTCATCATCATCTCCAGTGCTCCCCCGTGCAGTCAGCCAGTCCTGCCAGTCTTGTCAGGGTCTGACGGAGTCAGCCGGGGGCTGCCTGTTCAGCCGGGGTCTGCCCGTTCTGTCGGGGGCTGCCGGGATTATCAGGTTCGGGTATTCTCTGGAAACGTCTCTCTCGTCAGGTAATCCTGAGCAATCCTGAGCAATCCTGAGCAATCGCGGGCATTGCCGGGCAATAACGGGGAATACCGGGGAACGCCGGGTAATGCTGAACATACCGGGCATAGCCGTATCCCATGGTCCATCCCGCCTGCCCGCTCAGGCATCCGCATATACGGGTATGGTGCGCCGTGCTCATATACGTGTTTTCCGCCCACGGTACAACCTTCCCCGTGCCGGATAATCCCCTGCCGCCGCATCATGCCCGCGCTCTGCCTGCACCGCCACCTCCAAGGCACTCACCCTCACCAATTGTCTGCCCATACGCCTTACAAGAAGCTCTCCCAAAACTCTCCAAGACACTCTCCAAAATGCCCCCAGAAACCTCTCAGAACACCTTTCAAGACACCTTCCAAGATACCTTTCAATATGCCTTTCGGGATACCCCCCGGCGGTGTCAGCCCCCGCATCTCAGGCCCAGTGCCGTGCGGGCAGCCGAAAACCGCTCTCGACTACCGTTTGCCTTAGTGCTATACAGCGCGGAAAATAAAAGGAAGTGGCTTCGCAGGTTTCTTTCTTTTGTTCCGCCCGGTTTTGATCGCGTCGGTCTGAACCATTCCCCCACGGGCGGTTTTTTGTCATCAAACGGCGGCATGGCATGCCGTCCCTTCCGTGAGCCGAGCGGAAAGGATGCCCGCCGCCGAGAAGTATCGGCATACGCAGAAGGACGGCGTTCGTGGAGAAACTCCAGAAAGAAGCCTTGCAGGTTACCAAGGAAATTGTCGTGAAGTTCATTGAAACGGGCCGGGTATCGCCCCAGAACATCACGGAAATATTCCCCGCCGTGTACGAGGTCATTCTGAACACCATCGAGGGCGGCTACACGCCTGCCCCTGCGGAAGAAGAAGCACAGTAGGCGCACGGCTCCCATGCAGCATACCGCACCCCAGTCCGGCACAGCCGCCGGAGCACCACAGTATACTCCCGCCTCGGCATACACGGAACATGCGCGCCACGCGGAGCAGGTGTCCGGCATGTTCGGGCGCATTGCCCGCTGGTACGATTTCCTGAACCACCTGCTCAGCGGGGGCATGGATTATTACTGGCGGCAGCAGCTCGTACGGCAGCTTCTCCCCGGTCCCACGGGCAGGGTGCTGGATCTTGCGGCAGGCACCATGGATGTCTCGCTGGAAATTTTGCGCCAGCATCCGGGCGTCACCGTGCCCGCACTGGACTACTGCCACCCCATGCTGGCGGCGGGAACGGGCAAGATAGCCAGAAAAGGGCGCAGCACCCGCATCATGCCCGTGCAGGCAGACGGGCGCGCGCTCCCGCTGCCGGACGCCAGCGTAGACTGCGCCACCATCGCCTTCGGCATACGCAACATCGTGCCCAGGGAAGATGCCCTCCGGGAACTGCACCGCGTGCTTGTGCCCGGCGGCAGGCTGTGCATACTGGAGTTCGGCACCGGCAAGCACCCGGTGTGGATGGGATTGTACAACTGGTACCTGAACAGCGTCCTGCCGGGCATAGGCAAGATCATTTCCGGCGACGACGGTGCCTACAAGTACCTTGCGGACACCATCATGGCCTTTCCCACAGCGGACGAACTGGTGCAGGAAATGATGGACGCGGGCTTTTACCGCGCCTTCTACAAGCCCATGACATCCGGCATCGTGTACCTGCACGTGGCGGAAAAACGGGGCTAGAGACTGTTTACCCCCGGGCCAGCCACACCAGCAGCACCCCTGCACCTATGGCGGCAAGGCCCATGATACGCAGAGAAGGAGCACCGCGCCGGGCAAGGGTGGCAAGCACGGCGGGCAGTTTTTCGGCAAAAAGGGCATAGGGCAACCCTTCCAGAACAAGCGCAAGCCCCAGCGCGGTAACAAAAAGATTCCAGTCCATGTGCATGGGCACGTTGTTCCACAGCCTCCGGAACATGTCCAGCCCGCAGCACAGGCGAGGACACCATGATAATGTTTGAACAGCTTGCGGAAAAAAAGGCCCCTGTCGCAGTCATCGGCCTCGGTTACGTAGGCCTGCCCCTCGCGGTGGCCCTGTCCGACCATTTCGAAACCATAGGCTTCGACATCTCCGCCTCCCGCGTGGCGGAACTGAACGGCGGGCACGACCGCACAGGCGAAGTGGAAGACTCCCGCCTTGCCCTCAGCAAGGCCGCCTTCACCACAGACCCGGCGCAACTGGCCCGCGCGGGTGTTATCATCGTGGCCGTGCCCACGCCCATAGATTCCCACCGCAACCCGGACCTCACCCCCGTGCTCCTGGCATCGGAAACCGTGGGCCGTCACATGTCGCGCGGCTGCATCGTGGTCTATGAATCCACCGTCTACCCCGGCCTGACCGAAGAAGAATGCGTGCCCGTGCTGGAACGCTGCTCCGGCCTGCGCTTCGGGGCCGACTTCACCGTGGGCTACTCGCCGGAACGCATCAACCCCGGCGACAAGGTCCATACGCTGGAATCCATCGTCAAGGTGGTGGCAGGCTCCGATGCACGCACGCTGGACATACTGGACCGCCTCTACGCCTCGGTGGTCAGGGCGGGCGTCCACCGCGCCAGCTCCATCCGCGTGGCAGAGGCCGCCAAGGTCATAGAAAACACCCAGCGCGACCTGAACATCGCCCTCATGAACGAACTGGCCGTCATCTTCGACAAGCTGGGCATCGACACGCTGGAGGTTCTGGAGGCGGCGGGCACCAAATGGAATTTCCTGCCCTTCCGTCCCGGTCTGGTGGGCGGGCACTGCATCGGCGTAGACCCCTACTACCTCACCTTCAAGGCAGAGGCCATCGGCTACAACCCGCAGGTCATCCTTGCGGGCCGCCGCATCAACGACGGCATGGCCAAGTTCGTGGCAGAAAGCTGCGTCAAGCAGCTCATCCGGCGCAACCGTCTCATTCAGGGCGCGCGCGTGGGTGTACTGGGCTTCACCTTCAAGGAAAACGTGCCGGACCTGCGCAACACCAAGGTCATTGATCTGGTGAACGAACTGCGCGACTACGGCGTGAACGTGCTGGTGCACGACCCCGTGGCAGACGCCGAAGAAGCCCGGCACGAATACGGGCTGGAGCTTTCGCCCCTCAGCGATTTCACCGGGCTGGATGCCCTCATCCTCGCTGTGGCGCACGATGTGTACCGGGCCATGGACCCCGTGCAGCTCAAGACATGGTTCACAGACCCCCAGTCCCCTCTGTTGCTGGACATCAAAGGCATGTTCCCGCCGCAATCCGTGCGCGACGCGGGTTTCTGCCTCTGGAGGCTGTAGGCCATGCAGGATATCCCGGTCATCAATTGCTGGGCCGATTGCTGAATAGGCTTCATGGAGGCGAGTTCGCGCCTTCGTGCAGCACAGCCGGGCGAGCGCATCATCGCGCAGGCACGGCAGGAAGACCGGCAGCGTCTGGGCCGCATCGCCAAGGTGCGCGACGCGGCCATCGTGGAGGCACACATCCTCCCCGCGGGCAGCGTCTGCGGGCAGAATGGTGAACTGGTGAACTTTGTTCTGGAAAAACGCGCATGACACTGCTGCTCGCCACTGCCACGCAAAAGGAAATGAAGGCCGTCCTCAAAGGCTTTAACGGACGCGGACGCGTCGGCTGCCAGTTACCCGTGCAAGGACAGTGGTGCGAATCGCCCATAAACGAGCACCTGTGCCTGCTCGCCGTAACGGGAGTGGGGCCGCTCAATGCCTCATTCACGCTGGGGCGCATTCTCGGAGAATGTTTCGGCGTCACCGGCGTCATCAATCTGGGCGTGGCAGGCAGTTTCGATACCGCCATCCTGCCTCTGGGCACTGCCGTGCTGGCGGACAGGGAAATCTGGCCGGAATACGGCCTGCGTGCCAATCATACCGGACGATGCGGCACCGTGGCAGAGGCACCCTGTATCACCGGCACCGCCGGCACCTCCTCCCCCTGCGGCACCTCATGTTCCGATGGAGACGGTGCCCCCCCGTGGCTCGATGTGAACCCGCGCGGCATCGCCTTTCCCCTGTGGGAATCCGGCGATGAAGAAGATGCTCCGCCTGCCCGCACCGTGTGGGACCGCGTGGACCTTGCCCCCCATGCAGACATCGCCCGCATGGGCCTGAACAGACCCGCCGCCGCGTGCGCACCCAGCATCACCGTGGCGGGCGTAAGTGCCACCCCGCAGCGCGCCGCCGACCTGCACCGTACCTACGGCGCGCTCACGGAGAATATGGAAGGCTTTGCCCTTGCGCTGGGCTGCCTGCAGGCGGGCATACCGTTCGTGGAACTGCGCACCGTCTCCAATGTGGTGGGGTCGCGCGCGCCGGAAGACTGGAAGCTGGATGAAGCCCTTGCCGCACTGGGCGCAGCGGCACGGTCCCTTTTCATATAAGCTGTAGCCCTGAACCCAACCAACGGGAACCATACCGTCATGCGAGAACTCATAGCCTATCTTTCTGCGGAACAGCCGCGCATAAACGCCACTCTGGAGCGTGAAACCGCCGGTCTCAACCCGCTGGTGCAGCCCGTGGTGGCCCATGTGCTGGAAGCGGGCGGCAAGCGTCTGCGTCCCCTGCTCACCCTGCTCACAGCCCGCGCGCTGGGCTATGCAGGCGATGATGTCTACCCCCTCGCCTGTTCGGTGGAACTGCTCCACTCCGCCACGCTCCTGCATGACGACATCATAGACGATGCCGACCTGCGGCGCGGCACCCCTGCCGCCCATACCATGTTCGGCAACACCAAAACAGTGCTCGCGGGCGATGCGCTGCTGGCACTTGCCAACGCCATCGTTGCCCGCTACGGCAATCCGCGCCTCACGGCCTGCATTTCGGAAGCCATTGTGGAAACCGTTACCGGCGAAATCGCAGAAATTGCCTACCTGCGCAGCACGGGACACCCGCAGCAGACCTACATCGACATCATCAAGGGCAAAACCGCCTACCTTATTCAGGCCTCCTGCCGACTGGGCGCGCTCATCGCCGGTGCGGACAAAACGCAGGAAGAGGCCGCCGCCCTCTTCGGCATGCACCTCGGCATCGCCTTCCAGATAGTGGACGATGCGCTGGACTTCGCCCCTTCCGCCAAAGACATCGGCAAACCCGTTGCCGGAGACCTGCGCGAAGGCAAACTCACCCCCCCCCTGCTCATGTATCTCGAAAACCTCACCGGCGACGCGCACAAATCATTTGTGCAAAAATTCGAAACTGGTATGTTTACAGAAGCGGAGGTGCTGGCTGTTGCCGCCGCCATCCGCGAGCAGGGTCTGGACGCGCGCACCCGCACGCTGGCGGAAGACTATCTCGCCACCGCCCGCACGGCACTGAACGCCCTGCCGGACTGCGCAGAACGCACGGTGCTCGCCCAGACCATGGAGTATGTACGAAGCAGGTCCCATTAACGGCACACCCGCACCACGCTTCCGGCATGCTGGCACCGGCCCTTTTTCCATGCGGGGTAAAAGGGCACTTCTGCCCCGGTTCCTTCCCGGCGCGGCAGAAACCGACATGGCAGGCGGGCTATGCCCATGAAACGAAATTTCATAATGAATTCGCACTGACATGAGCGGGGGGAGGCGGCATGCGCAGCGGGAAAGAGGAAAAAATGCACAGGCAACTCGCCGATGTAACGCCGGAAGCTCTTGCAAAATGCCTTGCCCTCACCTTTCCTCCCGCCATGGTGCAGCTGGTGCAGGAGCTTGTGGCCCCTGTTCCCGCCTTCGACACCATCGCCCGCATCATCCAGAGCGACCCCGTCCTCTCCGCCACCGTGCTCACGCTGGTCAATTCGCCCTATTACGGGCTGAGCGCCAAGGTCACCAATCTGGAACGCGCCGCCGTGGTGCTCGGCACGCGTGAGATTCTGAAAATAGCCCTGTCCATTTCCTTCCAGCACAACACCTCGCGGGCCATCAAGCGCAACCGGGAATCCCTGTTCGCAGACTGGCGCCTCTCCGTATGGTCCGCCATCGCGGCAGAGCACATTGCCCAGCGCACCGCGCCCAAGGAAGCCCATCTGGCCTATCTGGGCTCGCTCCTCAAAGACCTTTCCCTGTTCATGTACCTGTGCCTTGAACAGGGCGACGACATGCCGGACGGCAACGCCTGCTTCCTGTGGCTGGAGGATAACCAGCTGGAGCTGGAACGCCAGCGCTGGGGCGAAACCCATGCCGACCTTTCCCGCACGCTGCTCAGCCAGTGGGGCCTGCCTGAATCCATTCTGGACGGCATAGCCAACCACCATAATCTGCTGGAGATAGAGGCCCACCAGCCCCTCACCCAGTGCATCATCCTCGCCACGCGCTGGGCGGAACTGCAGCACGGGCCGGACCTCAACCCCGGCACCATCATCCAGTTCGAACTGCAAATGCGCTCGCTGCTCAAGCTGGAAGACGCCCAGCTCGAATCCCTGCGTGACGAATGCACCCAGCGTTTCGAATCGCTGCTCAACCTGCTGGGCATACAGAATGCCACGCCGGACAACCGCTTCTACGCCCAGTCGCTCCAGTCCATGCAAAGCTTCTACTTCCACGCCATGGAAATAAGCCACACCACCACAGGCGTGGAGGGCATCGCCAGAATCATCAGCCGCCACCTGCGCTGGAAGTGGGGGCTGGAAAAGGCCCAGCTCGCCCTGCGCACCATAGAGGGCGGCGGGTTCACCCTGTTCACCATCTCCCCGGAGGGCACGGAAGCAACAGGAACGGAATCCCCCTCCATCGCCAAACTGCCATGGAAGGTGCGGGGAGAAGCCCTCACCCTCGGCCCGCAAAAGGCCCCGTACGGAGAACTGCGCTTCCAGCCTTCCGGCAAGGCAGACCCGGCTGCGGGCCAGCAGCTGCGCATCTATTCGCGCTTCATGACCACCGCCCTCGCCACCTATTACAATGAACAGGCGGTGGTGCTTACCAAGGCGCAAACCCTGCAATCGCTGCCCGTGGGCGTGGCTCTGGTGGACCTCAAAGGCACCATTCTGGACGCCAACCAGCGGTTTCTGTCCTTCCAGAGGCTGGAATCCGTCCCGGCGGGCACCAACGTGGCAGACCTGCTCAAAGACACGCTGAGCATCCACTTCGCGCCGCTGCTCACCAACCTGCTTGCAGAGGCAGACCGCCCCTCCATCAGCCAGCTGTTCTGTTCCGTGGCCCTGCGGGAAGCCGCCAAAACCCCGTGCCTGTACCTTTCCGTGCACCGGCACGACTCAGGCGGCTCCAACACCCTGCTCGTGCTGCTGGAAGACGTCACGGAAATCTCGGCCATGGAGATGCAGGCCCTGCAGCAGCGGGATTTTCTGGAACGCCTCGTCAGTTCCATGCAGGAATTCATCGCCACCGTGGACCTTACAGGCACCATCCTGTGGACAGCCCCTGCATCCGGGCACATGCAGGGCAAAAACCTCTTTACCGTCACCCGGCCTGCGGGCCGTTTCTCCGGCCAGTGGACTCCCGCCTTCCTCGAGGGAGCACCCGCCCCCGCCGTTCCCGTGGAAGTCACGCTGGCAGACGGCACCCAGCCCCCGCTGCAACTGGAGCTCATCTTTTCTCCCCTGCTCAGCGCCACATCGGGCACCACCTATCTTGTGGTCGGCAGAGACCTCACCGTCATCCGCAGGCTGGAAGACAAAATCCGCCAACAGGCCATGTTCGACGGCCTGACCGGGCTGTTCAACTATTCCCAGTTCAACGCCGTGCTCGGCCGCGAGGTGGAGCGCAGCGCACGCACCGGACGCGGCATGGGTCTGGTCTTTTTCGATCTGGACGGCTTCAAGAAGGTGAACGATACCTACGGGCATCAGGCCGGAGACAAGCTGCTCAAGCTCATTGCCAAGGGCGTGCTGCTAAGCGTGCGCAAGGGCATGGATTTCCCCTGCCGCTACGGCGGTGACGAATTCGCCGTGGTGGTCACGGAAGTGAACCGCCCCACGCTGGAAGCCCTGTGCGAACGCCTGCACGCCGCCGTGCGCAAACACTGTCAGGGCACGGTATCTCTGAGCATGGGCGTTGCGCAGCTCAGGCAGGGCGAAACAGCCGAACAGCTGCTCCAGCGCGTGGACCGCGCCAGCTATCAGGCCAAAAATGCCGGCGGCGCGCAAACTGTCTGGGCGGAATAACCCCCTCCTCGCGGCACCTCGGTGCCGCGCCGCATTTTGGCCTTTCCAAACGCCGCAAATGCCAGTATGGAGTGCCCAACCCATAACCACAGCAACCCGTTTTTGAGGAGAAGTACATGCTGCGGCGCATTGAAGTAGGGCTGCGCGCCGGTGTCACAGACACCGTGGGACGCAAGACAGCAAGCAAGATCAAGGAATCTTTGGGGCTGGACGTCACAGACGTGCGTCTGGTCAAGGTATTCACCGTAGACGGTCTGGACGGGGAGCATCTGGAGCACCTTGTCGGCACGGCCGGCCTGCATGATCCGGTACTTCAGGAAGCGTCGCTCACCCCCGTTGCCTCCGACGCGGACTGGGTGCTGGAAGTGGGCTTCCGCCCCGGCGTCACGGATAACGAAGGCCGCACGGCGCGCGAAACCATCGCCATCGTGCTGGGGCTGAAAAAGCGCGAAAGCGTTTCCGTGTTTGTCTCCAACCAGTACCATATCTACGGTGCCCTCACCGAGGCGCAGGTCGATTCCATCGGCAAGGACCTGCTCGCCAACGAGCTCATCCAGCGCTACGAATACACCAGCGGCGCGGCATGGCGCGCCAAGCCCGGCTTCGCGCCCTTTGCGGCCCGTGTTTCCGGTCATGCAAGCAGCGAGGTGGCCGTCATTCCCTTCGCCACCATGAGCGATGAAGAGCTCATGGCCTTCTCGCGCGAAAACACGCTGGCCCTCTCGCTGGAAGAACTGCACGCCATCCGCGCCTATTACACGCGCGAAGACGTCCGTGCCCACCGCACCGCCACGGGGCTGCCCGCCAACCCCACAGACGCCGAAATAGAGGTGCTGGCCCAGACATGGTCCGAGCACTGCAAGCACAAGATTTTCTCCTCGCGCATAGACTACACCGATGCAGAGACCGGCAGGCGCGAAACCGTAGACAGCCTCTACAAAACCTACATTCAGGGCTCCACAAAAATCCTGCGCACCCGCATGGGCAAAGACGATTTCTGCCGCTCCGTGTTCAAAGACAACGCGGGCGTCATCGCCTTCAACGAAACCCACGACGTGTGCATCAAGGTAGAAACCCACAACTCCCCCTCCGCGCTCGACCCCTACGGCGGCGCGCTCACGGGCATTGTGGGCGTAAACCGCGACCCCATGGGCACCGGCATGGGCGCGAACATGGTCTGCAATACAGACGTGTTCTGCTTTGCCTCGCCCTTCCATGAAGGCGAGCTGCCCCCGCGCCTGCTGCACCCCCGCCGCGTGCTGGAAGGCGTGCGCGAAGGCGTGGAACACGGCGGCAACAAGTCCGGCATTCCCACCGTAAACGGCTCCATCGTGTTCGAGGACCGCTACCTCGGCAAGCCGCTGGTCTACTGCGGCACCGTGGGCATGATCCCCAAAGAAATCCACGGCAAGCCCGGTCATTACAAGAAAGCCCTCCCCGGCGACATCATCGTCATGGCGGGCGGGCGCATCGGCAAAGACGGCATCCACGGCGCAACCTTCTCCTCGGAAGAACTGCACGAAGAATCACCCGCCACTGCGGTGCAGATAGGCGACCCCATCACCCAGCGTAAGATGTACGACTTCATCATGCGCGCGCGCGACAAGGGGCTTTACAACGCCATCACAGATAATGGCGCAGGCGGCCTTTCCTCCTCCGTGGGCGAAATGTCGGAAGATACGGGCGGGTTCCGCATGGACCTCTCCAAGGCCCCGCTCAAGTACGACGGCCTGCGCCCGTGGGAAATCCTGCTCTCCGAGGCGCAGGAACGCATGACCCTCGCCGTGCCGCCCCGGCATATGGAAGAGTTCATGCAGCTTGCGGGCGAGATGGATGTAGAAGCCACCGCCCTTGGCGAATTCACCGACAGCGGCTTCTTCCACGTCACTTACGGCGACAAGCCCGTTGCCAGCCTGCACATGGACTTCGTGCACGAGGGTGTGCCCCAGATGCGCCTTGTGGCGGAATGGAAGCAGCCCAGACACGCCGATGCGAAGATAGACGTGGCAGACGCCGATCAGGGCGGGCTGCTCAAAACCATGCTCGGCCGCCTGAACATCTGCTCCAAGGAATACGTCATCCGCCAGTATGACCACGAGGTCAAAGGCGGCAGCGTCATCAAGCCTCTTGTGGGCGTAAAGCGCGACGGTCCCGCCGATGCGGGCGTGGTGCGCCCCCGGCTGGATTCCGAATACGGCATCGTGCTGTCCCACGGCATCTGCCCGCGCTACAGCGACTACGACACCTACTGGATGATGGCCAACGCCATAGACGAGGCCGTACGCAACGCCGTGGCCGTGGGCGCGGATCTGGACCACATGGCGGGCTGCGACAACTTCTGCTGGTGCGACCCCGTGCAGAGCGAAAAAACGCCCGACGGCCACTACAAGCTGGCCCAGCTGGTACGCGCCAACAAGGCCCTTGCCCACTTCTGCCTTGCCTACGGCGTGCCCTGCGTGTCCGGCAAAGACTCCATGAAAAACGACTACACCGGCGGCGGCGTGAAGATATCCATCCCGCCCACGGTGCTCTATTCGGTCCTCGGCGTCATCAAAGACGTGAACAAGACCACCACGTCAGACTTCAAAAAACCCGGCGACCGCATCTATCTGCTCGGAGCCACCCTGCGCGAGCTGGGCGGGTCGGAACTTATCGATGAGCTTGCACTCAGTGCCGCCAGCGTGCCGCAGGTAGATGCCCTTGCCGCCCGCGCCCGCTACCGGGCCGTGCACACCGCCATCACCTCCGGCCTCGTAAACGGCTGCCACGACTGCTCAGACGGCGGCTTCATCGTCGCGCTGGCAGAAATGGCACTGGCGGGCCGCCTCGGGGCGCGTGTGGACATGGAAAAGCTCGTCACCGTAGGGGCCATGAACAGAACAGAGGCCCTGTACTCAGAATCCGCCTCCCGTCTCATCGCCACCGTGCCCGCCGCCAAGGCTGCCACCTTCGAAGCCCTGTTCAAGGGGCAGCACATTGCCTGCCTCGGCGAGGTCACGGACAACGGCGTTCTCACCGTCACCTCCGGCACCTCTCCCCTCATCACCGAAAACGTGGAGGCGCTGGCCAAGGCGTTCAAGGCGACGTTGAACTTCTAAACGAGTATTGCAGCAAAACCCAAAGCCCCCTTCCGCAAGGATGGGGGCTTTTTTGGTAATATCTCTCCACAAACACTGATTGAAATCCTACCCCGGCAACTGGGCAAAGCGGTGCTCAAGCTCCCTGATGTCCCTTTCCGCTACGCCACACGCTGCGTAGTGCTCTCGCCAACCGCGCATAACCTTTACAATGCCCATGCCTATATCCTCCGCCTCGTCTTTCCGCAGGCCGAAAGGCTCCGGCCAGCTGAGAACATTGGTCAGGGTTGCCTCCCTCCCCCGGTGGCCACAGGCAAGCGCGAGTTCGTATTTTCTGAACCGGGCCTGCGTGGGAACAACATCATACACAGGCGTTATGGCTATCCCCGTCCGGGTCACAAACCATGCGTGATTGCGGGGATGATCATCAATGTTGGCGCACAGCGCGTTAAAAACCATCCGCCTGAACAACTCCTGCCCGGAAAAAGCATCGCCGTGCTGCCTCGCCAACTGCGCAAGGTCCTGATACCCTCCCCACATGCCCTCCTCGGAAATGGCTGCATGGAGCGTAAATCCCGAAATAAAGTGCCTCGGTTCCCCGGCATCCGTCCTGTCAAACCGCTTAACAAGAAGAACACTGCCGTAAGCCGTCTCCAAAACACGGGTTCCGGCAACCGATATGCCGCACCGGGCCGCGAGCGTCATTGTGGCGTGTTCAATCCTCGGCTCATTCCACGGGTCTCCCCGTCTGGAAAACTTGGCAATGTAAGCGCCATCGTCCATCTCGACCAAGGCCTTGGGCCGCCCGCCTCCCACACTGAGCGAAGATGCCAACGCCTGCATGAAGGCCTCTTCCGGCAACGCTCTGCGCAATTCGTCAAGGTCGGCATCATCGTCAAGCCCGTCCACCTTCGCCACCACGTACGCCACCTGCTCAATGTCATCTCTGGGAACGGAATACACAGAGCCGCCGGCCCACAAGGCCATGGATTTGGGCCCTTCCGATGCCGATTCCCCGAAAGCCAGCGCACCGATACGGTTTGCGGAATGCGCGGCGGTCAGAATATCAGTCTCGGTCAACGTCACCGCATGTCGCCCGGCCAGCAGGGAAAGGATTTTGCGCCCCCATCTGTCAGGAGCGGCATCACGGAGCACGGAGAACATTTCCCCCCGCCTGCTTGTGGCCGGTGTGGCCATGACAAGCGGAAACGACACCGGGTCCAGAGGAACGGCGTCCGGGCGGCGGATATAACGCTGGCCGTAACCAAGCGTACACAGCCTGTCAGGCCTGTGCTCCGTAAGCAGGGCAGCCGGAACATATCCCTTTTCCGGCAGCCAGATGAATACAACAATACCACGACCGTCAGAAGTCATACGCATCATCCCCGGTCACGCCTTCACGGATTCGCTTGGGTTCACGGCCTCTTTCCAGCAGTGTGCCGAGCTGATCCCGCCCGGGGTCTGCAACGCGCGCAAGGTCCTGGTGCAGCTGCAAAACCCAGAGCACGCTGGCCAGAATCCCCATCCCCACTCCCGGCTCACCGGCCTCAAGCCGCTGGATTGTCGCCCGCGATGTGTAGGCAAGCGCGGCCAGCTTCGATTCGCTCAACCGCCGCCGCTTCCGGGCAATCTGGACAGAACGCCCAAGGTCTTTGAGAATGCTCTCCACCGGCAGGGGAAGGGCCCTGTCTGCTTTCTTGTTCTTACTCATGACTCAAATATACGCCACTAAACTCTCTAGTGCAATATATTTGAGTCATTCTTGCACGCATCGCAGCAAGTCCTGCTCACAAAACACGGCATCCACCGCCCGTTCAGGCTGCCACCGGGCCTGCCCGACAAAAAGCGGGAGCCGAAGCCCCCGCTGTTTTCTGTTCCGTTCCCGGCAGTTGCCACACCAGCCGACCTTACATATGGACCAAGTGAGCCAAGTGGACCGAGTGGACCAAGTGGACCGAGTCAGCCATGTCGGCCATGCCAGTCATATCGACTGCACGGCCTACAGGCCCTGCGGGGCGGCCGGAAGTGGCGTTCCCGGCAGCCGCCTACCCTGCAGCCTTGGCCTGCTGACGGCGGGCATGAAGAATAGGTTCGGTGTAGCCGTTGGGCTGTTCACGCCCCTTAAACACCAGATCGCAGGCCGCGGCAAAGGCAATGCTGTTCTCAAAATCAGGGGCCATGGGCCGGTAGGCAGGGTCATCCGCGTTCTGGCGGTCCACCACGGCGGCCATGCGGCGCATGGTCTCCATCACCTGCTCATGGCTGCACACGCCGTGGTGCATCCAGTTGGCAATATACTGGCTGGATATCCGCAACGTGGCCCGGTCTTCCATCAGGCCCACATCGGTTATGTCCGGCACCTTGGAGCAGCCGATACCCTGATCAATCCAGCGCACCACGTAGCCCAGAATACCCTGTGCGTTGTTGTCCAGTTCCCGCTGCACCTCCTCAGGCGTCAGCGGCGCACTGAGCAACGGCATGGAGATAAGATCGTCCAGCGTGGCGCGCGGCTTGCCCATAAGCGCCGCCTGCCGTGCGAACACGTCTTCCATGTGGTAATGCATGGCGTGCAGCGTGGCGGCAGTGGGCGAAGGAACCCACGCGCAGTTGGCTCCCACTCTGGGATGCCCTATCTTGGCCTCCATCATCTCACGCATCATGTCCGGCTTGGGCCACATGCCCTTGCCTATCTGCGCCCGGCCATGAAAACCCGCCGCAAGCCCCACGTCCACGTTCCAGTCCTCATAGGCAGCAATCCACGGCTGGGCCTTCATATCATTCTTGCGCACCATGGGCCCGGCTTCCATGCTGGTGTGTATCTCATCCCCCGTGCGGTCCAGAAATCCGGTGTTGATGAAGATAACCCTGTCAGCCGCCGCGCGGATGCACTCCTTCAGATTCAGCGTGGTGCGCCGCTCCTCGTCCATAATGCCTATCTTCAGGGTCAGCGGCGCAAGCCCCGTGGCCTGTTCCGCCCGCGCAAAAATCTCGC
Organism: Desulfovibrio psychrotolerans; assembly: GCF_013340305.1. Taxonomy (NCBI): domain Bacteria; kingdom Pseudomonadati; phylum Thermodesulfobacteriota; class Desulfovibrionia; order Desulfovibrionales; family Desulfovibrionaceae; genus Desulfovibrio; species Desulfovibrio psychrotolerans. The sequence continues at coordinate 138,259 of NZ_BLVP01000035.1, forward strand.
AGGCAAAGGTCACTTCCTCCGGCCCGTGCATCTTGGGCTTCACAATATACACGCTGCCCTTCTTGCTGTTGCCGTACCGCCCCGTGCCGCGCACGTCGTGCAACGCCACATACGCAGTGACAAAGGCATCCAGCATCCCTTCCGGTATCTCGCGCCCGTTCAGCAGCACGGCGTCCGTGGTCATAAGGTGGCCCACGTTGCGGATAAGCAGCATGCTGCGCCCCGGCAGCACAAGCGGGCTGCCATCCGGCGCGGTATACGCCCGGTCGGGGTTCAGGCTGCGCTCCACCACGGAATTCCCCTTGGGAAAGCTCGCCGCAAGGTCGCCCCGCATAAGTCCCGCCCAGTTGCCGTAGGCCAGCGCCTTATCCTCGCCGTCCACCACCGCCACGGAATCCTCGCAGTCGTTAATGGTGGTTATGGCGGCTTCCAGCACCACATCCTTTATGCCGCAGGGGTTCTGCCTGCCTATGGGGTGGCTGCGGTCCACATGCAACTCAATATGCAGGCCGTTGTTACGCAGCAGCACCACAGAAACTCCGCCGTCTCCGGCCACAAATCCGGCAAACCCGGCCGGGTCCGCAAGCCCCGTCACAGAGCCGTCCGCAAGGGTCACCACAAGCTCTCTGCGGCCTGCGCCCCCGGCAACAGCATACTCCGCCGCCCCGGTATGGCTGCCCGAAGCAAGCGGAACGGCAGAATCCAGAAACCGCGCCGCGTACTCAATAACCTTGGCCCCGCGCACGGGATTGTATCCCCGGCCCTTTTCCGCGCCGTCATCCTCCGGCAGCACGTCCGTTCCGTACAGGGCGTCATACAGGCTGCCCCAACGCGCATTGGCGGCGTTCAGGGCATAGCGGGCGTTGGTCACGGGCACCACAAGCTGCGGCCCCGCAATGGTGGCTATTTCCGGGTCCACGTTCTGCGTGGTTATGGAAAAATCCGGCCCCTCAGGCAGCAGGTAGCCGATATCATACAAAAACTGCTTGTAGGCCACGGCATCGTGCGGCTTGCCCTTGCGGTCCAGATGCCAGCGGTCAATGGCCGCCTGCATGGTGTCGCGAATGCGCAGCAACTCGCTGTTGCGCGGCTGCAACTCCGCAACGGTCGCCTCCAGCCCCTTCCAGAATACATCCGGCTCAAGCCCCGTTCCCGGCGCCACCCGCTGCGCAATGCAGTCATACAGCGCCTTGTCGATGGCAAGATTGCCTACCTGTACTCGTTCTTTCATGCCGGTCTCCTTGTTACGTCCGCAGATACGGACCCGTGCGGGAAAATGGACGGCAAGCCGGAAACGGCAGGCAAATCGGGTACAACCCACACAGCACCACGTGCGTACCCACTTCCGGCTGACGGAACACCCGTTGAATTGGTCAGACCATATATGTGACACAGCTCGCTGCCGCTGACAAGACAACCCCAAAAGCTCCCGTCCCTCACCCCTGTTGCAACTCGTCCCGCAGTTGACAAACCCACGCCGCCCCCGCATGCTCCAGCCGCATGAACAGCGGTGAACAGGGAATAGGCGAGTATCTGGCAGCCCTCATGGCCTCTCCCCGGTTGGGGGAGCAGGTGGTCTGCCACCGCGTGCTGCCGCAGGCAGATGCGCACACCGCGCCCAACCGCAGGCCGTGGCCCGCCGCCATACGCGACCTGCTGTCCATGCAGGGCATAAATGAACTCTACGCGCATCAGGCGCTGGCTACAGATATCATCCGCTCCGGCAGGCACGTGGTGGTGGCAACCCCCACCGCAAGCGGCAAGACGCTGGTCTACAACCTCCCCGTCATAGAACGGTTCCTGCACGACAAAGAAAGCCGTGCCCTGTACCTCTTCCCCCTCAAGGCACTGGCGCAGGACCAGCTGAAAAACTTCCGCCAGCTCACGGCGCACTGGCCCAAGGAAGCCCGCCCGCAGGCAGCCATTTACGACGGCGACACCACTCCCCATTTCCGGCGCAAAATTCGCCAGTCGCCTCCCGCCGTACTCATGACCAACCCGGAGATGCTCCACCTCTCCATCCTGCCGCACCATGAACAATGGGCCGTCTTCCTCGCCTCGCTGCAATACATCGTGGTGGATGAGGTGCACACCTACAGGGGCGTTCTCGGCTCGCACATGGCCCAGCTGTTCCGCCGCCTGCTGCGCATCTGCGCCCTGTACGGCATTGCCCCCACCTTTATTTTCTGCTCCGCCACCGTGGGCAACCCCGGCGAACTGTGCAGGCAGCTCACCGGCCTGCCGGAAGAGCACATGCAGGTGGTCACGCAAAGCGGCGCACCGCAGGGCAAACGCCACTTCGTGTTTCTGAACCCGGAAGAAAGCCCCTCCACCGCCGCCATACAGCTTCTGCAATCAGCCTTGGCGCGCGAGCTGCGCACCATCGTCTACACCCAGTCGCGCAAAATGACAGAGCTCATCAGCGTCTGGGTCGGCCAGAAATCCGGCCCGTTCCGGGAGCGCATCTCCGCCTACCGCGCAGGATTCCTGCCCGAGGAACGCCGCGAGATAGAAGCCCGCATGAACAGCGGCGACCTGCTTGCCGTCATTACCACCAGCGCGCTGGAACTGGGCATAGACATCGGCTCGCTGGACCTGTGTATCCTCGTGGGCTACCCCGGCACAGTAATGTCCACGCTGCAACGGGGCGGGCGCGTAGGCCGGGCCACGCAGGAAAGCGCGGTGGTGCTGGTGGCGGGCGAGGACGCGCTGGACCAGTATTTCATGCGCCACCCGCACGACTTTTTTGAACGCCCTGCGGAACACGCGGTGCTCAACCCCTTCAACCCGGTTATTCTCAAGCGGCATCTGGAATGCGCGGCGGCAGAACGCTCCCTGCGCACGGGCCGTCCCGCGAACAGGTCCGGAGCCGCCCCTTCCGCCAGCCCGGAAGACAATTCCGCCCGCAGGGATGCCGAGCCATGGCTGCAACTGCCCCCCGTGCAGGCCGCCCTTGCGGAACTGGAAGCAGAAGGCCTGCTCCTGCGCGATGCGGAAGGCACAACGGTTTTCGCCGCCCGCAAACGCCCGCACCGCCATGTGGACCTGCGCGGCGCGGGCAGCAGCATTCATATCCAGACCGGAGAAGGCACCGTCATCGGCAGCGTGGACGGCATAAAAGCCCTGCGCGAGACGCATCCCGGCGCGGTCTATCTGCACAAGGGCGAAACATGGATCGTCACCGCGCTGGATCTGGAAGCCCGCACCGCCACGGTCACGGCTCCGCCCGGCGGCAGGGTGGACTACTACACCCGCGTGCGCGGCAACAAGGAAACAGAAATCCTCGAAGTGCTGGATCAAAAAACCCTGTGGGGCACCCGTATCAGCCTCGGACGCCTGCGGGTGACAGAAACCGTCACCGGATTCGAAAAACGCAACACGCGCGGCGGCACCCTGCTGGGCATCACCCCGCTCTCCCTGCCGCCGCAGGTCTTTGAAACAGAGGGCCTGTGGTTTGAAATCCCCATGGAGGCACAGCGCGCCACAGAAGACGCCTTCCTCCATTTCATGGGCTCCATCCACGCGCTGGAACACGCCGCCATCGGCATGCTGCCCCTGCTGGTCATGACAGACCGCAACGACCTTGGCGGTATATCCACCCCCATGCACGCGCAGGTGGGCAAGCCCGCCGTCTTCATTTACGATGGCATGCCCGGCGGCGCGGGCCTTACCCGCCTCGCCTTCTCCCGTGCCGATGAAATGTTCGCCAGCACCCTTGCCGCCATCCGCGACTGCGGCTGCGAACTGGGGTGCCCCTCCTGCGTGCATTCGCCCAAGTGCGGCTCCGGCAACCGGCCCATAGATAAAGCGGGCGCGCTGTTCCTGCTCGGGCAGTTGGAGGCGCACCGCACAGCGCCCCACACCGTTGTCGACGCACCAACGCAAATCGTCCACGCATCGTCCGTCATCGTCCACCCTTCGTCCACACGCCCGCAGCCCAAATCCCCGCCTGCGGGCCTGCCGTTGCCTGCACTGCCGGAGCCGGAAAAAGAACCCACCACACCCGCCCGCTATGCCGTCCTGGACGTGGAAACCCGCCGCTCCGCGCAGGAGGTGGGCGGCTGGAACAAGGCGGAGCGCATGGGCGTAAGCGTTGCCGTGCTGTATGATTCCGCCGCAGACACCTACACCGCCTACACGCAGGACCGTATGCCGGAGATGCTGAACTCGCTTGCGGACTACGACCTCATCGTGGGTTTCAACATCCTGCGCTTCGACTACCGCGTGCTCTCCGCCTTCACCACCCGCAACCTCTCCGCCCTGCCCACGCTGGACATGCTGGATATCATCCGCAAACGCCTCAGCTACCGCGTCTCGCTCGATAACCTAGGCTCCGCCACCTTCAACGCCCCCAAATCAGCAGACGGCCTGCAAGCCCTGCGCTGGTGGAAGGAGGGCAAGGTTGACGAAATAGCCCGCTACTGCGAGCAGGATGTACGCATAACCCGCAACCTCTACCTGCACGGGCGCGACCACGGCTATGTGCTATTCACCAACAAATCCGGGCAGAAGGTGCGCATTCCCGTGGACTGGAAGTAACAGCGTCAGCAACCGCTTACCTGCCGTTTCTTTTTCCTCTTTTCCTCAACGGGAATGCTGTGCTATCATCGTGCATCCGTCCGGACCCGGAACAGACAGAACCCTACCGGCAAGCAGTAGTGCGCAGCGGCAAGCAGCGACAGCCATGTCCCGCCTGCTTCCGTGCAAGGGACGCACAAGGACGGAACGCTCCGCATTGCCATGCGGCGAAAGTCCGGCATGGCGCGAGATACAGGAATCATTTTAGGCAAGTTGCCACCCCGTCACACCACACCCCGGAGGAAACGCATGCTGCCTGCTCCGTATGCCGACTTTTACAGAGACCTTCTGGAAGTCGTGCCCAAACAGAACGTCTACACCGACCCCCTGCGCGTCCTCGCCTACGGCACGGACGCCAGCTTCTACCGCCTCATCCCCAAAATGGTGGTAGATACCAACGCGGAAGAAGAGATCATCCACATCCTCAAGCTGGCCAATAAATACCGCGTTGCCGTCACCTTCCGCGCCGCCGGCACCAGCCTTTCCGGGCAGGCCATTTCCAATTCCGTGCTGGTCCGGCTGGGCGATGGCTGGCGTCGGTTCCGCATCTTCGACAACGCCACCCGCATCTCGCTGCAACCCGGCATCATCGGCACGCATGCCAACCGGCTGCTGGCAGAGTTCGGCAAAAAGATAGGCCCGGACCCCGCCTCCATAGATAGCGCCAAGATTGGCGGCATCGTGGCCAACAACGCCTCCGGCATGTGCTGCGGCGTGGCGGAAAACAGCTACAAAACGCTGGGCTCCATGCGCCTCGTCATGTACGACGGCACGGTGCTGGATACCGCCGATGACAAAAGCCGTGCGGAATTTTCCCGCAGGCATCCCGGCATGCTGGAAAACCTGCGCCTGCTGCGGCAGGAGGTAGCCTCCAACACCGCCCTCGCAGACCTCATCAGCCGCAAGTTCAAGATAAAAAACACCACGGGCTACAGCCTGAACGCGCTGGTCGATTTCGAAGACCCCTTCGACATCATCCAGCACCTCATGGTCGGCTCGGAAGGCTCGCTGGGCTTCATTGCAGAAGTAACCTACCGCACCGTGGTGGAGCACCCGCACAAGGCTTCCGCCCTCATCTTCTTCCCGGACATCAAGTCCGCGTGCGAGGCCACCATAACCCTGCGCGAAACCCCTGTTTCCGCCGTAGAACTGATGGATGACCGCGCCCTGCGTTCCGTATGCGGCAAGCCTGGCATGCCCGCCTGCCTTATGGGCGACATTGCGGACAACACCACCGCCCTGCTTGTGGAAACCCGCGCCGCCACCAAGGAACAGCTGGAAAAGCAAATCGCCGCTGTCACCGCCTCCATCACCCACATTCCCAAGCTGGGCGAAGTGGAATTCACCGATATCCCGGAAGAATTCAACAAACTGTGGGCCGTGCGCAAGGGCCTGTTCCCCGCAGTGGGCGCCGTGCGCCGCGTGGGCACAACGGTTATCATCGAAGACGTGGCCTTCCCCATCAAGGATCTCGCCAAAGCCACGCTGCAATTGCAGGAACTGCTGAAAAAGTACGAATACAACGAGGCCATCATCTTCGGGCACGCGCTGGAGGGCAACCTGCACTTCGTGTTTACGCAGGACTTTTCCGACCCGCGCGAGATCACCCGCTATCAGGGCTTCATGGATGAAGTCTGTTCCATGGTGGTCAAGGAATACGACGGCTCGCTCAAGGCGGAGCACGGCACCGGGCGCAACATGGCTCCCTTTGTGGAAATGGAATGGGGCGCAGAAGCCTACCGCCTGATGAAAGAAATCAAGGCCATCTTCGACCCCTACGGCCTGCTCAATCCCGGCGTCATCATTAACGAAGACGCAGAAGCGCACCTGCGCAACCTCAAGCCCCTGCCCCCCGCGCACTCCATTGTGGATACCTGCATAGAGTGCGGCTTCTGCGAACCTATCTGCCCCTCGCGCAATGTCACCTTCACCCCGCGCCAGCGCATTACCGCATGGCGCGAGATAAGCCGCATGAAGGCCTCTGACGAAAAAGACAAGCTGCTCAAAAAGCTCTTCTCAGACTTCAGCTATTTTGGCGATAACACCTGCGCCACAGACGGCCTGTGCGCCACGCGCTGTCCCGTTTCCATAAACACGGGCAGCTTCATCAAGCGCCTGCGGGCAGACAGCGTCACCCCGTGCCAGCAAAAATCGGCCCAGTGGGTCGCCACCAAATTCGGTACCGTGGCAAAGACCGTGGGCGTTACCCTTAAGGGTGTAAACCTTGCCCACCGCCTGCTGGGCACCAAGGTTATGGATACCGGCTCCATGGTGCTGCGCGTGGCAACACTCAAAAAGCTGCCCCTGTGGAACAGGCAGATGCCCAAGGGCCTCAGCCCTGTCAAACCCGTTCCCGTCAACGATTCCAACCCGCACAAGGTGGTCTACTTCCCCAGTTGCATCAGCCGCACCATGGGTCCCGCCCAGAGCGACCCGGAAAAGATGGACCTGCCCCGCAAGACCATCGCCCTGCTGCTCAAGGCCGGGTACGAGGTCGTCTTCCCCGACAGGCTGGGCGAGCTGTGCTGTGGTCAGGCCTTTGAATCCAAGGGGTTTGACGCGCAGGCAGACATGAAGGCCAAGGAACTTTCCGAAGCCCTGCTCAAGGCCAGCAACAATGGCGAATACCCCGTGCTCTGCGATACCAGCCCCTGCCTGTACCGCATGAAGGAGACGCTGGATAAACGCCTCACCCTGCTGGAACCCATCGAGTTTGCCCTTACGCACCTGCAGGACAAGCTCACCTTCACCAGGCAACCCAAGACCATCGCGGTGCACACCACCTGCACCTCGCGCAAGCTGGGGCTGGATGCCAAGTTCGCCCAGCTCGCACAGCTCTGCGCAGAAAAGGTCGTTGTACCGGAAAACGTGTTCTGCTGCGGCTTTGCAGGCGACCGGGGCTTCAGCTACCCGGAACTGAACAAGGCCGCGCTTGCGGAGCTTAAGGCGCAGGTGGAACACTGTTCAGAGGGCTACTCCACCTCGCGTACCTGCGAGGTAGGCCTTGCCCTGCACGCCACCATTCCCTACCGCAACGTGCTCTACCTTGTGGATGAGGCCACAACGCCCAAGCGGTAGCAGCCTGCGGAAAGGCCCTTCTCCACCGGTCGGATGACACAAAGCCGGAGCAGGAGAATCAAAACAGAAAAAGGCCGGGGTGAGCGCGTTCACCCCGGCCTTCTGCCTTGTGATAAGACACAATCTTTCTTCCGGCTGTCAGCAGCCCGTCCGCAGGGACGGCTATCCCCGCCGTCTCACGCAATCGGCATCATGTGAAGGACACATCATGCCAAGGCACAAATGCTCAGCCTGATGCCGCATGGGGCGAAGCCCCTTGCGCAGGCGTCCGGTACCGCACAGGCTGGAATGATGAAAACTCAGCCGCCGCGAAGCCTCACGCGCCAGCCACACACAGGTGATTACTGCCACCGCGTACAGCACAAATCCCAGAATGATATTCATGTTCCCTCCGTCTCATTTGATTGAGCGCTCACATCATTGTGATGCGTTTCACAAGTAGGACTCATCCAGTGTCGCTGTCAATGATAAATAGTGATTACTCAACCAATCCGTGCAAACACATCCGCTCCGCCGCCTCCGTCCAGACGCAGATCATGCAAACAGGGTGCTGAACGCGCCATAACACCATGCTTTTACATGTCTTTTCAGAACAGCCGCACCCGCTACTTTTCCCACTCCCTGCCCCCGCACCATCGGTATGGCCACAGGCCACACAGACAGAAGCGCACGGTCTGCCCGCAATTGCACGGGCATGCGGTTCCGCAACATTGATGGGTCACGGTCATCACGCGGTATTTACAGTCTGCTCAATCCGGTAGTAAGTGGGCGCTGACACATCGGCATGACATGCTGGATGCAAACGGACACACAGGGCGCAGCCTATACGAAACGGAGAATGACCATGAACATTGGGTCGGTTACGTTGCTTTACTTTTCCCCCACCGGAACCACGCGCACGTTGCTGCAAAGCATCGCGCAGGGAGTGTTGGGGCACAGCGGCCATGGCGCCAATGGATCCAATGGAGCCAACGAAACAAACGAAAACAACGGAGCCTCCGTGGCAGAGCACGCAGACATCACCACACCGGAGGCAAGGGCGGCAGCCCTGCGTAACATCACGGCAGATACCGTCCTCGTGGTCGGCATGCCCGTATACATGGGCAGAATTCCTGCACTGGCAGCAGAATGGCTCCGCAGCATCCGTGTGCAGCAGGTTCCGGTGATATGCGTTGCAGTGTACGGCAACCGCGCATATGAGGACGCTCTGGCCGAACTGCAACACCTTATGGCGGAATGCGGGGGCGTTCCCGTTGCCGCCGCAGCATACATTGGTGAACATTCGTTCTCTTGCGAAACCCTTCCCACGGCTCACGGCAGACCCAATGCAGACGACCTTGCCCACGCAAAAGACTTTGGCAGCCGGGTACGCGCCAAGCTGCAAAACATGTCAGATCTTTCTGCGCATAAGGGCATTGCTGTGCCGGGAGAATACCCGTCACAGAAGAACACGGTGCTGTGGTCGGTGGATTTCATCGCGGTAAGCGATGCCTGCGCCCGGTGCGGGCAGTGTGCCGCCGTGTGCCCCGCAGGAGCAATTTCTCCTTATGACAGCGCTGCCATTAACATAGAAGCCTGCATCACCTGCTGCGCCTGTATCAAGCAATGCCCCGTGCAGGCACGCAGCATCAAGCCCGGTCCGGTCATGGAGGCACGCAAGCGGCTGAACAGTCTGTTCAGTGCGCCTAAGCAGCCGGAAGTGTTTCTGTAGGCAGGGTTGTCACGCTTTCTGCCGTGCGGCGGCAGGGTCGGGGAATCGCTGTCCGGCATCCTCCTACCCCGCCGCACGGCGGCCCCGCCACCGCCGCCACCTGACCATGCCGCCCGGCTCTCACATATCCGCCGGCTCTGGCCATATCCGCTGACTCTGACCACGCCTGTCGGTTCTGATCATGTCCGTCCGCCCCTGACCACGCTTGGCGGGCCTGACCAAGCCCGTTCATGCCGTGCCAGCCGTAAGGCATGCGCACACCCCATTCCTCAAATAACAAAATTGTACAACACAGCCTTCTGAGGCGCATTATTGTCTTCCGGAGCACCGCTTGTCCGGCTGTTGCAGCCCATGGCTGAGCATGAGTGGTCTGAAGCCATGGAATTACAAGGATAACATTAGATTTTCAATTTTGTTAAAGTCACTATGCCAATTTATGATAAAATTGTAAAAAATGGCGTATTTTTCACCTGCCAAAAGCGCTTCCAAGAGCTTCCGCCGGGTTTGAAAAAGAAAAAACTCTTTTTTTGACGAGCTATATCACTCATTTTATAGAGATAATCTTTCAACCTCTCCGATGCGGCTGTCGCGGGGAACGGTTCTTGCTCAAAGCAACGCAGCCTACTGAGCAACCTGCCGGGAGTGGCAAGACGGAATGTGCGTTCAGAGAATGCTGAATGCTGACCGCTTCAATCTCCGGAAGGCACGTGCGGACAACCTGACCAGAACCGCCCAACCTTCAGGCAGCGCGCATTAGATGTCGACGCGGGCAGTGGCCCGTGGTGCGCGTCCTGCTGATGGTTGGGCGACCAAACACATCGATCGGAGACAGACATGAAGAGAAGAGAATTTCTGAAGAAGGCAGGCGTGGGAGCCACAGCCGCAGTGGCCGCCGCAACCGTGAATGCGCCTTTCGTGCATGCCAGCAAGAAAACCCCCATCCGCTGGCGTATGCAGACCTATGCCGGTCCCGCCCTCGCGGAGCATGTCATCAAGCCGCAGATTGATGCCTTCAACAAGGCTGCCAACGGGGAGATGGTCATAGAACTATACCATGCCGACCAGCTGATCCCCACCGGCGAGTTGTTCCGCGCCATGCAGCGCGGCACCATCGATGCCGTGCAGAGCGATGACGATTCCATCGCCGCCCCCGTGGATGTCTCCATCTTCGCCGCGTATTTTCCCTTTGCCTCGCGCTACTCGCTGGATGTGCCCACCCTGTTCAACCATTACGGGCTCAATGAAATATGGGAAGAGGCTTATGCAGAGGTAAAGGGCGTTACATGGCTTGGCGCGGGCGCGTGGGACCCCTGCAACTTTGCCACCGTGGCCCCCATACGCTCCCTGAGTGACCTGAAGGGCAAGCGCGTGTTCACCTTCCCCACGGGCGGCAAGTTCCTCAGCCGGTTCGGCGTGGTGCCCGTGACCCTGCCGTGGGAAGACGTGGAAGTCGCCCTGCAGACAGGCGAACTGGACGGCGTGGCGTGGTCCGGCATTACCGAAGACTACACCGTGGGCTGGGCCGATGTGACCAAATACTACCTCACCAACAACATTTCCGGCGCATGGTGCGGCTCCTACTTTGCCAACAGCGACAAGTGGGATGCCGTGCCCGAACATCTGAAGACCCTGTTCCGCCTGTCCATGGACAGCTCCAACTACTACCGCCTGCACTGGTACTGGTGGGGCGAGGCGCACTACCGCGTCACGGGCGGCAAGCTGGAGCTTACCACCATTCCCGAAGATGAATGGAGCATCGTGGAAGCCGAGGCAGAGAAGTACTGGGATGAAGTGGCCGCCAACAGCCCGCGCAGCGCAAAGATTGTGTCCATTCTCAAAAACTATGTGGACACCATGAAAAAGGCCGGAAAGCCCTACCGCTACTAGTCGGGTCCGGTGACGTGCGGGGGCGCATGCCTGCTTCCTGCCATGCTCATCAGGCTTCATGACGTTGAACCGGCCCTGTGCGGCCCGCCGCACAGGGCCTTGTTCCGGGCAGGGCGGACCCGGTGCCCAGTACCATACCCGTCCATGTACAGCTGCCCTGCCGGGCAATCCGCGCCCCTTCCGGGGCAAAGCCGGGTACGTGGTCCGTCAAACGCAACATTCAATTCCGTCAACGAGTGTATCGTGCCAAATTTTATCAGAATATATGTGCGCTATGTGGACGCCATCAACCGGCTCGTGGGCAAGGTTGCGCTGTATATGGTGTTCCTCATGATGGGCATACTGCTGTATTCGGCCATTTCCCGAACCCTGTTCAATTCTCCAGTCATCTGGGCGGTGGAGATGGCGCAGTTTTCCATGGCCGCCTACTACCTGCTGGGAGGAGGCTTTTCCCTGCTCCTCCACGCCCATGTGCGCATGGACGTGCTCTATTCCCGCTGGTCCAGACGCAAACAGTCCAAGGTAGATGTCTTCACGTCCTTGTTTCTCATCATCTACCTTATCGTGCTGCTGTACGGCGGCATCTCCAGCACCGCGTATTCCATTGAATACAACCAGACCAACTATTCCGCATGGGCCCCCCCCATGGCACCCATCAAGTGCATCATGGTGTTCGGCATTTTCATGATGCTGCTGCAGGCCTTTTCGGAACTGTTCAAGGATATCGCAAGAGCCAAGGGAGAGCTTATTCCATGAGTTACGAAATGATTGCTCTGCTGATGGGCTCATCCCTCATGCTGCTGTTGCTGACAGGGCAGCGGGTGTTCGGGGCCATCGGCTTCATCGGTGCCATGGCTGCGCTGCTTCTTTGGGGCGACGGCGGCTCGGAGATGCCGTTCAACGCCAGCATCTCGCTGCTGAACTGGTTCCCGCTGCTCACGCTGCCGCTGTTCATCTACATGGGGTACATGCTCTCGGAATCCGGCATTGCCAACGACCTGTACCGCATGATCCATGTTTGGATGGGACCGCTGCACGGCGGTCTGGCCATAGGCACCGTGGTGCTCATGGTGGCCATTTCCGCCATGAACGGGCTGAGTGTGGCAGGCATGGCCATCGGCTCATCCATAGCCCTGCCGGAGATGCTCAAGCGCGGATACGACAAACGCATGGTCACGGGCGTGATACAGGCGGGCAGCTCCCTCGGCATCATGGTGCCGCCCAGCATCGTGCTGGTGCTGTACGGCATGATAGCCCGCCAGCCCGTGAGCAAGCTGTGGCTTGCGGGCGTAGGCCCCGGCCTGCTCTTTGCGGCCATGTTCATCGCGTACATTGTCATCCGCTGCAAGATTAACCCCGCCATGGGCCCGGCCCTTTCCGCCGAGGAACGCGATATCCCCAAAAAGGAGAAATACTCCCTCCTGCTGGCCGGGCTGCTGCCGCTGGCCATCATCTTCTCCGTTACCGGCTTCTTCATGATGGGGCTGACCAGCCTTGTGGAAAGCTCTGCCGTGGGGGCTGCTGCCGCCACGCTGGCTGCCCTGTGCAAGGGAAGACTTACCCGCAAGGTCATGGACGACACCCTGCATCAGACCCTCAGCGTAAGCTGCATGTTCATGTGGATCATCATGGCTGCCCTGTGCTTCGGTGCCGTGTTCGACGGGCTGGGCGCGGTGCACGCCATCAAGAGCCTGTTTCTGGATGAATGGGGCCTCACGCCGTGGGGCGTGCTCATCATGATGCAGGTTTCCTACATCATCATGGGCATGTTTCTGGACGACACGGCCATGCTGGTTATCGTGGCCCCGCTGTATATTCCGCTTATCATCTCGCTGGGCTTCAATCCCATCTGGTACGGCGTGCTCTATACGGTAACCTGCCAGATTGCCTACATGACCCCGCCCTTCGGGTACAACCTGTTCCTCATGAAGGCCATGGCCCCCAAAGAGGTGACGCTGGCAGACATCTACAGCTCCATCGTGCCCTTTGTCATTATCATGGTGCTGGGGCTGGGACTTGTCATGGCCTTTCCGCAGATTGCCATGTATCTTCCGGATACCTACTTCGCAAAATAGCCATATGGTGCCCCGCCGGAGACCCCGGCGGGGCTGTTTCTCCAATCATTGAACCGTGAGTGGAATCTATGAACCGCAACGCACCATTGCGCGAACTGCTGGCCAAGGCATCGCCCCTGCGGTCGGGAGATGTGCTGGCCGGGGTGGCTGCCCGTTCGGAAGAGGAGCGCGTCAAGGCGCAGATGACGCTTGCAGACGTGCCGCTCAAACGGTTTCTGAATGAATGCGTGGTGCCCTATGAAGAAGACGAGGTAACCCGTCTTATTCAGGATACGCACGATACCGCGGCCTTTGCCCCGGTCAGCGGGTTCACGGTGGGCCAACTGCGCGACTGGCTGCTGACCGATGCGGCAGATACCGCCGCCCTTTCCCGCCTTGCTCCGGGGCTTACGCCGGAAATGGTTGCGGCGGTGTGCAAGCTCATGCGGTTGCAGGATCTGGTGCTGGTGGCATCCCGGTGCGAGGTGGTAACCCGATTCAGAAACACCATAGGGTTGCCGGGCCATTTTTCCGTGCGGCTGCAGCCCAACCATCCCACCGATGACCTCAAGGGCATTCTGGCTTCCACCATAGACGGCCTGCAATACGGCTGCGGCGATGCGGTCATCGGCATAAATCCGGCCACGGACAGCGTGGAGAACATTTCCCGGCTGCTGGACCTGCTGGATTCCGTCGTGCAGCGGTACGCCATTCCCACCCAGACCTGCGTACTCACCCATGTGACCACAGCCATGGAAGTCATGGCGGGCGGCGCACCCGTGGACCTGTGTTTCCAGTCCATCGCGGGAACGGAAAAGGCCAACGCCAGCTTCGGCATATCGCTGGCCCTGCTGGAAGAGGCGCATCAGGCAACCCTGTCGCTGGGACGCGGCACCGTGGGAACAGACTGCATGTATTTTGAAACCGGGCAGGGCAGCGCGCTTTCCGCAAACGCGCACCACGGCGTGGACCAGCAGACGCTGGAGGTGCGGGCCTATGCCGTGGCCCGGCGGTTCCGCCCGTTGCTGGTGAACACCGTGGTGGGCTTTATCGGCCCGGAATACCTGTTCAACGGCAAGCAGATCATCCGCGCCGGGCTGGAAGATCATTTCTGCGGCAAATTGCTGGGGCTGCCCATGGGGGTGGACATCTGCTACACCAACCATGCGGAGGCCGATCAGGACGATATGGACATGCTGCTCACCCTGCTGGGCAACGCCGGATGCAATTTCATCATGGGCATTCCCGGCGCGGACGATATCATGCTCAATTATCAGTCCACCTCGTTCCATGACGCAGCCTACCTTCGCGCTCTGCTGGGCAAGCGCCCTGCGCCGGAGTTCGCCGCGTGGCTGGAGTCCATGGGCATACACGACAGTGCGGGCAGGTTGCTTCCCCCCGGTGCGGGCGGCAGGCTGCGGGCGCTTGCATCGGATATGATGGCATAACGGGCCGCACAGGGAGCCAGCCAATATGAACACCACCCGGCAGACCATAGTTACGGAAGACCCGTGGGCGGAACTCAAGCAGTTCACCGATGCGCGCATAAGCCTCGGCCGCTGCGGCGTGAGCCTGCCCCTTTCCGAAAGCCTCGCCTTTCGCCTTGCCCATGCGCAGGCGCGGGATGCCGTGCTGCAACCCTTTGCCATGGATGCGGTATCTTCCGCGCTGGAACGGCAGGGCCATTCCTGCCTGCAACTGCACAGCGCGGTGGCCGACCGGGGAGAATTTCTCACCCGTCCCGATCTGGGCAGGCGGCTTTCGGAAGCCTCGCGGGAGCGGCTGCGCGCCCTCGGGCCGGAGTCGCGGGGGGCGGATGTGTGCGTGGTCATAAGCAACGGCCTGTCTTCGCGTGCGGTGCACGAAAACGCCGTGCCCTTCGCCGTGCAGTTTCTCGATTCCCTGCGCTACGGCGGCCTCAGCTATGCGCCGGTGTGCCTTGTGGACCAGGGCCGGGTGGCCGTGGGCGACGAGGTGGCCGAACTGCTGAGCGCACGGCTGGTGGTCATGCTTATCGGTGAGCGGCCGGGCCTCAGTTCTCCCAACTCGCTGGGCGTATATATGACCTTTGCACCCCGCGTGGGGGTAACGGATGAGGCACGCAACTGCATTTCCAACGTGCGGGAGGGAGGCCTGAGCGTGGATATGGGCGTGCGCAAACTGGCCTATCTGGTGGAAAACGCCTTTGCCATGCGGCTTTCCGGCGTGCAACTGAAGGACAAGATGCCCTCCGGCTATCTGCCGTTTCGCCCGCAGCCCCGGCTTGCCTGACCCTGTCTGCAATCGCCGGAAGCTCCCTGCCTTTTCCTGAATTTGCCGGAATGGCCTGTGGCAATGGTCCGCCGCAGTGGTCTGCCATGACGGGATGCCGCAACGGGATACGGTAACGGGCTGCCGCGACGGCCTGCCGCAGCGGGATACGGTAACGGGCTGCCGACGGTGCCCTCTTAAAGACATCAGCGGGGCAGCCTTCATAATGATAATGAAAATTATTTCCATTTGTGCCTTGCCAACAAAGCGGGGGTGACTATTCTCTCTCCATGCCGCCGGAAAAGGCGGCGCACCGTTCCGACCTGCCCGCATAGACGGCAGATTAACGGAACGGTGACAGACAGACAGAACACATGCTCTGTCTACTGGAAGGTCAGAAAATCGGACAGAGAGTCTGACAGGAAAACAGTCAGACAGTCAGATAATCAGAAAGCCGGGCAGACCCCCTGCAACAGGGACGCCCGGTTCAGTATGGCGGGACAATACAGTTCTCGCGAGGAGGTTCCTATGCCCAACATGGATTACCCCGGCCCGTGCACCAACTGCGTGGGCGAAAACGAATGCACCATCGAGCATGACCTGCTCAATGACCTCATCACGCTGGACGACCTGAATGAGCGGAATGAACTGAAAGCGCAGGAATAACAGCCCCAACCTCTTGAAGACTCTTCAAGCCGCCCCGCAGCATTGCCGCGGGGCGGTTTTTCTATGCTTTGCGCAGCACAGCCAGATAGAAAAACTCCCGGCAGGCAGTATCGTGCGGGGTGTGCCATTCCTGTTCGCAGGCGGCGGCGGGGGTACGGGCGAGAAAGGCGGCTATCTGCCGTTCATTCTCATCCGGATTCATGGTGCATGTCATGTAGACAAGCTTGCCTTTGGGGGCAAGCTGGGTAAAGGCATTATCCAAAATGGCAGCCTGCGTTTCCACGAGGGAACGCACGCCCTCCTGCGTCCGGTGATACCGGGCGTCCGGTCTGCGGGACAACGTGCCCAGACCGGAGCAGGGCACATCCGCCAAAACGGTTCGGAAGCTGGAACTTCCAATTTCCGTCCACACTTCGTCCAGTGGCGGTTCCGTGGCGGAACGCAGCAGGGAGAACGGCGGTTCAAGGCCCAGCCGCTCCATTTCTTCACGCATTCCAAGCAGCCGTTCGCGCGAGGTATCGCTCGCGTAGCGCACGGGCACGCCGGCTTCCAGCAGGGCAGTGGTCTTCCCGCCGCGTCCGCAGCAGCAGTCCCATACGGGGCCCTGCCACACCTGCGGGCGGGCGGCCTCCAGCACCTGTTGCGAGGCAAGCGACTGCCGTGAGATGCGGCCTTCCGCCAGCATGGACTTCATCCCCGTGGGCGCATGCCCCGCAGGGAAAAGCAGCCCGAATCCTTCCCGCCGCAGGCAGTCCGGGTGCGCGGCAAGCTCCTGCGCCAACGCTTCCGCATCGGGCTTGGTCCGGTTCACCCGCAGGCCCACCGGGGCGGCGGAAATGCCCGCCTCCAGAAAAACGCGCGCTGTCTCTTCGCCGTAGCCCGCAAGCCACATCTCCACTATCCACTGCGGGCAGGAGTACCACAGAGCCAGCCGCTCTGCCTGCGAAAGATGGGGCGGACACACGGTGTCGATATCATGAGCGGCTTCGCCCATGCGGTCCAGATTGCGCAGCACGGCGTTGGTAAGCTTGCCGAGACCGGCAGAAAACTGCCGCTTGGAGTAGCTGACGCACCAATCCACCGAGGCGTAGGTAGGAATGCGGTCCAGATACAGCATCTCATATGCCGCCAGCCCCAGGGCAAGGCGGTGTTTGGGCGGCAGCTTGGCGCTGTCCTTGAGGAACCGGGAAAGCAGGGCGTGGATGCGGTCGCGCAGGCGCACGTATCCGTAAACCAGTTCCGTGCACAGGGCGGCATCGGGCATGGATATGCGCACGCTGCGGAGCTTGCCGTCCAGCACCGATTGCAGGTCGTGCCCGTGCTCAAGGATATCGTTCACGCATTCCAGCGCCAGCGCGCGCGCAGGGGGAAGAAGAGAAACTTTTTTTGTCAATGGGTTACCTGTGGGAATAGCCTGTAGGGGGCTGCTGGCCGCTTGCCCGTTACCACACCATGCGCATTTTTGCGCCCATGGCGTGAATCTGCCGCTTAAGGTCCGGGATGGTGTATTCGCCGTAATGCACTATGGAGGCAATGAGCGCCGCCGTAGCCTTGCCCTCGGTAAGCGCCTCGTACATGTGGCGGGGGTTGCCCGCGCCGCCGGAAGCAATGACCGGAATGGAAACCGCTTCCGATATCATGCGGGTAAGGGTCAGTTCATAGCCGTCCTTGGTGCCGTCCGCATCAATGGAATTGACGCAGATTTCCCCTGCACCCAGCGCCTCCGCGGTCTTGGCCCATTCTATGGCGTCCATGCCCATGTGCTTGCGTCCGCCGTGGATGACAATCTCATACCCGGAGGGAATATCGCCGGTCTTGTCCACCTGCTTTACGTCCATGCCCAGCACAATGGCCTGCGAACCAAACCGCACAGCACCTTCGCTGATGATATCCGGGTTCTTCACCGCGCCGGAGTTTATGGAAATCTTTTCCGCACCTGCGTTCAGCGCATCGCGCATGTCGTCCACGGAGTTGATGCCGCCGCCTACGGAGAAGGGGATGAAGATGGTGGAAGCCACCTTTTCCACAACATCCAGAAAGATGCCGCGCCCTTCGTGGGAGGCCGTGATATCGTAAAACACGATCTCGTCCGCGCCTTCCTCGTAGTACTTCCTGGCAGTGAGAACAGGGTCGCCTATGTCCACATTTCCCTGAAATTTAACACCCTTGGTCAGCACACCGTTGCGCACGTCAAGGCAGGGGATGATGCGTTTACTCAGCATGGGCGGCCTCCCGGCAGTAGACGTGGAAATTTTGCAGGAACTTCAGACCCGGCCTGCCGCTTTTTTCCGGATGGAACTGCACCGCCCACAGGCCGGGACCGCCGTGTATGGCGCAGAACTCGTGCCCGTAATGGGTGGTGGCAATGACGTATTCCGGGTCCGGGGCGGGGTAGTAGCTGTGCACGAAATAAAATTCCGCATCGGATTCTATGCCGCGCATCAGTTCGCAGGTCTTACGCAGGGTAAGCCTGTTCCAGCCCATGTGGGGCACGCGGATGGGAGTGCCGTCTTCCTCTTCCCACGCGGGGTTGAAGAGATTGCACTGGCCGGGGATTATGCCCAGCGCCTTGGTGTCATTCTCCTGGCTGTAGTCCAGCATGATCTGGCAGCCCACACAGATGCCCAGCAGGGGTTTACCCGCTTCCACGGCATTCTTGAGCACCGTGTCCAGCCCGGTGGCCACCAGTTCGTCCATGGCCTGACCCGCCGCTCCCACACCGGGAAAGATGATGCCCTGTGCGGCCATTATCTCGTCCGGATCGGCCGTTATGGCGCAGGGAATACCAAGGTGGTCCAGAGCGCGGCGGACGCTGGTCTGGTTTCCCGCCTTGTACTTCAGGATTGCGAGCATGCACTTCCTCCTCTTGTCAGGCCTGAATGGTTCTTGCGCCATGCAGTGTACCCTATTGAACGCTCTGCGAAAGCAGAAATTTCACCGGGCAGTTTGGGGCCGCAGCCCTCACGCAGGCTCATATCGCTATCGGGGAGTACCAAGCATGCGGGGCAAGGGCAAGCATTTCGTGCGCAGCGCCATACGTGCCGCCAAGCTTGCGGAAATTCAGGAAAGCCATGCCGCAAGCCGCTCGCCCCACAGCACCTGCACCATGCCGCCAAGGGAGAGAAAAGGGCCGAAGGGGATCATGCGGCGCACGGGGCGTGCGGCGGCGGCAAGATGCAACAGGCGGGCAAGGCTGGCACAGGCGTGGAAAAGCAGGGCGCTTACCGCAGCCACGGTGAACAGCACGGGCAGACCGGCCAGCCCGCTCAGCGCGCCCAGCATGAGCATGAGCTTTACATCACCTGTGCCCACGCCTTCCGTTCCCAGCAGCCGATAGGCACGCTGCATCAGCCACAGCAAGCCCGCTCCTGTCACGCTGCCCAGCAGTGCCTGTTCCGGGGCCATACCCATGGGCAGCACGGAGACAATAAACGCGAAAACGGCTCCGGGCAGGGTGAGCACATCGGGCAGCAGGTAGCATTCCATATCAATGGCGGAAGCCATGAGCAGAATGGCCCCCACGGCCATAAGGCCCAGCCACTGCGCCAAGGCTGTGCCCATTTCCGCAGAGAAACCCGGAAGCGGGCCGAGTGCCGTGGCGACTCCTGACCCGATCCCTGAGCCGGGTGCAGCAACAGGCAGAACCTGTACGGCAGCGGCCACCGCCCACAGGCAGGAGGCCACGGGCAGCAGCAGGTTGGCCGATGGCAGCGATGTGCCGCAGGCAGGGCAGCGGCCCCGTGCAAGCAGGTATCCCAGCACCGGCAGAGCATAGCGCCCGTGACGGCGCGCACGGCAGGCCCTGCACCCGGAATGCGGCCTGTAGCGGCTGCCCGTGAGAGCACCCGCATGCGCGTCTTCGCGTGTACCGGCAAGAAAGCGGTTCACCACGGCGGCATACATGCAGCCCGTAAGAAGGCCGATTACACCTGCGAGAATGGGGAGCAACATGCGTTTTTTGCCTGTTCCTTACGCGGTGTGTGGAAAAAACGGCGGGGCTGCGCAGGGTGCCACGCCCGTCCGGCACGCAACATAGCCAATTTATTGCATGCTCCCGGCAGGCTGACAACCCGGTTTCTGTCCTTGCTAAAGCGTTGCTTCATATAGTAGGGAATGAGGGTTTCAGGCGGGGGCGTCGCATACAAGACGCCTCCTTGTGAAGGGCGTGCCCTATCATTCCCGAGAGGAATACACGGCCGCACGGTACCGCCTGCCGCACCCCCGCGCGGGGCGGCTCCGGCCCGTGCCGCACAGGCAGGAAAGACCCGATCCAACAGCCAGCTAAACAGGGACCGGAACAGGCTCCTACACAGGGAATAATCGAGACATGCCAAAAAGGACTGACTTAAAGCGCATCATGGTCATAGGCTCCGGACCCATTGTCATCGGGCAGGCCTGCGAATTCGACTACTCCGGCACGCAGGCGGTGAAGGCGCTCAAGGAGGAAGGCTACGAGGTGGTGCTGGTGAACTCCAACCCCGCCACCATCATGACCGACCCGGACCTTGCAGACCGCACCTACATTGAACCCATTGAGCCGGAAACCGTGGCCGCCATCATCCGCAAGGAACGCCCCTGCGCCCTGCTGCCCACCCTTGGCGGGCAGACCGGGCTGAACACCGCCCTTGCCGTAGCCAAGATGGGCGTGCTGGAAGAATGCGGCGTGGAACTCATAGGGGCCACGGAAGCGGTGATAGAAAAGGCGGAAAGCCGCGAGCTGTTCCGTGCGGCCATGGAGAACATCGGCCTTAAGGTGCCGCTTTCCCACATTGCCCGCTCCATGGACGATGTACGCCGCATTGGCGAAGAAATGCCCTTCCCCATCATCATCCGCCCCGCGTTCACGCTTGGCGGCAAGGGCGGCGGCATTGCCTACAACATGGAAGATCTGGAGCACATCGCCTCGCAGGGGCTTGCGGCGTCCATCCAGTCAGAGGTGCTGCTGGAGCAGTCGGTGCTGGGCTGGAAGGAATTTGAGATGGAGGTCATGCGCGACAAGGCCGACAACTGCGTCATCATCTGTTCCATCGAGAACTTTGACCCCATGGGCGTGCACACGGGCGACTCCATCACCGTTGCCCCCTCGCAGACCCTGACCGACCTTGAATACCAGAAGATGCGCGATGCCTCCATCGCCATCATGCGCGAGATAGGCGTGGAAACGGGCGGTTCCAACGTGCAGTTCGGCGTGAACCCGGAAAACGGCGAACTGGTGGTCATAGAGATGAACCCCCGCGTGAGCCGTTCTTCCGCACTGGCGTCCAAGGCAACGGGCTTTCCCATCGCCAAAATCGCGGCCAAACTTGCCGTGGGCTACACGCTGGACGAGATTCCCAACGACATCACCCGCGAGACCATGGCCTCCTTTGAACCGACCATAGACTACGTGGTGACCAAGATTCCGCGCTTCACCTTTGAAAAATTTCCCGGTGCAAAAGACGAACTGAACACCGCCATGAAGAGTGTGGGCGAGGCCATGTCCATAGGCCGCACCTTCAAGGAATCGCTGCAAAAGGGGCTGCGTTCTCTGGAAATAGGCGCGGCAGGGCTGGCACGCCGCCTCCGCAGCCGCCTGCCGGAGCGTGAAGAGGTTATCTCCAAGCTGCGCACGCCCAACTCCCTGCGCATGTTCTACATCCGCGACGCCATGCTCATGGGCATGAGCATTGAAGAGATATTCGACCTGACCAAGATAGACCCGTGGTTCCTGCACCAGATACGTGACATCATTGACGTGGAGGACGAACTGCGCGACTTCGGCCGGGCCAATTCGCTCATTCCCGACAATCCCGAGCTTATGAACCTGATGCGCCGTGCCAAGGAATACGGCTTCTCTGACCGCCAGCTGGCGGACATGTGGAAGCAGCCGGAAGTGGCCATACGCCAGCTGCGCAAAGACATGGGCATTATGCCCACCTATTATCTGGTGGATACCTGCGCATCCGAGTTCGAAGCCTACACCCCCTATTACTACTCCACCTACGAGACGGGTAAAGAAATCGTGGCCGAAGACCGTAAAAAGGTCATCATCCTCGGCGGCGGTCCCAACCGTATCGGGCAGGGCATAGAATTCGACTACTGCTGCTGCCACGCCTCCTTCGCCCTGCGCGACATGGGCGTGCAGTCCATCATGGTCAACTCCAACCCGGAAACCGTTTCCACGGACTACGACACCTCGGACAGGCTGTACTTCGAGCCGCTGACCTACGAGGACGTGATGAACATCGTGGAACTGGAGAAGCCGGACGGCGTGATCGTGCAGTTTGGCGGGCAGACCCCGCTGAACCTTGCCGTGCCGCTGCTGCGTTCCGGGGTGCCCATTCTGGGCACGCATCCAGACTCCATTGACCGCGCGGAAGACCGTGAGCGGTTTCAGGCGCTTATACAAAAGCTGGGACTCAACCAACCCGCCAACGCCACGGTCATGACGCTGGATGAGGCGCGCCGTGCGGCGGAAAGCATAACCTATCCGCTGGTGGTGCGACCCTCCTACGTGCTGGGCGGACGTGCCATGGAAGTGGTGTACGACGAGGAGCAGCTTGCCACCTACTTCCGCGACGTGGTGGGCACCACCGCTCCTGAGCACCCCATCCTGCTGGACAAGTTCCTTGAGAACGCCATAGAGGTGGACGTGGACGCCCTTGCCGACGGCACGGACGTGTACGTTGCGGGCATTATGGAACACATAGAGGAAGCGGGCATCCATTCCGGCGACTCCGCCTGCGCACTGCCGCCCTATTCGCTGCCGCAGCCCATCATTGACGAGATTGACCGCCAGACCGTGGCCCTTGCCAAAGAGCTGCGCGTGGTGGGGCTTATGAACATCCAGTTCGCCGTTAAGGACGGCACCGTGTTCATACTGGAAGTAAACCCCCGCGCCTCGCGTACCGCACCGTTCGTCTCCAAGGCAACGGGCGTGCCGCTGCCGCGTCTTGCCACGCAGGTGATGATGGGCAAAACTATCAAGGAGCTTAACCCCGCCTCCATGCGCCGCTCCGGCTACATCTCGGTGAAGGAATCTGTGTTCCCGTTCAGCCGCTTCCCCGGCGTGGACATTCTGCTGGGACCGGAAATGCGCTCCACAGGCGAGGTGATGGGCATTGCGGACACCTTCGAAGAAGCCTTCATGAAGGGGCAGCTTGCCTGCGGGCAGCGCCTGCCGCAGTCCGGCAAGGTGTTCATCTCCGTCAATGACCGCGACAAGACCAACATCCTTGATGTGGCGCGCAAGTTCCACGAACTGGGATTTGAAATTCTGGCCACCACCGGCACGGCGCAGCTGTTCGGCGAGAACGGCATCCCCGCCACCCGCGTGGCCAAGGTGTATGAAGGACGTCCCAACATTGTGGACTTTATCAAGAACGGAGAAGTGGCCCTGCTGCTGAACACCGCCTCCGGCAAACGCACGGTGGAGGACTCCAAGTCCATCCGTCAGGCAACGCTGCTCTACAACGTGCCTTACTCCACCACAGTTTCCGGGGCGCGGGCCATAGCCATGGCCATAGCCGAACAACGCCGCTGCGGCCTGAATGTGAAGAGCCTTCAGGAATACTACGCAGGCGACAAGACAGTGCGCGCCTGCAAGGAAGAAGCATGAAACGCGAATATTGCGGTGTCTTCGGCATATACAATCATCCCGAAGCGGCCCGCCTGACCTATTTCGGCCTGTATGCCCAGCAGCACCGCGGGCAGGAAAGTGCCGGCATAGTGACATGGGACGGCAAGATCATCCGCGAGGAACGCGGCATGGGCCTTGTGCCCGAGGTGTTCAATGAACGCCATCTGGGCAAGGAGCTGAAAGGTTCCATCGCCATGGGGCATGTGCGCTATTCCACCACGGGGGCATCGCTCATACGCAATGCCCAGCCGTTTCTGGCGCGCTACAAGAACCTGCACATTGCCATAGCGCACAACGGCAATCTGGTGAACACCATGGAGCTGCGCGGCAGGCTGGAGGAAGAAGGTTCCATCTTCCAGACCACCATAGACAGCGAGGTGTTTGTACACCTTATCGTCAAGTACATGAACGGCAACACCGTGGAAGACGCCGTGCTGCGGGCATGCAAAGACGTGAAGGGCGCCTATTCGCTGCTGCTGCTCATAAACGACAAGCTCATCGCCCTGCGCGACCCGCACGGCATACGCCCGTTGCAGATGGGGCGCGTGGGCAGCTCGCACGTGTTCGCCTCCGAGACCTGCGCCTTTGACCTGCTGGAAGCGGAACTCATCCGCTCCGTGGAACCGGGCGAGATGGTGGTGGTGGAAGGAACAAGCGTGACCAGCTACAAGATGGACATTCCGCCCCAGCCCACCAAGCACTGCATCTTCGAGCTTATCTACTTTGCGCGGCCCGATTCCACGGTGTTCGGGGAAACGGTATACACCTGCCGCAAGGAAATGGGCCGCCAGATGGCGCTGGAATCGCACGTGGATGCGGATTACGTGATGCCCTTCCCCGATTCCGGCATTTACAGCGCGGTGGGCTATGCCCAGCAGTCCGGGCTGCCCTATGAACACGCCATGATACGCAACCACTATGTGGGGCGCACGTTCATCCAGCCTTCGCAGGATATGCGCGACTTCTCCACGCGGGTAAAGATTAACCCCGTTAAGGAGATGATCAAGGGCAAGCGCATTGTCATTGTGGACGATTCCATCGTGCGGGGCACCACCATACGGTCCCGCGTGAAGAAGCTGCGCGAGCTTGGTGCGCGCGAGATACACTTCCGCGTCAGTTGCCCGCCCATCAGGTTCCCGTGCTTTTATGGCATAGACTTCTCCTCAAAGGGGGAGCTTATCGCCGCGAATCACACCATTGAAGAGATAGAACGCTTCATCGGGCTGGACAGTCTGCACTACATCAGCATCGAAGGGCTGCTCAAGGCCGTGAAGAAGCCGGACCATTACTGCCTTGCCTGCTTCACAGGGGAGTATCCCATCCCCTGCGAGGGTGGCGGGAAGATGTGTACGGAGTGTGGTTGTTAGGTCGCTAGCTAAATAGAATGACAGAAGAAATGAGAAAGCCCGGAGTCGCAAGACTTCGGGCTTTATTATTTCCATCAACCCTTTACAATACCAGCAGCATCTGCACTATGAGAATTGTAGTTCTTTAAAACAACATTTTTTGAGTTATTCGCGTAACAGTACATACACATATGCGGGCAAGTATTATACATGCCAATATCCTTGCTCTCGATACACCCACAATCACTTCTTTGCCCTTTATCTTTGCAAACAGAAAGCTCGCCACATTTAGCATCCAATAGAGAAAATTGATCAGTTTTTATTCCAAGATGCTTTTGCAATCTATAGTTCTCTGGACTGCAAATTTTTGCAAAAAGCTCTCCGTCGATACATTTGTTGCGAGCGATTCCAAACTTAGAAAAAGACCGAGCCTCTCCGCATGTATACGCATTGAGCCCTTTAGTTTCAACATACTCAGAGACTCCTTGCGCAATCACATCTTGTTCTTCTAAAGAAGGCTCCCGCATGGCACATGAACCTTTAATACAAATGTTTCTTTTTACTTTTGAATATGCCTGTATATCAACAAAACTAATCACAAGTTGCTCTGTATAATCCGCAATCTCATCTCCAACTTTAACAATTTTTTCGATAATCGTATGAACACTTATTGTGTCAGATAAGCAAATCGGATCAAATCTCCAAATAACACGATCTTTTCCCAATTTATCAGACAGCCTCTTAAAAGTATCTATCCTGTCTTTAAGGCGAGGGACACCTGGTTCAAATCCATCAACTTCGTAATCGTTGACTGTATACTGAAAATAGTAATCTATTTTTCGATCATCTAATATTTTAAGATAAGGAAAAATCGGCTTTGGATTTTTAGACCAAAAAACAACTCCAGCTACGGAACTTAAATCCACGTAATGCATTTTCTGATTAAAAGGATTTTTCCATCGAATAAAGCCATCATGCAAACGCTTTACAAACCATTCTGAATAAAACGCAGGAATGTCTGTAGATCGACTTGCTGATAAAATGACTGGCAGCAACGCCTTATGATCGTCGCCATCGACATTAATAGTCGAATGTTCCATATTAATCCCTTTTATATTTCAAGGCAACATAAGATAATTCACCGAGAGTTAAGGTCGGCCATCGAGAAACGTATTCTCGACAATCAGGGAGCGGGCAATTTATATATGAACTCTGCTCACATTTTTCGACCATTCCACTACAGAAGCTCACTGCCTCAGCATCGTTTACCGCGTTAAACCAGCTGTACTTCTGTGCAATTCCATTTCTGCCATTCCTGCCAAAAAAATTAACTATATCTAGACCTGAACGCCTAATCCAAATGTCAAGACTGTATCCTGTCAACAAATTACCAAATGCGACAAGTTTTTCAAAATCATATTCTATATCATTTCTGCATGTAGCAGTAACATATATAATATCCGAATGAAGTCGAGAAGCGAGCAATGAACCACTCAACTCATTCATTCTTTCTCCTAAATCACCTACTGACCGAGGAAAATGAAATACGTTTGTTGTATCAGGAAAATCTCGCGCTAGAAATAGATCCCCCTGCCAAAATTCGCAACCATCTCCCAACGCTACTCCTTTTAGATGCCAATCATGTATATCATATCCTCTATATCGGTAGACCCCATCAAAAACATACTGAGCCGCTTTGGCATCTAATAATGATCCACATCCAAATGAAGTAATCACTGGAAACTGAAGGCCATTTTCTGACAATTCTTCAAACAACATACATGTTTCTGCCAAATAGGCCGCGTAATACCGAAGCAAGTATATAGACTGCATGTGCCGCTCGCCATACGGATATCCCCCCGGAAGATCAAAGCGAGCACGCTTTAAATCACAGAATCTCGCATTTTCTCGAGCCCACTCATCAAAACTAGCCTTAGCAGCATTAAGCATATTAGCCAAATGATCACGCATACCCATCTCCGTATAAGTATTATTCAATTCGAGACCAGACCTTGGCAGATATCAGAAAACTTATCAAGCCTAAGGTGATAAACGCTCACACCCTCCTACCATTGAACATGAGAAAAATTTAGTTGCGACCATAGAACCACTACTGCTGCATTGACACGCTTATATACGCTGCCAAACCCTATCGCCGACCATTCATATCCTTTCCACAAACGGCCCTTCGCTCCGCTCACGTACAATCTTGGCATCCTCAAGGTCTTCCAGTCGCTCCATAAGCCGCTCATACACGGCGGCGGAAAGCAGATAGTCTTCCGGCCTGTTGTGGTTGAGCACGGCAACAGGCTCATCGCCCGCTTCACGCAGCACGGCGGATAGATTGCGCTTCAACTCGGTAACGCTGACTGTCTTGGAGGCATGAATAGTCTCCATACGGACTCCTTTTTGATGCTATTTTGAGCACTGAATTTAGTTTCAAAAAAGCATCCCGTCAAGCCACACTCAGCGCACACAAACTTGACCCCGCCTACAAACAAAAGGCCGGAACCACACGGCTCCGGCCTACATAATTCTCTACCATTTCAGAGTCCTACAAAAACACCTCAGGCTGCTTCGGCCCGCTGAACAGACTGTTCAACCGCCTCCGCGCATCCATAACCGGCCCCTGCTTCATGCGGCGGGCCTGCACGGGGCATTGCTAAATACAGGCGCAGCAGGTGATGCGTCACCTCACGGGCGACCATCACAACCATTAGCACGCCAACACGCCAGTCGGTTGCTGCCATGCAGCCTTACGGCCTTCCTATGCCCCGTCTTCTCGGCATCCGCGACCCACTCAGCCCCTCCATCGCGTATAGCCCTTTCGCCCAACGAGATAGCGAACTCTCTGCCTTGCTTGCTATGCCACATTGCCGCTAGGACACACGCACGAAAAGCTCCTTATCCAAAACTTCCCCAGAACAGAAAAAGCGGCCAGCCCGTTTAAGGCTAACCGCTTGCATTGACATGGTGGGCCTTGCGGTGCTCGAACCTGCGACTCTCTGCTTAAAAGACTACGTATTCTTGTGTCATAGTCGCACGGACAGGCTAACGCAATGTGGCGGCAATTATTGTGTCGTATTGACGATGCTTGTGTATATGTGGGATAGAAACATAATATTATGAATATACCAAGATGGAAAAGTGACCAAGAGAGTTGGGTATGCAGATACGGTTCTACTATCGCACAGATAAATTGAGACACACAGCGCACTGCTGGCTGATGGCTTCATCATGAAGTCAAAAATCAAGCATCACGAAGCGTCATCCTTGAAGCAGGGAGCCACGCCCCCGTCAAAAAAAAACTCTCGCCGAGCGTTTTCCATTGTCGGGCTTGGCGCCTCTGCTGGCGGGCTTGAAGCCTTGGAACTATTCCTCAGGCATGTGCCCGAAAAATGCGGCCTGGCCTTTGTTATCGTCCAGCATCTGGACCCCACTCACAAGGGTCTCCTGCCGGAACTGCTCCAGCGCGCAACCACTATGCCGGTACACCAAGCCAAGAGCAGGACGCCGGTCAAGCCAGATTGCGTCTATGTAATCCCACCTAACCACGATATGTCCATACTGCATGGTGTGCTACATTTATCCAAGCCGGACGCCCCCCGGGGCCTGCGCCTTCCCATCGATTTTTTCTTCCGCGCTCTGGCCGAAGACCAGCGGGGCCGCAGCGTTGGCATCATCCTTTCCGGCATGGGTTCTGACGGAACAATGGGACTGCGGGCCATCAAGGAAAAAGCAGGACTGGTTCTTATCCAAGACCCATCCACCGCCAAGTTTGACAGCATGCCCAGAAGCGCGCTCAATGCCGGGCTGGCAGACATGGTAGCCCCGGCGGAAGAACTCCCCGCAAAGCTTCTTGAATTCATCAACCATGAGCGGGTCATCCGCTCATCCGTCACTTCTGCTGAGGATAATATCCAAAGCGGTCTGGAAAAAATACTCATCTTGCTGCGCACAAAAACCGGCCATGACTTTTCCATGTACAAAACAAACACCCTGTACCGCCGCATTGAACGGCGCATGAGCATCCACCAGATTGATCGAATAATGACGTATGTCCGCTTTCTTCAGAATAATACACAAGAAACGGAAATTCTGTTCAAAGAGCTTCTTATAGGCGTAACCAGCTTTTTCAGAGACCCGGCAGCATGGGAACTGCTGCAAACAAACGCTCTCCCCCTGCTCTTGAAGTCATGCCCGCCCAATGGCACATTGCGGGCATGGTCTGCAGGCTGCTCCACTGGCGAAGAGGCTTATTCGCTGGCTATTGCCTTCAAGGAAATCGCCCCCCGTTCAGAACTGACACCCAACGCCAAGTTGCGCATCTTTGCGACCGATCTGGATAAAGACGCCATCGACAAGGCACGCTACGGGCACTACCCGGCTAACATAGTGTCCGATGTCTCTCCTGAACGACTGGACCGCTTCTTCATCCAGGACCTGCATGGCTACCGGGTTGGAAGTGAAATCAGAGAGATGATTACATTCGCCACGCAGAATGTCATCATGGACGCACCTTTTACAAAGCTCGACCTCATCATCTGTCGTAATCTCCTTATTTACCTTTCACCCGCACTACAGCAGAGGCTGCTCGCACTCTTTCATTATAGCTTGAACCCGGGCGGAATCCTATTGCTGGGGAGTTCAGAGGCGATCAACACCGGTCTGGACCTCTTCTCTCCTTTGGATAGCAAGGCAAAAATATTCCAGCGACGCGAATCAGCACTGACAAGCGTAACGCCTGCCTTTCCAGCCTCGTTCACCCCGGCAACGCCGGGCATCCCACAGGGAACCACAATGCTCAAGCCGGTAGTCAACATCCAATCCCTTGCTGAGCAGGTGCTGCTGCAGCACTTCTCCCCACCAGCCGTGCTGGTCAACAAAAAGGGAGACATTCTCTACATCAGCGGCAGAACAGGGAAGTATCTGGAACCGGCAGCAGGCAAGGTCAACTGGAACATCCACGCCATGGCACGAGAAGGCTTGCGCCTTGAGCTAGGAACCGCCTTCCAGAAGGCGCAAAGGCTTAAAGAGACGGTAACAGTCAAGGGACTCAAGGCAGGAGAGGACGATACTGCCCATACCGTGGACATAACCGTGCAGGAGATTCAAGACCCCGAAGCGTTACGCGGCATGGTAATGATCATCTTTGCAGAAGCGCCTACCCCGCCGAAAACAAAGTCTGCCCGCCGTTCAAAACGCGGCGACGCTGATAATGCCAGAACCATGGAACTGGAGCACGATCTCGCACGCTGCCGGCAGGAATTGCAAACCACACGCGAGGAGATGCAAGCTTCACAAGAAGAACTGCACTCCATCAACGAAGAGCTGCAATCTACAAACGAGGAACTGCAGTCCGCAAACGAAGAGCTGACCACATCTCGTGAGGAGATGCAGTCTCTGAACGAAGAGCTGCAAACGGTAAACGCAGAGCAGCAGGCAAAAATGGACGAACTCTCCCGCACCAATGATGACATGCACAATCTGCTGAACAGCACAGAGATTGTGACTGTATTTCTGGATAACAATCTTCACATTCGTCGTTTCACTCCCGGCGCGAACAAGATCTTCAAACTGCTCCCGGGCGATGTAGGGCGCCCGCTCTCCGACATCGCCTGCGACCTGCTCTATCCGGAACTTTCTGAACAGGCGGAAGAAGTGCTGCGCACGCTGGCCTTTGTCGAAAAGCAAGTGACCACGCGTGATGGCCGCTGGTATGAGGTGCGCATTATGCCCTATCGGACCATGGGTGACGTTATTGGCGGCCTCGTCATAACCTTCGGCAATATTACCGCAGCCAAGAAGCTGGAAAGTGAACTCCGCGCGGAGAATAAGCAGCTCAGGCTTCGGCTTGAAGGCAGGGAATAACCATGAGTGCTCATAGAAAAGCGCGGCAGACTGTTGCGCCGCAGAAGAAAGCGCGGCCCCCGGGGCCAAAGGACGACTTAAAACGCCTTGTGCAGGAACTGGAGATTCACCAGCTTGAACTGGAGATGCAGAACGAAGAATTGCGCCAAACACAGAACAAACTTGAGGCATCACTCAATGCCTATGCCGGACTGTACGATTTTGCACCGGTTGGCTATTTCTCTGTAACCCCTCAGGGATTGATTCAGACTGTCAACCTGACCGGTGCCCAGCTGCTGGACGCTGAACGCCTGCGCCTGATAGGCACTCCCATGAGTCTATGGATACCCACCACGCATGACCGGAAGATTTTTCTCAAACACTGCGAAGAGGCGTATACGGCGCGGGGCAGCCACGCCTGCGAGCTGCAACTGCGAAAAAAAAACGGCACAACCTTCGATGCCCAGTTACAAAGCACGGCGACGGATATGGTCGATGGCCAGACCGGCTCAATCCGTATCACCGTTTTTGACATGACAGAACGCAAACAGATGCAGAACGCCATGCAAAAGGCATATGAAGAGCTTGACCGGAAGGTCGCTGAGAGAACGCGCGAATTAACACTGGCCAACGAACTTCTGGTTCAGGAAATCGGTGTGCGCAAAGAGGCGGAAGATTCCCTGCGCCTCGCGCTCCGTGAAATAAAACTGCTGAAGGATCGTCTCTTGGCCGAGAACGTCTACCTCCAGCAAGAGGTCGCCAGAGCGTCTAACTTTGGTGAAATAATCGGCAAAGGCCGCGCAATATCGCGCGTTTTTGCAAAAATAGACATGGTGGCCCCCCAAGATACAACAGTGCTCCTTCTCGGCGAGACCGGGAGCGGTAAAGGCGTTGTGGCCCGGGCTATCCACGCCCGCAGCTCCCGCAAGGACAGGCCCATGGTCACCGTCAACTGCACCGCGCTACCGGCAAACCTCATAGAAAGCGAACTGTTCGGGCGTGAAAAGGGAGCATTTACCGGAGCCGCCGCCCGGCAGATGGGACGCTTCGAACTAGCCGACGGAGGAACCATATTCTTAGATGAAATCGGCGAGATGCCGGTTGACCTGCAATGCAAGCTCCTGCGCGTGATTCAGGATGGTGAATTCGAGCGGCTGGGAAGCCCCCGCACCATAAAAGTCGATGTGCGTATCATCGCGGCGAGCAACCGCAATCTGGAAGAAGAAATAAAGAAAGGCAATTTTCGGGAAGATCTCTATTACCGACTCAATGTTTTTCCTATCACAATTCCGCCGCTCAGATCCCGCAAGGAAGACATCCAACTGCTGGTCAATTTTTTCGTAGCCAAGTTCAATAAAAAAATTGGCAAGCAAATCCAAACCATTCCTCTGGAATCTCTGGATATCCTGCAAGAATACAGCTGGCCAGGCAATGTTCGGGAACTGGAAAGTGTCGTCGAAAGGGCTGTCATCTCAAGCCGTGGGTCCGCCCTGCATGTAGAAGATCGATTCTCGCCACTGCCAAAACCGAACGATGCTTCCCTGCAGGATATCAAATCCCTTCCCGATATGGAGCGAGACTATATCCTGCGCGTGCTCCAAAAGACCAACTGGCGCATCGAAGGAAAGAATGGTGCCGCCGTCATTCTGGACATGAACCCTAGCACACTGCGTGCACGCATGCGCAAATTCGGTATTCATCGCAACTACATCTAACGCCTCAAGAACCTCTCCCTTCATGCGGTCCGGCCTCCCCCACTGGTTCCCGTTGCCGCAATCGTCATTTTCTGACGACCAATCCCACCAGATGTGACGCTTTTTCGGATTTGCCATCTCCTCGGTGGCCAACCCCTTCCGCGGCAACACACGCTCTTGACTACGCATCTTCTCCTTCAGCCCGCCTTCTCCTCCACCCATCAAACGCTCCACACGCATCGGCCACCAAATCGCCGTGTGCATAATCCGCCAAATACCACCGAAATGGGGCATATGGCGGATACGTCTGTTGCAGCTATGTGCCGTGACGCCAATTTTCAATTAATTAATTTAGAAAAACAGCGACATGCGGCAAATTGAACAATAAAAATCTTTGGC
This sequence comes from Desulfovibrio psychrotolerans, assembly GCF_013340305.1. NCBI lineage: Bacteria > Pseudomonadati > Thermodesulfobacteriota > Desulfovibrionia > Desulfovibrionales > Desulfovibrionaceae > Desulfovibrio > Desulfovibrio psychrotolerans. The sequence continues at coordinate 171,390 of NZ_BLVP01000035.1, forward strand.
ATGGTTGTTGCTAATTATATTCCAGCAATAGCTACAACTACAAATTAACATTAAGGAAATAATCATGGGACTCTTACTCATAAGCATACTGGTTCTTATACTTATCGGAGCTTTGCCAACATGGCCGCATAGCAAAAAATGGGGATACTACCCAAGCAGCGGTCTCGGGCTGATTCTTATCTTCGTGCTTGTACTTCTCCTTATGGGGCGGATTTAAAAACAGATTATCATTATTCATAATTACAACAGCGCTTGATATGCCTGTATCATCTCTATTTTTTCTGAATATAACATTATTTATAAGCGATTAGCTTTTCAAGGAGCACAGCCACCATGGACAAACAACATCATGACGATACAAACGTAAAATTCTTGGTGGAACTGCTGGAAAGCAATAACGGCCTGATTCGCCGGAACGCACGCCTAGCTCTTATGGAGATGGGTAGCGCCGCTGCCATCCCACTCTCAAAGACGTTAATGAACTCAGGACAAGATCAGGCGCGCTGGGGAGCAGCCAAGGCACTCGGGGCAATAGTCGACCCCAGAACAATTCCCGCCCTGGTGAGCGCGCTTGACGATACCGACCCCGATGTAGGCTGGCTCGTCGTCTTAGCGTTGAAAAAATTCAAGAAGTCAGCATGGAAGCTCATGCTGCACAAACTGATCGAAAATGGCGGAACCTCCGCAAGACTGCGTAAAGGCGTGCGCCACGTCTTCACTGGTCAACGGGCACAAGGATTCGATGACCTGCTCAAAAAACTCATGCGCGCCCTAGAAGACGCTGCACACCCCGATGAAGGAATAATTATAGCAGCGGAAATACTGATGCACATACGGAACGAAGAAGCAGGTACAACCGGAGCTATGCAACCAACCTACGCGGCAAGACCAAACCCAGACTCAGCACATCGATTTTACAAAAATCGTGCGCAACATACAACCATGGAAGAATGGAGATAACACAATGAAAAACCTAGCGATTATTATTAAAATTGTCATGTGCACCTTGCTGGTTACGGTGCTTATGAGTTGTGCTGGAACAAGCAAAAAAGAAAGCACAGGGCAGTATGTAGACGACTCAACCATCACAGCAAAAATTAAAACTGCGATATTCAACGACGACTCTTTGAAAACTCTTCAAATCACAGTCGTGACATTCAAAGGAAACGTTCAGTTAAGCGGCTTTGTCGACACCATACAACACGTACACAAAGCAGGAAACATCGCCATCAATGTTGACGGAGTCAAATCAGTCATAAACGACCTTGTAGTAAAATAACATTTATATGCATCATTACAGCTAGAGACAGACCCGATCACAACACAGTGATGACTCAATTGATAACTACAACCAAAAAAGGAACACGACATGAAATCAAGCACAAAGAATAAGACAGAAGGAACTTACCACGAGACCAAGGGCAAAATAAAAGAGATAAGTGGAATAATTATAAACGACCCAAATTTGGAAGCTGAAGGAGCCGTAGAAAAAAACGCGGGCAAAATCCAAAAAAGAATTGGTCAAATCGAGAAGGCCCTGGAGAAATAGACTGTCCCTCCTCCTTCCACCGAGCATCCGCAAAATGAAGAGGCAAAGCACATCGCGGATGCTCGGACCAGTAGCCCTTACACATTGCTACAAGCTGGAGTTGTCATGAAAAGCGTAAGTATCATCGGGATCCTGCTGATTGTTCTGGGAATAGCAACCTTCGCATACCAAGGGATCACCTTCACTACTCGGGAAAAAGTTGTAGACCTCGGCCCGCTGCAAATGACCGCTGAAAAAAAACGCACAATACCGTTCACGCCGGTCGTGGGAGCAGCAGCCTTGCTGGGCGGCATCATCTTGATCGTCATTGCCAAAAAGCGTGGGTAATTGACAACATGCTTCATCAAAACAGCTCACTATATTTCTATTAATAAAAAAATGGAGAAAACAATGTTATACACCATTGCAGTTGTTTTGATTGTCCTGTGGCTTCTTGGAGTGGTCAGCGGATATACAGTCAACTCACTCATTCACATACTCCTTGTCGCAGCCATCATAATCATCGTGGTGAACTTGGTTCAAGGAAGGTCTGCACTATAGCTGCGGCAAAATTCATGTGACAACACCAGGAATGGTACCATCATTAGTATGGGCCTGAACACGACCACGGACAACTACGTTCGTCCATGGCATTTATGATATCAGCGTGCAATAGTGTGACGGCTAGGGTGCGAACATCCCAACCTTTCGCATCGCTACAGGAGCAATTTAATGTCGAGCAAAGATGTCCAAGCCACAAGCCAGAACTCTCTCAGCCAGCAGACCAAGGGAATTGATAAGAAAAATGAGACAAGCTCTTGGAACAAACCACCATTGAACATCATTGGCGAGGCTACACAGGGTGAGTCCTCGCGGATAGTCTACGAACTGCGTGTTCACCAAATTGAGCTGGAGATGCAAAACGAAGAACTGCGGCGCATGCATCAAGAGCTTGAAGAGGAACACGAAAGATATTTGGATCTCTACGACTTTGCTCCGGTGGGCTACTGCTCTCTCTCTGAGCGGGAACGAATTGTTGGCGCAAATCTTACGGCCGCCACGATGTTGGGCATGCCCCGCACCGAGCTAGTCGGCCAGCCAATTTCCCGCTTCATAAGCAACGGGGAAGATAGGCATATTTTCTCCGCCACACTGAAGCAACTCTTCATGACGGGAACAGCGCAAAACTGTGAATTAGGCCTGCAAAAGGCAGACATACTTTCCTTCTGGGCCAATATAGAAGCGGTCATAAAGAAAAACACGGAAGGTTCTGTGTGCAATATTGCAATAAGTGACATCAGTGCTCGGAAAAAGGCAGAAATGGCGCTGGCAGAAAGCGAGTTACACTTTCGCAACCTGGCCAACAGCGGACAAGCTTTGATCTGGACGTCCGGGACAGACATGCTGTGCGATTATTTTAATGACTCATGGCTCACTTTCACTGGCCGTGAATTAAACCAAGAACTTGGGAACGGCTGGAGCCAAGGCGTGCATCCGGAAGATATGGAACGTTGCCTAAGCACCTACAGCACGGCCTTTGAGCGACGCGAACCATTCAGCATGGAATACCGGCTACGCCATGCCTGCGGCGAGTATCGCTGGCTGGTGGATCAAGGCACACCACGCTTCAATTCCCGGAGCGCATTTGTCGGCTACATAGGCCATTGCCTAGACATCACCTCCCGCAAACACATGGAAGAGGAGCTTTTATCCACAAAGAATGCGGCAGAATCGGCCAACAAATCCAAAAGCGCATTTCTGGCCAACATGAGCCATGAAATAAGAACGCCTCTAAATGGCCTTCTTGGCATGATGCAACTGCTGGAAATGACGCCAATGAATGATGAACAGAAAATGTTTATCGAAATGGCCATCCGTTCCGGCGACAGATTAACCTGCCTGCTGAGTGATATCCTTGATCTCTCCCGCATCGAAGCCGACAGGATGCCCCTGAGCGAAGAAGTGTTCACACTTTCCGAAACCCTATCTGCCATCACCGACAGCTTTGGCCCGCTGAGCATACAAAAGGGTCTGCCCCTCCATATAGACATTGTCCCCGGCACCCCTGAAAGAGTGATGGGTGACGAGGTGCGCGTCCGACAGGTACTGTTTAACCTTGTCGGCAATGCCATGAAATTCTGCGACCAAGGAGAAATTCGCTTAGAAGTGTTTCCCCTGCCCCCTCTGCCCCCGGACACAGTTCGCATTCTGTTTTGCGTGTCCGACACAGGCCCCGGCATGAACGATGCCACACTAAAGACGCTGGGCACCCCCTTCTTTCAGGCTACGGGTGGCGTTACGCGCAAACATCAGGGCGCGGGGCTCGGACTCTCAATTTGCAGACGCCTAGTTTCCGCCATGGGGGGCACATTGACGTTTGAAAGCCATTTGGGATCAGGAACCACCGCGTACCTGATGCTGCCGTTCAAAGTTCAGGAGCATAGCAGTCTTCTTCCTTACCAACCCCAGCCTGCCCTCATCGCGCCATCTCTTCGCATTCTGCTTGTCGAAGATGATGCCACATGCCTGATTGCGGAAGCAGAGATACTCAAACGGATGGGGCACACCGTGCATACCGCCAAAAACGGAAAGGAAGCCCTGCACATGCTGCAAGGCCGTATATTCGACTGCGTGTTAATGGACATTCAGATGGAGGTCATGGACGGTCTGGAGACCACCAGAAACATCAGGGGGGGCACCTCAAAATCAATTGATCCGAAAATCCCCATCGTCGCCATAACCGCCTATGCGATGAGTGGCGACCGTGACCGGTTTCTCATGGAGGGGATGAATGACTATATCGCGAAGCCTTTCGACAGCAAAGAGCTAAAGGCCGTTCTGGGCAGGCTTGAAACAATACAACAAGCCCATTAACAAGCCGCCTCAAAACAGGCCGTTAAAGAGACGGCCACATATATAGAACGTCAGGCAATATTCCCATTGCAACTGCGGAATGCTCGATCACTCGCCCATCCCGCACACATCTTTGAGACAAAAAGTGAACATTTTTTGCACCTTGCATTGCGCCTCTTTTAAACGACCGTAAGAAAAATTTTTCAAAGCCAGATCATCATTTTCCGCAAGCGGCGGCGTTTCAGACGGATGCATTCTACACCAACTGCCTGTTTACAACCGAGAGAACGTTGAGTTCATGACACGACGTGACACCCGTTCAAAATGCAGCCCCAGAATCGCAAGCTCAACAACCGCAGAAAGGGCCTTTGGCTTTGTTACAACAGTCTTAAGTATAAGTTTCCAATAATGAATACGGGCAGATGATACAATACCTACAGCCCACATACTTTTTAAAAAAGCTTGAACATCTGTTCGCACAATCCTTCCACGTGAAGTCGGATTATATGAAGATAGGAACATACTAATTCTGTCATAATATTTTTTTGGCGAGTACAAAACACCCAGCAATTTCTTGTACCCTTCAAGAAGAACGTCGCACCCCATTATAGGATTAAAATTTATACACGCGTCAGTATTCTCCCCGCTCAGACCATCGAACAAGCGCCCCTCAGACTTAAGACGATTCCACAGCCTTGTATGCGGCAACGCGTTAAGCACACCGACCATGGCAGTAACAACACCTATTTCTTGAATAAATTTAAACTGCTGATCGAAAATTGATGGGGTGTCATTGTCAAAGCCTACAATAAAACCACCCATCACCTGCATTCCATGCTGGTGTATCTCTCGCACAGCAACACTAAAATCAGTTCTCACATTCTGCTTTTTTCCGCACTCTACCAAGCTCTGTGTTGAAGGAGTCTCAATACCAATAAAAACCTTATGAAAATTAGCCGCGCTCATCATCTCCATAAGTTCCTCATCCAGCGCCAAATTCACACTCGCCTCGGTCATAAGTTTAAATGGATAGTTGTGCCTTTTTTGCCATTCTGCAAGTACAGGAAGAAACTCCTTCACCTGAACAATATTCCCGATAAAATTGTCATCAACAATAAATACAGAATCTCTCCACCCTGCATCATATAAGCTTTGAAACTCTTGTATCATCTGCTCAGGACGCTTCACGCGCGGACGTCTGCCATTCATGACCACAATATCGCAGAATTCACAGTCAAAGGGACAGCCGCGCGAATACTGCAACGCCATGGATACGTAGTCTCTCATTTTCAGCAAGCCCCAAGCAGGGAGAGGTGTCGACTTCAAGTTGGGATGCTCAGACGACCCGTATTCCCTTTTTGCCACCCCCCGCGTGAAGTCCTGCAAAAATGCGGGCATTACGACTTCAGACTCGCCAATGATGAAGTGGTCCGCATCGGGAAAATGCTCCAAGTGGCCCCTGAATGCAGGACCGCCCGCCACCACAATTTTTCCTGCATGCTTTGCACGCCTCATAATGCTCTTCGCACTTGGAGACTGCACGAGCATGGCGCTGACCAGAACGACATCTGCCCACTCAAGGTCAGCGTCTTCCAGAGAAGCAACATTCGCGTCCACCAAACGCTTATCCCATTCTGCAGGAAGCAGCGCAGCGACAGTGAGCAACCCCAAGGGAGGAAAGGCCGCCTTTCTGGAAACAAAAGGCAGTATACTCCTGAAACTCCAAAATGTATCCGGGTACGATGGGTAGACCAGAAGTGCTTTCATTATTTTTCACCTCATCTTCACCATAACCCTATCTCTGCAAATCGCAACAAATATTACAAACCAACTTGATACGTATTCACATAACTACTTCTCAAATAAAGAATATTTATTCAAAAAAATTTTATTCTCTTAATACATAAATTGTAATCTACAAATAATAGAGATCCATGCCATAATAATCACACTTATTCACGCGAATCTGCGCTATGTAAAATTTATGGATTAAAAAAAACGCATCCGTGAAATTTATCATCAGAATAACGCCTGCCATTTTTACAACATGCCGCACATAATCACTTTTATTATGTGACATGAATAAGCTAAAACCAAGGATACTTCTATCAACATATGATAATACGTGTTATTCAAGTCAGAACTCGAAAAACCTTCTCGTGAAGGCTAACGCCCCGACGCTGCTTCCAACCCAAGCCCTTCATGTCCGCTTCTCTCCTTACAAGCAATCCGTCAGCCCTTCCCTAGCGTTCCCTCTGCGTTTGCACAATTCAACCCGCCCGCACCCTGCCCGTACCCTGTCCGTCTCAACAGCAGGAGATCCGATGAACCTAAATGACAAAGCCATACGCACACTGCTGCTTCGCGCATGGTCCCGGTTGCGCGGAACCAAATCGGAACGCCGGTATACCGGAGAGCACCTTCCTTTGCGCTCCGAGCTGTTCAGCGCGGACAGGATGGAACAACACGGCAAGTTCTTGGCAGAGTCACACACGCTTAAGACCGGCCAGTCCCAAGGCCTATTGCTGACAACACGACTTGCCGAAAACGAAATACTACTGCTTGAAGTCCACACATTGCTCACGGAAGACGTGAAGGCTGACCGCCGGATATCACCGGCCGCAGAGTGGCTGCTGGACAACTTCTATGTGATTGAGGAACAGATCCGCACCGCGCGCCTGCATTTCCCCAAAGGGTACAGCCGTGAGCTGCCCTGTCTGGCGGGCGGACCTTCGGCCGGACTTCCGCGGGTGTATGATCTAGCCTTGGAGAGCATCTCCCACCGTGATGGCCGAGTGGACCCGGAGAGTTTGAAGAGCATCGTGGTTGCCTACCAAACCGTGACGTCTCTGCAGCTAGGCGAGCTCTGGGCCATCCCCATAATGCTGCGTCTGGCACTCATAGAGAACCTGCGTCAGGTGGCAGTCCGCATTGCCGCTCAAAGGCTCGACCGAAACTGCGCCGGAATATGGGCAGACAAAATGACTTGGGTTGCCGCCAAACAGCCGCAAGATATCATCCTTACCATCGCAGACATGGTCCGCTCCAATCCGCCTATGGCAAGCTCATTTGTGGCGGAGCTCCTGCGACGCCTGCAAGGTCAGGGGCCAGCTCTGGCCCTGTCACTCACCTGGATCGAACAACATCTGTCAGGGACAGGCCAGACCATCGAACAGTTGGTCTTGTCGGAAAATCGGCAGCAAGCTGTCGACCAGGCCACCATGAGCAACAGCATAGGCAGCCTGCGCTTCCTCGGAATCATGAACTGGCGTGATTTCGTAGAATCCATAAGTACCGTTGAGGATATCCTGACCAAGGACCCTGCAACTGTTTACGACACCATGGACTTTACCACGCGCGATCGTTATCGCCACAGAGTAGAGCACATTGCCAGAAAAAGCCCGTTCTCCGAGGCGGAAGTCGCTCGAAAGGCCATCGCCCTGGCTCAGGAGGATGCGTCCATAAATGGCAAAGACTCTCTGGCAGCACATGTAGGATTCTATCTTATCGACAAGGGCCAAGAGCAACTCAAAAAATCGGCGGCTGTAGACGAATCATCTCTCAATAGCCTGCGCGCACTTTGCCGCCGGTTTCCTTTACTGCTGTATGGTGGCAGCATACTGCTTCTCACTACGCTCTTCGCTGGAATCTTCGTAGCTGAAGCGCATACCGACGAACTCCGCGGATGGCATATCGCCCTGTTATTTTTGCTCTCTTTTCTGGGCACCAGCCATCTGGCGGTGGCGCTGGTGAACTGGCTGACGACCCTGATAACCAAACCCAATCCCTTACCTCGCCTAGATTTCTCCAAAGGCATTCCGGAATGCCGACGCGCTCTGGTCGTTATTCCGACCATGCTCACAAATGCCCCAAGCATTGAAACCCTGATCAAATCTCTGGAAGTCCGCTTTCTGGGTAATCAGGACAAGCACCTGCACTTCGGCCTGCTTACGGATTTCTGCGACGCCGCAGAAGAGACACTCCCCGACGACATCCACCTGCTACATCTTGCCCGACAAGGCATAGAAGGACTGAACGAGAAATATTGCAACACAACGGGGGACATTTTTTACCTGTTCCACCGACCGCGGCGGTACAACTCACAGGAACGGCTCTGGATGGGCTATGAGCGCAAGCGCGGCAAATTGGCAGACCTGAACAACCTGCTGCGCAACGGCACATCAGCGTCCTTTGCCTTAATTGTCGGTGAGGTAAGCATTCTGCAGGGACTGAAATACGTTATCACGCTGGATACTGACACACAGCTGGGGCGTGACTGCGCCCGGCAGTTGGTAAGCACAATGGCACACCCGTTGAACCGCCCGCGCTACAACGCTGACAAGGAGCGTGTGGTTGGCGGCTACGGTATCCTGCAACCCCGCGTATCAGCCAGCCTTGCCGGCACCAACCGATCACGCTATGCGCGGATGTGCGCCAGTGAGGTTGGTATCGACCCTTATACCCGCACGGTCTCAGACGTGTATCAGGATCTGTTCGGTGAAGGTTCATTCATCGGCAAAGGAATATACGAAGTTGAAACCTTTGAGCAGACCCTGGGCAGACGCTTCCCCGAAAACCGCATCCTGAGCCACGACCTTCTGGAGGGCTGCTACGCCCGGGCAGGACTTATAAGCGATGTACAATTTTACGAGGATTATCCCGCCAGCTATGAGGCGGATGTCCGTCGAAGGAAGCGCTGGATTCGCGGCGATTGGCAGATCGCGCGATGGCTGTTCCCTCGCGTTCCCGGTGCCGATGGACGGCCACGGAGAAATCCGCTCTCACTCCTGTCCCGCTGGAAAATTCTGGACAACCTGCGCCGCAGCCTGACCGCCGCCGCACTAACCGTGCTTCTGCTGACAGGGTGGTCCGCCTTGGCATCAGCCTGGTTCTGGACACTGGCTGTCTGCGGCATCATTCTGTTCCCTTCGATCATCGCAGTACTCCTGAGCACGCTGCAAAAACCTGTAGATATGCCTCTGAGGCAACACCTCTCCACCATATTGAGCCTGCTGCCCAAACATGCTGCTCAGGCCGTCTTTTCTCTCGCCTGCCTGCCGCATGAGGCCTGGTACAGCCTGACATCTCTGGCGAACACCATCTGGCGAATTAACTTTGCACATAAGGGACTCCTTGAATGGGAGCCTTCGGGCGAGGCGGAAAGCACAGACAGAACGGATATTATTGGCTCGTTCCGAACCATGTGGATCGGCCCGGTTCTCGCTGTTTTCACAATCCTTATCCTCACCGCGATCAACCTTCCAGCCCTCTTCGCGGCTGGCCCGGTGCTGGGACTGTGGATCATCTCTCCGGCGTTAGCGCGGTGGCTCGGGCTGCCTATCACCCGCCATAAGGAGCAATTGACGGAAGCCCAGACCATCTTTTTACGCAGAATAGCCCGTAAGACATGGTACTTTTTTGAGACGTTCGTTGGCCCAAAAGACCACTTTCTGCCACCGGACAACTTTCAGGAACAACCCGTAGCCGCCATTGCGCACCGCACCTCGCCTACCAACATGGGGCTTGCGCTTCTGGCGAATCTGGCCGCGTATGACTTCAGTTTCATCTCCTGCGGAAGGTTAATGGAACGCACCATGCAGGCTCTGGAGACCATGAACAGGCTTGAACGGCATAAGGGACACTTCTATAATTGGTACGACACCCTCACTTTACAACCACTGTCACCCCGCTACATTTCCTCTGTTGACTCCGGCAATCTGGCTGGGCACCTCCTGACTCTGCGCGCAGGGCTGCTTGCCCTGCCGGAAGACAAAATCCTCTCACAGGGCCTGCTCAAGAGCCTGAGTGAAGCTCTGGACATAGCCTTGGAAGCTTCTCCACCCTTATCCCATTCCGTATCTCCCACTATATCCACAGACACCTTACCCCCCTCTCCTTCAACTCTGCTTGCATCGCTACGCCAAGATATGGATGCTGCCATGCTCAACCCCCCTGTCACGTTACGGGCCATACGTCAGTGCCTGGAGCGGCTGGTTGTTTCGGTCGCGGAACTGATTGCCAGCCGTAATTTTCAAACAGCCCCCCCCGACAGCTCATTATATGCAGGAATCAATACCTTTGCAGGCCAGTGCCGGGACGCCTTGGATGAACTAACTCTGCTGGCACCATGGGCCACATCATCCCATACATTTCGCGCCGACCTGGCCGTTCTGAACGATATTCCCACCCTGCAGGGACTGGCGGCACTGGAAACCAAGGTCGGTCACATCGCAGCTGCGCATCCGGATACCGAGCTGGTAAACATGATTCAGGCTGCCAGCGGACAGGCAAAATCCAGAATTGCGACGATTACCACCCTCGCCAAACTCTGCAGCGCCCTGACCCAGATGGAGTACGGATTCCTTTATGACGTAACAAGACACCTGCTGGCTATAGGATACAATGTCGATGAGCGTCGCAAAGACCAAGGCTGCTATGACCTGTTGGCCTCGGAAGCACGGCTCGCGACGTTCGTGGCCATTGCTCAGGGGCGCCTGCCACAGGAGAGCTGGTTCGCTCTTGGGCGGCTGCTCACGACAGCCGGAGGAAGCCCTGTTCTACTCTCCTGGAGCGGCTCCATGTTTGAGTACCTTATGCCCAATCTGGTCATGCCGCTCTATGCGAGTACCTTGCTTGACCAAACCTGCAGAGCAACCGTAGCGCGTCAGATAGACTACGGTAAGAAGCGGAAGGTGCCTTGGGGAATTTCAGAATGTGGCTACAATGCCATTGATGTACACCAGAATTACCAATACCGCGCATTTGGTGTACCCGGCTTAGGACTCAAGCGGGGCCTTGCCGAAGACCTAGTCATTGCGCCTTACGCCACAGCCCTGGCCCTGATGGTTACCCCTCGGGATGCATGTCAAAACCTAATCCGCCTGAGCAGCGAGGGGCTTGAAACCCGCTATGGATTTTACGAAGCCGTCGACTACACCCCTTCCCGTCTTCCCCGTGGCCGGACAAGCGCCGTGATCCAGTCTTTCATGGCTCACCATCAGGGCATGAGCTTCCTATCTCTTGGAGGGGTGCTGATGGATCACCCGATGCAGCGACGCTTCGCATCTGATGCCCAGTTTCAAGCTACTCTCCCTCTGCTTCAGGAGCGCATCCCTCTTTCTGCGGCATTCTATGCGCACACATCGGAACTGACAGAGCTTCGCAGTACCCCAAGTACTGACCACACTCCTATCCGCGTCTACAACACTCCCGACACACCTACCCCGGAAGTGCATCTGCTCTCCAACGGACGCTACCACGTTATGATCACCAATGCCGGGGGCGGACACAGTCGTTGGGAAGATATCTCCGTTACCCGCTGGCGGGAGGATCCCACATGTGACGGCTGGGGCACGTTCTGTTTCCTGCGCGATATAGAAAGCCACGAGTTCTGGTCTGTTGCCCACCAACCCACGCGCAAACGCCCAAAGCACTATCAGGCAATCTTCTCGGAAGGAAAGGCCGAATTTCTGCGCCGCGATCACGACTATATCACACATACTGAAATCGCAGTCTCGCCCGAAGACGACATAGAACTGCGCCGTGTGCGCATTACCAACCGCGCACGTACGCGTCGATCCATAGATGTGACCAGCTACACCGAAGTAGTTCTGGCACCGCAGGCGGCAGACGCGCTGCATCCCGCATTCAGCAACCTCTTTGTACAAACAGAGATCATCTACAAAAACAAGGCTATCCTCTGCACCCGCAGGCCCAGGTCTCAAGAGGATACTTCACCCTTCATGCTACACATGATGGTCACGCGCAGCGCAGTGATTGAAGACACTTCCTATGAAACTGACCGCATGAACTTCATTGGCCGCGGCAACACCACCGCCAATCCTCAAGCACTCCATGCCACCCTAGCGCTCTCGGGCAGTGAGGGGGCGGTGCTCGATCCCATTGCCGCAATTCGACAACGCATAACCCTTAAGCCGGAAGAGTCCGTGACCATTGACATGCTCTACGGCATTGCAACAACCCGCGAGGCCGCCCTGAGTTTGGCAGAAAAATATCAGGACAAGCGCATGGCCGATCGCGTTTTTGATTTGGCTTGGACCCACAGCCAGGTCCTGCTGCGCCAGTTGAACGCCTCTGAGGCGGAAGCACATCTTTACGGAAAACTGGCAGGTTCCATCCTGTACGCCAATGCTGCCCACCGGGCCAATGCGGGCGTGCTCCTCAAGAATCGCCGTGGTCAATCCGGACTTTGGGGATATTCCATCTCGGGCGACTTACCCATCGTGCTACTGCAGATAGAGGATGCGGCTAATATCGAACTGGTGCGGCAGCTTATACAAGCACACGCCTATTGGAGACTCAAAGGACTGGCCGTGGATCTGGTTATCTGGAATGAAGATCATGATGGATACAGGCAAACCCTCCACGACCAGATTCTGGGGCTCGTTGCTGCGGAAACCAAGGCCGGTCTCAGCGAACGTCCCGGCGGGATATTCGTCCGCTCCACGGATCGCATAGCCGAAGAAGACCGCATCCTGTTCCAAGCCGTTGCCCGGGTGATCATCAGTGATACCAAAGGGAGCCTGGCGGACCAGATAGACGGCAGCAGGATACCGGACATAGCAATGCCCCCTCTCATCCCCAAGCGAATAATAAGCCCTCCCCTTCTGGCGGTGGCACCCCTGCCCCGTCTGGATCTGCACCTGCCCAATGAACTGGGCGGATTCACATCAGATGGTCGCGAATACGTCATATCCACAGGCCAAGGACAAGTAACGCCCACCCCTTGGGTTAATGTGCTGGCAAATCCGGACTTCGGGTGCGTTATCTCAGAAAGTGGATTGGCCTGCACATGGAGCGAAAACGCCCATGAGTTTCGCCTCACTCCTTGGAGCAACGATCCGGTCAGCGACTCGCAAGGAGAAGCCTTCTACATCCGCGACGAGGAACGCGGACACTTCTGGTCGCCTACGCCTTTGCCCTGTCGTGGAAACACTCCCTATGCCACCCGCCACGGCTTCGGCTACAGCGTTTTCGAACACGTGGAACGCGGTATCTCCAGCAAGCTATGGGTCTACGTAGCGCTAGGAGATGCCATCAAATTTGCAGTACTGAAATTGCGCAACGATTCTGGCCGTCCCCGCAGGCTTTCAGCCACCGGCTACGTCGAATGGGTTCTGGGCGACCTGCGCAGCAAGACCGCCGAGCACGTGGTTACTGAAATCGACCCGGAAAGCGGCGCTCTTTTCGCCCGCAATCCCTACAATACAGAGTTCAAGGACCGGACCGCATTCTTTGATGTTGACGAGACAACGCGCACAGTAAGCGGAGACAGAAGAGAATTTCTGGGCCGCGGCGGCACACTGGAGGCCCCGGCCGCCATGACCCGCACACGGCTTTCAGGCAGGGTCGGGGCCGCTCTGGACCCCTGCGCAGCCATACAGGTGGTCTTTGATCTCGGGGTCGGGCAGGAGCGCGAGATAGTCTTCCGGCTCGGCATTGGGCGAGATACTGAAAACGCAAGGCTTCTGGCCTCTCGTTATCAGGGACCAGTCGCCGCCCGCATGGTTCTGGACAACGTCTGCCAGCACTGGGCACACACCTTGGGAGCCGTGTATGTGGAAACTCCGGATAACGCCCTCAATTTTCTGGCCAACGGATGGATTCTCTATCAAACCATTGCCTGCCGCCTTTGGGCTCGTGGGGCCACCTATCAATCCGGCGGTGCTTTCGGCTTCCGAGATCAGTTGCAAGACGTTATGGCTCTCATTCATGCACAGCCGCACCTCGTGCGAGAACATGTATTGCTCTGCGCAAGCCGACAATTTGAGGAAGGTGACGTACAACACTGGTGGCACCCGCCAGCAGGACACGGTGTGCGCACCTCATGCTCCGACGACTACCTCTGGCTGCCGCTTGCCGTATCCCGCTACATACAAGCCACCGGAGACACAGGCGTGCTGGACGAACCCGTAGGCTTTCTGCACGGCAGGGCATTGAAGGCGGACGAGGACTCCTACTATGACCTGCCCGGTAACTCCCACGAGGTGACCAGCCTGTACGACCACTGCATCAGGGCCATCAGGCACGGGATGCGTTATGGCGCACATGGCTTGCCACTCATGGGTTCCGGGGATTGGAACGATGGAATGGACCTTGTGGGCAAAGGCGGCTCAGGTGAAAGCGTATGGATGGGGTTTTTCCTCTATACCGTACTTATGAACTTTGCCGAGATTGCACACATCCATAAAGATACCCTCTTTGCAGAACGTTGCAAGAAAGAGGCGGCGGAGTTGCGCAGCAACATTGAGAACAACGGATGGGACGGTGAGTGGTATCGCCGCGCCTACTTTGACGATGGTACCCCCCTCGGCTCATCGACAAATCAGGAATGCCAGATTGATTCCATTCCGCAAAGCTGGTCAGTGCTCTCTGGTGCCGGAGATCCAAAGCGTACGACCCGGGCTATGAATACGGTGGATCAGCGTCTTGTGCGCCGTGAGCACGGCTTGGTGCAGTTGCTGGATCCCCCTTTTGACACGTCTTCCCTGAATCCCGGATACATCAAAGGCTATACTCCGGGGGTACGGGAAAACGGTGGACAATACACGCATGCAGCCGTTTGGGCCGCCATGGCCTTTGCCAAGCTGGGGGACAACCACCGGGCTTGGGAGCTTTTCAATATCATCAACCCCATACACCATGCGCACACTGCCGGGCAGACCGCCATTTACAAAGTGGAACCTTACGTCATGGCCGCTGATGTCTATGCGGTGGCACCACATATTGGCCGAGGTGGATGGACATGGTACACGGGTTCCGCAGCTTGGATGTACCGGTTAATTCTCGAATCACTCCTCGGCCTCAATCGTGAAGCAGATAAACTGCGTCTTGAACCATGCCTTCCTCCAGAGTGGCAAGAGTATTCAATACATTACCGCTATATGGATACTATATTTCACATTCACATTGTACAGGTTCGTGGAGAAAACAAAGGCATCCGCGTAACCTTAGACAACATACCGCAACAGGATGGTTTTATTCACTTGACAAATGACCACAAGGAACATTGGGCAGAGGTGCTGGCACCTTCATGCCCGGCTGGCTGGTCGCCCCGAGAGTAGTCTGTGTGTTTGCACCTTCGCGGCGTTGCCCATTTTCCAACATCAGACCCTGCTTCGGCCAGAAGTACATTTTTCCACAAAAAAAACGAAAATCAACAGAGCACAAGTTTTTCTAAGTGCACACACGGGCAGGAAGATGCGGCTTTTACCCCCTGCACGATGCCGTTTCAGGCCATCGTGACACATCCTCCTGCCCCCGTCTGTTTTAGCAGGTTTCGTCCTCATAATCCCCAGCCACGCAGGCGTCTATCCGGGGTATTGCACGATTCCAATTCCAAACTTCAGAAACGTATACGTGTCAGCGTCCTGCGCCGTCACAACCGTCCGCACATCTCCCAAAGAGCAGTGCATGTCCTCCAGCCAGCGCAGGTACGGCAAGAGGGCGATCTCCAGAGCCTTGCCCGACACCGTGAGGATGTATGCCTGGCCTGCATGCAGGATCTGAAGGTCATAAGCGACCACCCATCCAGGCGGGCATTCCCGTTCATCGTTGCACGGCATTGACTCCGGCAGGCCGCCTCCTTGTTTCCATTTCAGGAACCTCTTGCCCGCAATCGTCATGGGGCCGTTCAGTTCGGAACCAAGATCCACCTGATTGCTCCAGAACCTTCCGTTACGGCAATTTATGAACATATGCATAGTTATCTCCTTGTTTTTCCAGTATAGATTAAGGGGCTCATGCCCGTGCCAAATCCAACAAAGAAGGGAGCGACCGTCTCCCGGTACACTCCCTCACCACGCTGTAACAGCGTCATGCCTACTGCCTCCTGCCCTATCGCAACACCGACGAATCAAAGCTGTTCACCCGGTACGGCGCACTCGCCTTCTGGTTCTCCTTGGCCAGATAGCTCGCCCAGTAGAAACACCGGTCATAATCCTGCTTAAACAGTATTTGCAGATGCTCTCTCGCAGGGTGCTTTAGTGGCGGGCGACACAGCATGATCCCATTCTCCATCCGATTGCCATCCGCATCCTTGTCGCAGAAGTGGATAAGCCCCGTGGCATCACATCCCAGCACCCGTCCCCACGTTTCCTGAACTTTCAGCAGGAAATGGAAATAATTCATCACCTTGTTGCCATCCAGCAGCGCAATGCAGTGATAGTGCTGGTGCTTCTCCCGTGACTGCTCCCGTACCCAGAGGTAGTGAAGGTCTATCCCCCTGTACGCACTCTGCTCTCCGAAGTTCTTCCAGAACCTTGAGATTTCCTGATTGCCTCCCATCGCAGGGTATCTGGCAGGGAATCTCATATCAAAGCGAATGAATAAAACCTTGCAGTGCCTGTCGGTCATCCAGTCAAGACGTTCTTTGAATCGTTCCATGATGACGGGGTATAAGCCGTATTCTTCGAAGGGGCCTACGTTAACTTGGATTCCTTGGTATGTGTCAGCATGAGAAACTTGTTGGTGTATCATGATCAAGCTCCTGTTAAGACGTTGTTTATTTTTCTGACTATAGTATATTCCTTGCTATGAAAATTAATACGAAGATGATTACGCATGAGTGCCCCATTGCTCCTTGTTGGGCAATGGGTCATTGAGTCTTGATCATCGTTATTAGTTTGTTTTTTCTTTGTGTATATGTCGTATATTACGTTACGTCATCTTATCTTGTAATAGTAATAGTATAGAATTTGTTTGTCTTTATAATGGTGCTGCAATCTATTACTATTGAATAAAGAAGAATAAGATACTTCCTAATACCGAGTATTCTTCTGCTCGGAATCTGAAGATTAGCTGGAAGGTGCGATGCGTACATCGTACCCTGGCACGGAGAGGCGCTTTCCGAGGATTAATTGCCCCGATACGGTGTTTCAGGAGAAAAAATGAGGCCGCAAGGTCAGACGCCCGGAACGGCGAACCGCT
>NZ_BLVP01000035.1:188728-189063 GCF_013340305.1 Desulfovibrio psychrotolerans
TCCTCCCATCGCAGGGTATCTGGCAGGGAATCTCATATCAAAGCGAATGAATAACACCTTGCAGTGCCTGTCGGTCATCCAGTCAAGACGTTCTTTGAATCGTTCCATGATGACGGGGTATAAGCCGTATTCATCGAAGAGGCCTACGTTAACTGGGATTCCTTGGTATGTGTCAGCATGAGAAACTTGTTGGTGTATCATGATCAATCTCCTGTTAAGACGTTGTTTATTTTTTCTGCCTATAGTATATCCCTTGCTATGAAAATTAATACGAAGATGATTACGCATGAGTGCCCCATTGCTCCTTGTTGGGCAATGGGTCATTGAGTCTTGAT
>NZ_BLVP01000035.1:189073-189549 GCF_013340305.1 Desulfovibrio psychrotolerans
GCCGAGCGCCAAGGGGGCGTCAGGATCAGTATCCGGTTCCTCGTAGTCCACACCCATGGGCGGATGGGGAGCGGCAACCGCCAGTACCACAAAGGCACCGGCCAGGCAGCCGCCGAGGAAGGCCAGAAGTACGGGGATGTGATCCTTGGGATCGGTGAGGTTCTGTTCGTCAGTCATCCATGCTCTCCTTCAGTATTTGCAAAACGGCTATGAGTATGGCGAGTAAAACTCCTATGTGCATGGGTGGCCTCCATGCAGGCGTTGCTGCCAGACAGGGCAGGCGTACTGGACGCAGTGCCGGGGCGGGGTTTGGCAGAACGGCCATAGGGACAACGGGAACAGAGGGCCACGGATAAGGCAAAGCCAGTGCATGAGTTCCTCCTTGGGTTGCAGGGGGTATGGGAACCAGCCGCCAGTGACGGGCAGCCGGATTACAGGGGACGGGGAAGAAGCGCTGTGCGCAGCAGGCCGAACAT
>NZ_BLVP01000036.1:0-95343 GCF_013340305.1 Desulfovibrio psychrotolerans
GGATGTCTCCGGCAGAATACGAAAACAGTCAGGCATATCAAAAAGTGGCTTAACCTGCTCTCCACAAATATGTAGCAGGATCAGGGTTATACATTTGGCGATCCGGACCCGGATTACGGCGAGGCGGGAGAGCGTCTGGCACAGGAGCAGAAGCATTACGAATGGCTGAACCTGCAAATAGAGCACGATTTGGATCAGGCCTGCCGCATGGCTGATAATGCCGTGGACACTGTGCTGCGGGATTGGGTGCTGCACCGCAATGCCTATGCGGCCAGCCTGAACTGTAGTCAGGAACTTGTGCGCGACTATGCGCGTATTGCCGAAGCCTGGGAAGATACTATGCATAACCTGCTCCAGCAATTCCGCACGTTGTTTGGTGATGCCCCCCGTGTTGTTCCGTTTCCAGCGTATTGGACAGAGTATCCGGTGTTTCCGGATGATGACAAACGGCTGGACGTGAATTTTGATGCAGAGGCTGAAACGCTGAGGGCGCTTCAAGCAGAGCATGATACCGTTATGCGCAGGATCGATGCTGTGCGGGATGCTGTGCATACGCAAAAGACCAGGGAGTTGCAGGCACTGGAAGAATATATCCGTACCCTTGAAGGAAGAGCGGCTTTGGCGGCTGGCGTACCTGAAGAAGATATTATGTCCGATGATTCCGAAGCCTGTGATGATGACGACGCGGAAGGCTCTCCCGGCGTACCTTTCGGCGAGCCTCTGACTACGGACGAAGAAGAGGATGATGCCGTATTTGAAGAGGAAGGCCCGTATGCTCCCGAAAAGGCATAGGCAGCCGTTTCGCCGTATGCAGGAAGAAGGGGCGGCAGGGGCGTTGCGCCGTATGCTGCAAGGCCGGTTGCGGGAACACGCCCGTGAGGCCGTACACCGCGGAATGCCCCCCCGTGCCCGGTATCGACCGGGCAGAGAGGGGGGAACCTTTCTTCTCTCTGCCGTTATCGTGATTATAAGCCTGTGTATTGCCGGGGTGGCTCTCTGGTATTTTCTTCAGCCTCCGGTGGAGGTGGCTGCGTATCATAGGGTGTTGTTGCTGGACCGGTCCGACCCTCTTTCCCGTACGCAGGCAGAGGGGCTTCGGTCCATTGTGCAGCAGGTGGAGCGCGAAACTCCCGACGATGGCAGGGTTTCGGTGTATTATCTGGACAGCCTTTCCGGCGTGTATCTGGAGCCGCAGGTGAGTGCTGTGGCTCCCAAAAGGCATCAGGGCAATCTCATGCACAATGAGCAATTGGCCGAACAGTGCTTCCGCAAAGAGTTTATGCCCGGAATTGCCGATGCAGTTATGGCTGTGCAGAATGCCTCCAACACCGAAGAATCGCCCATTGTGGAAACGCTTGCGCGAATATGCCGTGACCCCGGCTTCTCTCCCCGGATGCGCGCCAGGAGCATGGTGCTGCATTCTGATATGCTCCAGAACTCCGGGCTATGCACCGAGTACGGGCGCACGGATGCTCCCCGGTGCACGCAGGCACTGTTAGCTGCGCATATGCCTGACCTGTCCGGAGTGAATGTGGAAATTCTGTATCTGCGGCACAAAAAGTATGAAAAACAGCAAACGCCTGAGCATATGCAAATGTGGATTTCACTGTTCCGGAACGCGGGGGCTTACGTGCGTCTGGAGCAGATTTTCTGAGCGGTACATGCCCAAAAACCCGGCGGGCAGCCAGTAAACTTCCCGCCGGGTTTCAATATTCCGCCGTTCGTTGATTGTCCGTCAGCTTAGGAAGAAGTCTGCCGCGTACTTTCCGGCCGTGAACAGGATAACCCCGGCCAGCATCCACTTTATGGCCCGTGCTGGAACGTGTTTCTGGCAGCGCGCTCCAAAGTACATCCCCGCAAGCCCGCCCAGCCCGAACAGGATTCCGAGCAGCCAGTCGGGTGCCACGGACATGCCGGGATAAAAGGGTGCCAGTGCCTGATAGAAGGCTACTCCGGCGATGGATGTCATGAACGTGCCCAGAAGGCATGCTCCGGCGATGGCATGTACCGGAAGTCCGAAAAAGGTGACAAGAAACGGGGCGATGATGGCGCCCCCGCCGATGCCGTATACCCCCCCCACAATGCCTACGATAAAACTGAGCAGTGCTATGCCCCGGAAGGAAACCTCGTAGCGTTCGCCCGCATAGGTGTAGCCAATGCGTGAGAGGCTGAACCGCACGTCTGTAATGGTGCAATGTGTATCTGCATGACGTATTCCCGGTGCTCCTGCCGTTGTTCCGTTTTTCTGTGCGGGCGGTGAGACCAGGCTCTTTACCATTCGCAGACCGATGTACAGAAGCACTGCCGAGGCGAAAAGTTTGAAGGCCGCAGGGTCAGGCAGGTAGGTAACGCGGATGAAAGCGCCGATGAAAACTCCCGGCAGCGTACCCAGAACAACAGTCCATGCCAGCGGCCAGACCATGCGGCCTTCCTTCCAGTAGCGGTACACGCCGCCCGGGGTGGCCACGATGTTGAAAAGCTGGTTGGTGGCGCTGACAGAGGGGTTTGTGTACCCCAGAAATGATATCTGGAACGGTAGCAGCAGAAAGGCACCGGAAACTCCACCCATGGACGTGAAAAAGGAGATGCAGAACGCCACAAGCGGGGGCACCCAGATGGCAACTTCTATTCCGGCGGTACTGAAAAGCATGTTCCCTCCGTGTGGTGCGTTGTGCTGTTGCTGTGTCTGTCTGCCAAGGGCAGCGGGATGCCCGGTGAGCATGATGATAACAAATTTGAATGAACACGAAAATTCTTATTTTCGTGATATGTAGAAATTCTTACTACGCTTGTCAACGGGGAATCTGTGGGTAACCTGTTGCCCGCGACGGGCTTGTCCTGTACCTATGAAGTGGCGATGCCGTATCCCCGCGCAGGCAGGATATGGCGTTGCGTGCGGCATGATCCCATGCCGCACGGTTTTTTTCCGGGAGATTGCGAAAAGTATGAAGGACAAGTACACGCCCCACGAGTCTGAAGAGGGGCAGGGGCTGGACACGGCACAACTGGGACTGCTTGAAGAGGAGTTTTGGCGGTGGGCGCAGCATGCGGTCCGTAATGATGTGCGTTACTCGCGGTTGCGGGTGCTGCTGGTCTTTCTTGTTATCCGTTATACCGGCGCAAAGCTCAGCGAAGTGCTGGGCATGAACCCCCGCAAGGATCTGGACTGTTCTCGGCAGGTGGCGGTGTTCCGTAATGGAGATCCGGCAGAATATGGAGCAGCGGTTGCGGAGGATGCGGATTCTTTAAAGCTTGTGGTCCGCGAGGTTCAGGTTTCCGAAAAGCTCTGCGGCGGTGTCCGCAGCGTGGCGGAAGCGATGGAGTCTTTCGGCGGATTGCCCGAATCGCTGAGCATGGACCCCGGATTCGTGCGCAGGAAGTTTTATGAGCGGGCGTCCGCCTGCGGGTTTTCCAAGGAGGCGGGGGGGCCGGAAATGATCCGCAGAGCCCGTGCCATGGAGCTCAAACAGGGTAATGTGCCGCTGGCGGCGGTACAGGCCATGCTGGGCCATTCTTCGCCCAACCTCACATCTGCCTATGTTTCTTTTTCCGATGAGGAGATCAGGCTGGCAACGCGCCGGTATCTTGAAAAAGAATCCGGAAGGGGTACCAGTGCCCGGAACAGTTTTTACGGCAGGGTCGGCACCATAGTGCGGGGTGATATCCAGTCCCGTGTGGAGGTGGTGACTCCAGAGGGCCACAATGTGGTTTCCGTGATAACGAATGATAGTCTGGACAGGTTGGGGCTGTATCCGGGAGTTATGCTTGTGGCGGAAGTAAAGGCCCCATGGCTTATCGTGCAACGGAGCGACAGTCCCCCGGTTTCCAGCGCGGAAAACAGCATGCATGGTACGGTGGTAAGACTTTCTTCCGGAGCGGTGAACACGGAGTATGTTATCCGCGTTTCCGAGAGCACGGAGCTGTGTGCCGTTGTCTCTTCAGGCGGTGCCGAACGGCTGGGGCTGAATGAAGGCGATCCGGCGTGGGTGCTGTTCAGCAGTTATGCCGTTGTGCTGCATCTGGACTGAGTGCCCGGTGCCTGATTTCCGCATCTGAACACGCCTGGGCGTTTTTTCGCAAAGCCACGCCAGCTGCGGCTAACCGGCGGGTTTGGCATGGGGATATGTGCAGCTATACCCTGCCTGCGTGACGCATAATTTCTTCAAACACGCCGTTTATGTCCAGTGCGGTGGTGTCTACAATCACGGCATCGTGCGCAGGGCGCAAGGGGGCTATGGCCCGGTTGCGGTCCTGTTCGTCGCGCAGGCGTATCTGCTCCGTCAGTTCCGCAAGGTCGGCGGGTTGCCCCATGGCGGCAAGCTGTTCATGGCGTCTGCGCGCCCGTTCCTGCGGAGTGGCATCCAGAAAAATCTTGCAGGTGGCGTTGGGAAACACCACGGTGCCCATGTCCCTTCCCTCGGCAACCAATGAAGTTTCCGCCCCCATGGCCTGCTGCGCGGCTTTCATGGCATCGCGCACGGGGGCCAGCTTGGCGACCACAGAGGCCAGCATGCCTACGGTTTCGCTGCGTATTTCCTGCCCCACGGGAACCCCGTTCACCGCGAGAACAGAGTCTGCCCCCGTGCCGGAGAGAGAAAAGCGGAACCCCGCAAGCTGTGCGCGCAATTGTTCATCGGTCAGGTTTTCCGCCTCTGCTCCGAGCTTCCAGCCCAGCGTGCGGTACATGGCCCCTGTGTCCAGATAGGCAATGCCCAAAGCCTGCGCCACGCGTCTGGCAAGAGTGGTCTTGCCAACGCCTGCGGGGCCGTCCAAGGTGATGATGCGGTGGCTAACGGGCATGCATAATCTCCCGGAAGGCTCCGATGAATGCGGAGTTCTCCTGCCTGCTGCCCACCGAGACGCGCATGTGGCGGGGCAGACCGTATCCCTTGTTCAGCGGGCGCAGGATGATCCCCCGGCGCAGCAGTTGCTCGTGCAGTTCGCCGCCGTCAATCGGGGCCTGAAACATGATGAAATTGGCGCGGGAAGGATAGACCGTGCACCCCAGCGCAGCCAGTTCCCTGTTCAGGTACTCGCGTCCCTCTGCGGTTACACGGAGTGTTTCATTATAGAACACGGTGTCTTCCATAGCCGCCATGCCGGCATGTTCCGCAAGAATGTTCACGCTGAACGGCGGGCGTATGCGTTTCAGGTAGTCGGCCAGTTCAGGCTGCATGGCACCGAATCCCAGCCGCAGACCCGCAAGCCCCATGCTTTTGGAAAAGGTGCGCAGTACGCAGACATTGGGATGCTGCATCAGTCTGGGCAGCATGGAATAGGCATCGCGGTCGCCGGTAAAGTCCATGTATGCTTCGTCCACAACCAGCAGACACTGCTCAGGCAGGCGGCCTGCAAGGGTGACAATTTCTTCCACGGGGGGAGTGTACCCGGACGGGTTGTCCGGCGTGGTCACAAAGACAATGGCGGTGTTTTCGTCCGTGAGGCCGACCAGAGCATCCCAGTTGAAGGAAAAATCTGCATTCAGCGGTGTCTGGCGCAGTTCCACCCCGCACAGGCGCGCAAGCACTGTGTACATGGAAAAACAGGGGTCAAAGGCCACAATGTTGTCCGTACCCGGTCGTGCCTTGGCGCGGATGAGCAGGTCGATTACCTCGTCCGAGCCGTTGCCGGTGACAACACATTCGGCCGGCAGTCCGAAGAAAGCCGCAATGCTGCGGGCAAGTCGGGGGTTGCCGGACTGGGCGTAGCGGAATACATGCCCGGCATGGGAACGGATGACCTGCTGCACAAGGGGAGACGCGCCCAGCGGATTTTCGTTGCTGGCAAGCTTTACCACGGTATCCAATCCGTAGCGTTCCTTGATTTCGTCAATGGACAACCCAGCGGAGTAGGGCGAAAAATCCATCACTTCAGGCCGAACCTGCGAAGTGGCGCGGCATCTGGCAGCGGTCATGCTGTGCTCCTTGTGCATCGTTTCAAATCGGCAAAAAAGGGCGGTTCCTGCGAACCGCCCTTGAATAGACCAGAGGAGGGGGGATGGGCAAGCGGACTTTACGCGGTTACGTGCCCAGCGTAAAACGCTGTCCCGCGTTTACAGAGTTACAGTTCGGTGGGGCGCACGGTGAGCACAGGAATGTTGGCTCCCTTCACCACTTTTTCCGCCACGGAACCGAACAGAATGCGGTCTATGCCTTTGCGACCGTGCGTGCCCATGATGATCATGTCCACCCCTTCGCGCTCGGCAGTGGCAAGAATTTCTTCCGCAGCATACCCGGTGACAACCTTGCCCGTGGTGGGAATGTCGCTGAAGTTGGTGGTGAGGAAGGCTTCCATGGACTTCTCAGCGCCGGAAACAATCTCTCCTACAAAGTTTTCAATGGAGTTGGGCGGAACATGAAAGCCCACGTACTGGCTGAGCGAAGGGGCGGCATATACCACCACCAGCGAGGCTCCAAGTTTTGTGGCAAGCAGGTTTGCGTAATCGGCGATATGCTTGCTGTGATCCGAAAAGTCCACGGCAACGAGAATCTTGTTTATGGCAGTCATGGCAACCTCCTGAGGCTGGGTGCAGTTCTGAACATCCGCCATCGGGCGGAAGTGTGTTCTAATGTTTTTCAATATAAACACATTTTGCGCCGCATAGACAAGGAAAAGGTTGTACGCTACCCTGAACATATCGCTGTACACAGTGTGCATGTGGTTCCGCCTTGCGGCAGAAAATGCCGGGTATTTTTTTGGCAAAACTACATATTTCAGCAGGTTGCTGAGGCGAGCTGTGTTGGCAAACTTTTTGCTGAATCCTGACAAAACCCTAACGAAGGGGTGCGCCAATGAAGATTCGTTCGGAACAACTGGATGCCCTGTTGCAACAGGAAGAGCTCAAGAAGCGGCCTAAGGCTGCGGAAGGGTTCGGCGATCTGTTTGCGCAGGAGCTGGAGCGTCAGGAAGGCGCTTCGGCGGCACAGGGTGCCGTGCCTCCCGTGGGGGCTCGGGCCATGGTCCTGAATCCGTTGCTGATGGCGAACCCGGTCGAAGAGACCGGTGCGGTGCAGGGTGCGGATGAGGCTGCTGAGGTGGCTGGCAGGCTGGACGGCATGCTGGACAAGTGGGAACACTATTCCCGGCAGATCGGAGCCGCCGGAGAGGCTGACCTGAAAGGCGCGCATGGAACGCTGGAAGCCATTTCCGGCGAACTTTCGCAACTGAAGGAGCAGAATCCGGACCTTGCCGATCGCTATCCCGGTTTGGGATTGGTGGTGAATGAACTGGAGGTGATGTCTTTCACCGAGCGGTTCAAACTGAACAGGGGCGACTACGTGTAGCGGCCTTGTTGTCGGCGGGTTTACCCCGCATGGCCTGAAAGGAACGGGGGAATCTCCGTTCCTTTTTCGTTTCTTGCCAGAACCGGTGCGGGAAAGCATTTTCCGCTACCGATATGCAGACTCCAGCAGGTCAAGCAACATGGGTATGGAGGCAAGAACTGTCTGTTCCCGCACGGCATGGCGCGGACCGGAAAAATGGTGACGTTGAGTTATGATGGTGCCTCTGAGGGTTGCAGCCAGCCATACAGTGCCCACGGGTTTTTCCGGAGAACCGCCTGTGGGACCGGCAACGCCGGACACGGCAATTGCCATATCCGTGCCCAGCACGGCGCAGGCGCCCTGAGTCATGGCGCGCACGGTCTGCTCGCTGACAGCGCCGTGTGTGTCCAGAATAGAACGCGGCACCCTGAGCACATTTTCCTTAACGGCATTGGCGTACGCGACTATCCCGCCAGCAAACCATGCTGAAGAACCGGAAACGTCGGTGCATGCTGCGGCAATAAGTCCGCCGGTGCATGATTCGGCTGTACCGAGCAGCAGCCTCCTTTCGGCAAGCAGTGTGCCGAGGCGCTCAATGAGCAGATGCCTATGTGTTGCGTCCATGCGTCCTCCCTTTTTATTGATGGCTGGCCTTTTCCTCCAAGCAGGGGGAGGATGCAATCCATTGAAATCTGCCATTGAAACCTGGCATTGAAATTTGGCTTTGAAATTATCCCTGGCTCCGGAGCGGGGCTATTTACGGCGGGCTAGCATGGTTTTCTGCCTGCCGCAAGGCAGTGCAGCCCCGCTTGTCTGCCGGCTTGTCTGCCCGGTTGTCTCAGAAGAGCGCGCGGGCTATGCTGGACCAGCTTGTTGCCCTACAGTTTTTAGCCATACCGCCGATGAGTTGCGAAAGAACCAACTTTTGAGGAGTCGCCTATGATGTTCCGTACAATAACCACGCAGGGCGTTGCCGCCGTTTTGTTCTGGGTCTACCTGCTTGCGGCGGGCATGGCCGTGTATTCCGCTCCGGCGCAGGCACAGCCTCCCCTGCGGGTGGTGTACGGCTTTGACCGGGAATATCCGCCGTTCAGCTTTGAAGAGGCACAGGGAAAGCCTGTGGGGTTTGACGTGGATCTCATTCAGGCTGTTCTTAAAGATGAAAATGTACAAATCACCATGCGCCCCCTGACATGGGACAAGGTGCAGGTGGAGCTTTCTGCCGGAACCATTCAGGTAACTTCGGGTATGGCCAAAACCAAGCAGCGCCTGTTGCTCTACCGTTTTGCAGACAGGCCCAGTATGCCCATGCAGGTGAAGCTGTTCACCAAGCCTGCTGCGCGGGTGGGCAATATAACCTTACTGCGCGGGCAGACCGTTTCCGTGGAGAAGGGGTCGTATCAGCAGCGGGTGCTGGAGGAGTTCGGCGGGCTGAATATCAAGCTCTATGATTCCAAGGTAGAGGCGCTCAAGGCATTGGAGCGGGACGAGGTGATCGCCTACGGCGGACCGGCACAGACGGCATACTACTACATAGACCGGCTGAAATTGGGCCCCATAAGTGCCGTGGGAACGCCGCTGGTGGTGGCGGATACCTATTTTGCCGTGAACCGTGATGCCGAGCGGCTGCTGGAGATGGTGAACAAGGGGATGCTGCGGGTTATGCAGAGCGGCGAGTACGACCGCATTTACCGCAAATGGTTTGTTCCCACCTTCTATGTGGAAGAGTATCAGAAGATGTTCGAAGCCGCACGCAACGCGGCTATAAACGCGTATTCCCCATACTCCAAAACCCCTGTGGGCGCAGCGGTGATGACTCGTTCCGGCCGAATTGTTACCGGCTGCAACGTGGAGAACGCCCAGTTTAACGAATCCATCACCGCCATACGCACGGCCGTGCTTAAAGCGGTTTCGGAAGGCGAGTACGAATTCAGGGCAGTGGTGGCGGTTGCGCCGGACGGTTCCGTACAGGCACCCTCTGCAGCCGACAGGCAGTTTCTCTTCGAGTTCGGACGTGGTATACTCTGCGCTGTAGAACCGGAAAAAGGCAGAGTGGAAATGTCCATGGTCTCGGAGTTATTGCCTTATCCGTATGCCAGCAGGCCGGAATCGTATCAGTACTGATCAATGTATGGTGGCCTGTGGTGGTGTCGGGCACGCTCCGGACGTAATGGCGGGAAGAGGATTTTCTGAACCGGGCTGCGTTGCCGCTCTCCGGTTTCCCCATTGGGAAGAGATTCTCCCTGCCGCAGGAAGGGTATGGGCCTGCATACTCCGGAAAAGGAGGGGATGATGCCCAACAGAAGAAAGCGGAGCCGTGTATTCGGCGCTTACGAAGGCATGTTGGAGGTCCGCGGCGTTCCGTGGCCCGTTCGCACAAGGGATATCTCGCTCAAAGGGGCGCTTATTGTGGCTTCGCCAGCCCCGCCGTTGAAGGAGCGCTGTGTGCTCTCCATTCCCCTTGCGGATGATGTTCTGCTGCGTATGGAAGGGATTATCGTCCGGGTGGGGCAGAGTGATATTGCCATGGATTTTACCGCCATGGATGAAGAAACTTACGGGCATCTGGCGCGTCTAGTGCGGTTGCGCGCAGAGAATGCGGATGCCATAGACCGTGAGGAGCTTTCTGAGCCGTTCGCCTGAATAGGCGGGGAGCTAAGGCGTTCCTCCGACAGATGGTTCCCAGTCCTCCAGTCCGTATGCCTTCAGGATAATTTGTAACCTGCCCTGTTCGCGCAGCATGCGCACGCCCTTGTCCAAGTCGTCCGCGTATTGCCGTGAGCGTTCAAGCACCGGGGAAAAGGCGATGTAAAGACTGTCTTCTTCAGGCTTTACGGGGTCTTCACATGCAAGGCGTATCTGGTCGGCAATCCCCATTTCCCGTGCCTTTGCAAGCACGCTTGCCTTCTGGTCCACCACCACGTCAATGCGCCCGTGTACCAGCTTGCGCAGGTTGGTTTCCAGAGCGTTGTTGCCCTGCGCTTCCTGTACAAGAATGGTGTTTATGTGCTGGTCAATCCACGCCTGCAACCTGCTGCCATAATCATAGTCGCGGATGACACCTAACCGAACAGAGGAGAAGGCATCCTTGTCTGTCGGCTTCCAGGCACTTTCCGTCAGCGTGAAAAAAGCGTTCGGCACCAGCCCCAGCGCCAGTTTGGGGAAGATAAAGTCTGGTACTTCATTGGGTACCGCCCCAACCAACCCGTGGGCTGCACCGCGTTGTACCTGATAGATGGCTCTGGTCCAGCTCATTTCCTGATACGTGAGCGTGTGCCCGGAAAAGGAAAGGGCTTCCCGCGCAATGTCTATGAGATACCCGGGAGCATCCGCCCCCTCTTCACAGTTGTACGGGCACCACGAATCGGCCACAAGCGTTATGGAATCGGCGCGAACTGGGCTGGCGGCAAATGCCGCGATCAGGATAAGGGCAAGCAGGGTGCGCATGAAACCATGCCTCAGCAGGTCAACCTGTTAGTGTGACAAGATAGAGCACGTTGTGTAGTAGTACGCATTCTATCACGAGGGAATTATTTTCTTTTTTTAGAAGTTAAAAGGCTCCGCCGTTTCCGGCGGAGCCTTGTGGGAATATTCGGAGGGGGCGGATTACAGTGAGCCGCCCACTTTTCTGAGCAGGCGCACAAGCTGGTTGGTGAACCCCGCTTCGTTGTCATACCATATGATGAGCTTGATGAGTGTGCCCTCCATAACGCTGGTACACAGGGCATCCACAACACCGCCGTGTGTGTCGCCAATATAGTCTATGGATACAAGGGGTACTTCGCTGTAGCCCATATTGCCCTTCATGGGACCTTCTGCAGCTGCCTTGATGGCTGCGTTCACTTCTTCCATCGTGGTGGCTTTTTCCACGCGGCAGGTCAGGTCTACAATAGATCCGTTGGGAGTGGGCACGCGCACGGACATTCCGTCCAGCTTGCCCTTCAGTTCCGGGATGACCAGTCCCACCGCCTTGGCGGCTCCGGTAGTGGTGGGAATCATGGACATGCAGGCGGCACGGGCGCGGCGCAGGTCTTTCTGCGAACCGTCCAGAATGCGCTGGCTCATGGTGTAGCTGTGGATGGTGGTCATAAGCCCGTGCACCACGCCAAAGGAATCGTTCAGTACCTTGGCTGCGGGAGCCAGACAGTTTGTGGTGCAGGAGGCGTTGGATATAACCCTGTGCTTTGCGGGGTCGTACAAGGCGTCGTTCACACCCATAACTACAGTGATGTCAGCGTCCGCGCAGGGTGCTGAAATGACAGATTTTTTTGCCCCGCAGTCAATGTGCAGAACAAGCCCGGCATGGTCTTTTATCGTGCCGGAGCTTTCCACGGCTATGTCCACGCCGTGCTTTGCCCATTCCCATTCCCCTGTTTTGCAGCGGGTAACGGCAACCTGCCTGCCATTGATCACAAGACCCTGCTCGTTGGCGGAGACATCGCCTTTAAAGGTGCCGTGGACGGAATCGTATTTAAACAGGTGAGCCAGCGATGCGTTGTCCGCGCGGGCGTTTACGGCCACCACCTGTAACTGCGGGTCGTCGGCGAGCAGTCTGAGCAGGTACCGCCCTATGCGTCCGAACCCGTTTACCCCAAGTTTCACAGTCATTACTCTACTCCTGACCTATATCTTGTTGGAACAGCCCAGCACATTCCGTATTTTGTGCTGAACCATTTTTTTCACGGCATCGCGCGCAGGGGTGAGGTACTGGCGCGGGTCAAAATGTGAGGGGTTTTCCGCCATGTATTTGCGGATGACGGCAGTCATGGCAAGGCGGATGTCGGTGTCGATGTTGATCTTGCACACGCCGTAGGTGGCCGCCTTGCGCAGCAGGTCTTCCGGCACGCCGGACGCGGAACCTATATCGCCGCCGTATTGGTTGGCCATCTGCACAAATTCCTGCGGAACGGAGGATGCGCCGTGCAGCACGATGGGGAAGTCGGGCAGCATGTTGGTTATTTTTTCCAGCCGCGCGAAATCCAGCTTGGCTTCGCCTGCGAACTTGTAAGCGCCATGGCTGGTGCCTATGGCAATGGCAAGGGAGTCGCATCCGGTTCGCTGCACAAAGTCCACTGCCTGTTCCGGGTCGGTGTAGATGGAGTGTTCGGACGAAACATCGTCTTCAACCCCGGCCAGACGCCCGAGTTCCGCTTCCACCACCACGCCACGGTCATGGGCGTATGCCACCACGCGTTTGGTAACGGCTATATTCTCTTCATAGCTCAGGTGCGAGCCGTCTATCATCACGGAGGTGAACCCGCCGTCGATGCAGTCCTTGCAGATGTCGAAATCCTGTCCGTGGTCCAGGTGCAGGGCGATGGGCAGGTCACTTTCGCTGAGGGCGGCTTCTATAAGCTTACGAATGTATGCCTGTCCTGCGTACTTGCGGGCACCGGCGGAAACCTGAAGGATGAGCGGGGCCTGTTCTTCGGTTGCGGCCTGAATGATGCCCTGAATGATTTCCATGTTGTTAACGTTGAACGCGCCAACGGCGTAGCCTTCTTTGTAGGCTCGCGCGAACATCTCTCTGGTGCCGGTAAGGGGCATACGTATCCTCCATGATGGACTGAAAAAACCGTGGCCGATATGGCAATGGCCAACGCACGCGCATGCGTTGCGCCGGAAAAATCTCGTGCAGAAGAGGAACCCGAGCATCTCCAGAGTAGAAGGAGGCGGCACCCCTGTCAATGAAGGCAGCGAGAGTTTACACGTGTACGGCAAGAAAATCAAAGGGGTTGATGCGTGTTCGGCCCCCTTTCATGCTCATTGTGGCGTTGTGTTTACCGTGCTGGAGGCTTTTTGCCATGCCGTCCGCGCATGGCGGGTGAGCGGCGCAGAAAAGAATTCCCCACGTGCCATAATCATCACGCAGGCGAGGCGCGCATGATGGCCCGAAACCAAGGTTTCGCGAAGGAAAAGGAAAACCACTCCTGAGCGTCAACTGTTGTCCGTGTTCAGCACGGCCAGAGACTGCATGGTGGCGTTGTCCGTGAAATCAAACCGCAGCGGCGTGAGCGTTATGTATCCTTCAGTCAGCAGGGCGCGGTCCGTTCCCGGAGCCACCGTGTCCGGCGGGATAACACCGTTCAGCCACCAGTAGTCCGAGCCTCGCGGATCTTTGCGGTGATCGTACCAGTCCTTCCAGACTGCGCTGGTCTGTGGGCATACGCGCAGCCCCTTGGTTTCCTCCATGGTGCAGGCGGGAAAATTCAGGTTCAGCACGCAGCGCGGCGGCAGGCTTGACCACGGCATATTGGAAATAAGGTCTGCCGCAAACGCTGCCTGTCCGCTCAGGTCGCCGGGGCGGAAGTTGTCGTATGAAACGGCAATGGCGGGGTAGCCCATGTGCGCGCCTTCCGTTGCGGCGGAAACCGTGCCGGAATAAAGGATATCCGGCCCCACGTTGGCTCCGGCGTTGATGCCGGAAACCACCACGTCCGGTTTCGCCTCCAGCAGGCACGAAAGGCTCAGCTTCACGCAGTCCACCGGGGTGCCGTGTATGCCTTTTCCCCTGAATCCGTTTTCTGAAAACTCTTTGACCCGGAGCGGCAACGCAATGGTTACCGCATGCCCCACGGCGGATTGCTCGGTAACGGGGGCAATGCAGTGCACGGTGTGTCCGGCCTGCACAAGAGCCGTATACAGGGCACGCAGCCCTGGGGCCTGAATGCCGTCATCGTTGGTCAGGGCTATGATCATAGGATATCCTGTGTTGCGCTTTGCGGCACATGTCATCTGCGGTTTGAAATTGACAATTTCCTTGAAAACGGGGAACCATACCGGATAAATCGGGCCTTGGAACAGTGTGTTCCGCATGGCGGCCCGCCTTCCTATCCATAAAACGGACATGCAGAAAACTCAATTCATTCAAGACATATCGGCTAATGAAGAAATAGCTTCCATCTTCGCGGTGGCGCAGGCTTCGCAGGGGCAGGCCCGCAACGGGCCGTTCTGGCGGCTGGAACTGGCAGATGCCACCGGCAGCGTGGGAGCCAAGGTCTGGAGTCCGCTGAGTCAACAGTTTGCCCAGCTTGCTCCGGGCATGATGGTGGCGGTGCGGGGGCGTGCCTCCCTGTACAGGGAGCAGCTGGATGTAAACGTGGAAGGTCTGCGCGTGCTGGACGAGGCCGAAGTGGCCGCGCTGAACATGGCGGACTTTCTTCCTGCCTCCGAACGCCACCCGGACGATATGCTCACCGACCTGACACAATTGTGCCGCAAAACCTTCACCCATAAACCGTGGCTGAAGTTCATGACCTCCGTGCTGCGCGATGAAGACATCGTGCGCCGGTTCAAAACCGCCATCGGTGCCAAGCACGTGCATCACGCCTATGCGGGCGGACTGCTTGAACATACCCTTTCGGTATGCGAGCTGTGCATGCGCCTGTGCGATCATTATCCGGAACTGGACAGGCAGGTTCTGCTAGCAGGAGCCGTCTTTCACGACTTGGGCAAGGCGTGGGAACTTTCCGGCGGCATTGCCAACGACTATACGGATGAGGGGCGGCTCATCGGCCATATCAGCATCGGGCTGGAAAAGGCCGAACCGCATCTTCTTAAGTCCGGTCTGGAGCCGGAACTGACCATGCACTTCAAGCACCTGGTTCTTGCCCATCACGGTATGAAAGAGTGGGGTTCGCCCGTGCTGCCCGCCACGCCCGAGGCTCTGGTGCTGCACTATGCGGACAATATTGACGCCAAGCTCGCCCAGTTAAGGGGGCTTTTCGCAGGATTTGGTGAAGAGGAATCCGGCTGGACGCCCTTTCAGACGACACTGGGGCGGCATATCTTTAAACCCGCACGCACGCCGGGGAGCGGGCCAGCATCCGCTCCGCAGAACGATGCCCGCAGGGAACCTTCCAAGGAAGACCAATGTTCATTACTCTAGAAGGGCCGGAAGGTTCAGGAAAAAGCACGGTTCTCACCCGGATGAAGGACTGGCTCATGGAGCAGGGGCATGGCGTGGTGCTCACGCGCGAACCGGGCGGCAGCCGTCTGGGGCGCACCCTGCGGTCCATCCTGCTGGACGTTTCCAGCAAAGATCTGACGGGAGAGGCGGAGCTTTTCCTGTATCTGGCGGACCGCGCCCAGCATGTGAGCCAGATCATCCGGCCCGCTCTTGCAGAAGGCATGGTGGTGCTCTGCGACCGGTATGCCGATTCCACCGTGGTCTATCAAGGTTATGGACGTGGGCTGGATACGGCATTGCTGCACAGGTTCAACGAGGTGGCCGTGCAGGGCGTGTGGCCCGACCTTACCCTGCTTCTGGATGTCAGCCCCGAGATTGGACTCAAACGGGCCATGTCGCGCAACCTTTCGGAAGGCAAATGCAATGCAGAGGGCCGTTTCGAGGCAGAATCGTTGCAGTTCCATCACCGTATCCGCGATGGCTACCTTGCATGGGCGGCTGTGAACCGCAAACGGTTTGTGGTGGTGGATGCCTCCCGCAATCCGGACGAGGTATTCATACAGGCGCGTGATGCTGTGCAGGCGCGGCTGGCGCAGCCTGCGGGAGCATAGCTGGGATGCGATGAATCCGGTCCCGCGATCAGGCTTTAGCAATTTGGCTCCCGTAATCTGTTCATGACGGGAGACGGCACGCGGCAGTGTTTTTTTAAAAATTGATAAGAACGAAGGCGGGACGGCGGAACGCAGCGGGAATGTTCCCATACACGGACGGGCAGGGAGACAGGGCATGTTGCAGGCCAAAAATTCGTTGGGCGTAATCTTTTTTCCGGCATTCGATTGGGCCATAAGTCCCACGCATCCGGAACGGGAGGAACGGCTGCTGTACACGCAGGACCAACTGCGCGAAGAAGGGCTTTTCGATATCGAAGGCATAACCGAGTACAAGCCGGAAATAGCTACCCGTGAGGATGTGGAACGCGTGCATTTCTGCGTGCCGGATGTCTCCACCGTATGCACCAAATCGCACCTCATTTCTGCGGGCGGCGCCATCAAGGCCGCGCAACTGGTCATGGAGGGTAAAAAGGACAAGGCTTTTGCGTTGGTCCGCCCGCCCGGACACCATGCCATGAAGGTGGTGCACGGCAGCCGCGGGTTCTGCAATATCAACATAGAAGCCGTCATGGTGGAGCGCATACGGGAACAGTATGGGCCGCTGCGCGTTGCCATCATCGATACGGACTGCCACCACGGAGACGGCACGCAGGATATTTACTGGCACGACAGGAATACGCTGTTCATCTCCATCCATCAGGACGGGCGCACCCTGTATCCGGGCACCGGCTTCCCCATAGAATTGGGCGGTCCCAACGCGCTGGGCAAAACCCTGAACATACCGTTGCCTCCCAATACGTCCGATCGGGGCTTCCTGCATGTCATAGACCATCTGGTGCTGCCCGTGCTGGAAGACTTCAAGCCAGACCTCATCATCAATTCCGCAGGGCAGGACAATCATTTCTCCGACCCCATCACCAACATGAATTTTTCCGCACGCGGCTACGCCATGTTGAGCAGAAAGCTCAATCCGCACATAGCGGTGCTGGAAGGCGGCTATGCCATACAGGGCGCGTTGCCGTATGTGAATCTGGGCATTTGCCTCGCCATGGCGGGGCTGGATTTCGACCATGTGCGCGAGCCGGATTTCGACCCCGCAATCATTGAGCAAACACCACAAGTAACCGAATATATAGAAAAGCTCTGTGATGAGATGCGCAAGCTGTACTTTGCGCCGCCTCCTGCGCCCCGACAGGGAGAGGTGAGCGGAGAGCACTTTGTGCGCACCAAAGATATTTATTACGATACGGACGGTATCAGCGAGAGTCAGGTGGAATCGGTGGTCATGTGCCCGGACTGTTCCGGCACCCTGAAGATAGAAACGTGGTCCACCGTTAATCCGCTGAGTGTGGGCATACAGATTCCCATAGACGCGTGCGACCGCTGCGTGGGGCTGGGCAAACGCATGCTGGAAGAGGCCCATGTAAAGGGCAATTACCGGTACATTCAGTGCATAAACCGCAAGGAAAAAGAGTACACCCACTATGGTTTTTAGCTGTGTCGGGCAAGGAGGGGGCTTCGTTATGTCCGCAAATCCGGTTCAAAGGCGGGGGATGACAGTTCTGCGTGCCGCGTTTCGATGTCTGGTCGCAGTGATGCTGCTGGCTGTTTTTGCGGCAGGTGCCCATGCGCAGGAAGCGCTGCTGGAACCTTTGGCGCAGGCGGCGCAGGGCGGGCGTTGGGAAGAACTGCAAAAACAGGCTCAGGCCATGGCCGCAGACGACGAGCTTTCCGCCACGCAACGCGGGCAGGCCTATACCTTTCTGTCCCTTGCGCACATCAATCTTTCTCAGCCCGGTCCTGCGCTGGACGCAGCGGATGAAGCCGTGCGTATCCTTCCCGATCATGCCCGCGGCTGGCTCATGCGCGGCACGGCGTATATGATGCTGCGGCAGCTTGCCAGCGCGGAAGAGGATTTTCGCAAGGCAGTGCGTGTGGATTCCGGCATATGGGAGGCCTACCGTAATCTTGCGGAGCTGTCTCAGGCGCGGGGAGACATGCCCGGTGCGCTGGATTGGTTCGGCAAGGCGGTGGAATATGCACCGGGCAATACGGATTTGGCCACCGAATACGCGCTCCTTCTGCACGGAATGGGTTTGCACAGTAAGGCGGAAACAGCATTAACGGATGTGATCGGTCTGGTGCCTCAGGCGCCGGGGCCTTACAACAACCGGGGCATGGTGCGGCTGGCGCAGGGGCGTTTTGATGATGCCCTGGCAGATTTTACACGGGCCATCCTGCTCGACCCGGCTTTTGAAGAGGCGCGGGTGAACAGGGGGAACGTGCTGCGGGTGTTTAAGCGCTATAAAGAATCTCTGGCAGATTTCACGCAGGGGCTGGAATCCCGTCCGGAGTCTGTGAAATTGCTTGTGGGACGCATGTATACGCGGGCAGAAATGGGCGACTATGCCGGAGCCGCGCAGGATATTGCCGCCGCATACCGTCATGCCAATGTGGACCCTTACGTTCTGAACGAATATGCGTGGTTTCTGGCCACCTGTACCGATGAAGGCGTGCGAGACGGCGCACGGGCCATGCAGCTTGCGCGCGAGGCTATAGGGCTTTCCGCAGGACCCATTCCCGGCTATTACGATACGCTTGCCGCCGCATTTGCCGAAGCCGGCGAGTTTGAGAACGCTGTGGCGGCGCAGAAGCAGGCCATCTCATTTGGTGCGCAGGCGGGATTGCTGCAACGGCAGCTGGAAGAATGGGCAGAACGTCTGGAAGGCTACGAGCACGGCCTGCCATACAGGAACAACGTGCCATAGCGGGTGCAGCGGCAAAGCGGCCATGAACTGCGGCGTGGCCAGGTTCAGGCTTCGCATATGCCCTCACCATTGCCCGCAGGAAGCTGAACGGAACAATGCCTTCACCTAATTTCCATCTTTGAACAACCTGCGGAGCAGGAGCACCGAATTTCCGAAGGAAAGGAAACAGAGAATGGCTGACAACAAGAAAAATCAACGCGGAGGCGCTTCGTCTGCCTCGTCCGCCTCGTCCGGTGTCTCGTCAGGTGTCTCGCCCGTTGTCGCGTCAGTTGCCTCGCCCGCTGCAGCAGGGCGCAAACCCGCCACAAAAAAGTCCGCTGCGGTCAAACCGGACAAGGCCCAACAGGCGGAAAACCCTGTGGAAAATTACTGGCGGCTGCGGCTTGCGGACCTTAAACTGGCGTTGGAATCCAATAACTTTGTCGTACATATGGCCCCGGATGCGGCTGCGGCAGGGCACCTGTTCATGGAAGAAATTCTTCCCTCTTTGCCGGGAGCGCAGGAGGGCGTGAAGACAGTCGCCTTCGGCGGGTCAATGACCCTGTTCGCAACCGGGGTGGCGGATGCTGTGCGCAGCGCCGCCGGGGTAGAAGTCATTGATACCATGGATAAAACCGTTCCTTACGAAACGGTTCTGCTGCGGCGCAGGCAGGCCCTGCTGGCCGATGTGTTCCTTACCGGCACCAACGCCGTGACGGAATGCGGCAAGCTGGTGAATCTGGATATGATAGGCAACCGCACGGGGGCCATCACCTTTGGTCCCACCCATGTGGTTCTTTTCATCGGACGCAACAAGGTGGTGGATACGGTGGAAGACGCCATGGCGCGCATCAAGGAATATGCCGCACCCACCAACACCATGCGGCTGGGTAAGAAAACGCCGTGCAGGCAGACATCGCGCTGTATGGACTGTGCCAGCCCTGAACGTATCTGTAATGTATGGACGATTACCGAAAAATCCTTTCCCAAGGGACGCATTCATATTGTACTGATAAACGAAGAGGTTGGATTATAGGCAGGGCCACTGGGTCCTTTCAGCAGCCAGCTAGGGAGCGTTCTGCCCGTAGAGGGGAGAAGGCGGAAGATGACAGCCGGATAATCCAGCGCACACGGCCCGGAACCGCAAAGCTGCAACCCTTCAGCCCCGGACGGAGAATCATGTTCCTGAACGAACACCTCAGCAAGCAACTCTTTGACGCAGCAGGCATCCGCATCCCGCAGGGGGTGCTTATCACACCGGACAATGTGGACATGCCGCAGGATATGCCGCCGCCGTGGTATCTCAAGGCACAGGTGCTCACCGGCGGACGTGGCAAGGCAGGAGGCATCCTGCGGGCGGACACGCCGCAGCAGTTTGCGGAGCACGCGCAGGCCATTTTCAATATGCGCATTAAAGGGCACAGGGTGCCCTTTATCCGCGTGGAAGCCGCCACAGACATACAGAAGGAATGTTATCTATCCTTTGTGCTTTCCCGTGAGCGCCGCGACCTGCTGCTGACCACAAGCCGCGCGGGCGGGGTGGAGGTGGAATCCGCCACAGGGCTGGCAAAACCGCTCATCCAGCGGGTGCCCATAGACGCAGGACTGCGCGAACACCATCTGCGGGCCGCTTTTTTCGAGATGAAGGCAGACGCCCGTTTCTGGCCCGGATTCCGGGAGCTTGCCACCAAGCTTTACGCGGCCGTGCGTGATAACGGACTGCTGCTGGCAGAGATCAACCCGCTGGTGCTTACGGCAGAGGGCGAGTGGGTGGCTCTGGATGGCAAGGTGGAACTGGATGACAACGTCGTGGACATGCGGCCCGAGAGCCTTGGCCACTACTACACGCCTGAACACCATTCCCGTGAAGAGACTCTGGCCCGCGAGGCGGGGCTCAGTTACGTGGAACTGAAGGGCTGGGTCGGCATTCTGGTCAACGGAGCCGGGCTGGCCATGGCCACGATGGACCTGCTGAACTTCAATGGCCTTTCCGCCGCAAACTTCATGGATCTGGGCGGCGCGGCCAACCGCGAACGTATGCAGCGGGCGCTGGATTTGCTGTTTCGAAATGACAATGTACGGGCCGTATTCATCAATCTGTTCGGGGGCATCGTTTCCTGTGCGGAGGTTGCCCGTGCCCTTCTGGCGGTGCTGGGAACGGACCGCGCCCCCAAGCCGCTTGTGGTGCGCATGGCAGGGCATGAGTCCGGAGAAGGACGTGAGCTGCTCGCCAAGGCCGCGCACCCGGATGTGTTTATCGCCGCAGAGATGAACGAGGCACTGGACGTTTTACGGAGCATGAAACCCGCAGATGCCCCCGTGCTGCATTTCCCCCTCGCGGATGAGGATCTTCCTGTTGCCATTCCCCCGGCCTGCATTCCGTCCGGCCGCAGGGGTGGCATACGTCTTAATAAGGAGTCCGGTGTGCTGGTGCAGGGCATAACCGGCAAGGTGGCGCAACGGCACGTTCAGCTTATGCAGGAATACGGCACGCGCATTGTTGCCGGTGTTACTCCTTTCAAGGGCGGCACAGATGTTCTGGGGGTTCCGGTCTATAACTCCGTGCACGAGGCGTGCAGGCAACACGATATTGCCGCTTCCATCATTTTTGTACCGGCTCCCTTTGCGCCGGATGCCGTGCTGGAGTCTGCAGCGGAAGAGGTGCCGTGGGTGGTGTGCATAACGGAGGGCATTGCACAGGCGTCCATGCTGTCCGCCCTGAAGAACATTGCCCCCTCTCCCACGCGGGTCATCGGTCCCAACACGCCCGGCATTATCGTGCCGGGGCAGACCAAGATAGGCATCATGCCGGGGTACGTGTTCACTCCGGGTAATGTGGCCGTATTC
Source organism: Desulfovibrio psychrotolerans (assembly GCF_013340305.1). Lineage (NCBI taxonomy): Bacteria > Pseudomonadati > Thermodesulfobacteriota > Desulfovibrionia > Desulfovibrionales > Desulfovibrionaceae > Desulfovibrio > Desulfovibrio psychrotolerans. Next base: position 21,377 of record NZ_BLVP01000036.1, read on the forward strand.
TCACGGTCCGGTACGCTCACATACGAGGCGTGTGCCCGCCTCTCCGCCGCAGGGATAGGGCAGTCCGTTTCCGTGGGTATCGGGGGGGATTCGTTCATCGGTTCCAGCTTCATAGACCTGTGCGAACTGGTACGCGATGATGATGAAACCCGTGCCGTGTTGGTGCTGGGCGAGGTGGGCGGCTCTGCTGAAGAAGATCTCGCCCGCTATGTGCGTGAGACGGGCTTTGAAAAGCCCGTTATTTCCTTCGTGGCTGCCCGTACGGCTCCCCCCGGAAAACGCCTTGGGCATGCGGGAGCCATTCTGGATGAGCGTACAGGAGGGGTGGAAGGAAAGCTGCAAGCCATGCGTGATGCAGGCTTTACCATCTGCCCGGACCTTGAGCGGTTGCCGGGACTGGTGCGGCGCGTGATGTGCTGAAGACAGCATTCTGGTAAAAAATGCGCCCCCGTTCCGGTATGGAGCGGGGGCGCTTGTTTTGCTGGGTATCAGCTGGACGGTTATTCTGCGGCGGGAGGGGTGGTCTCGGTCATGGGGGCGTCCTGCGTGGCGGTTGGCTCTGCAGCATCGCCCATGTCGGCTTTGCCCGTGCTTTCCGCACTGGTCGCATTGTCCGTACTGGCCCTACTGTCCGTACTGTCCATGTTGACCATGTTGTCCGTGTTGTCCGTGTTGTCTGTGCTTGCAGTACCGTCCGTATTACCCGTGCCTTCGGCATTGTCCGCATTACCCGTGCCTTCGGCACCGCCCGTATTACCCGTGCCTTCGGCACTGTCCGGGGGAGCCGCCAGTTCCGGGGTGCTGCGCCGCACAGCGAGCAGGTATTCATTATCCGGCTTGGGGTCCACCAGCATCTGGCGGTGCACTATTTCCATGTCGCCGGGCTTGGCGGGCCATTCTTCCCAGTGCTTTTTGCGCATGGCTATCACCGCGTCCGGGTGTGTTGCCACAAAGTCGTCCAGCTCGGCCCATTCGTTGGTCTCAAAGATGTTGGTCTTTGCATAGTAGGTGTAGGTTCCGGAGTAGATGCGGTAGCTGGCGGGCGCAAAGCCGTTCTGAATGTAGCTGCGCATGACCACCGCCTGTGCCTTGGGGCTCATGATGCCGTCCAGCGAGGGGGCGGTGATGATGCCGAGAGGCAGAATGAAGGCCGTAACAAGGGCTGTTAGCAACACAAGTCCGCCCTCCGCGCGCCGGGGGGCCACCATCCACAGGATAGCGGCGCACAGGGCGGCAATGGCCGCAAGGTATTGCCATCCCCCTATGTCCGCATGGAACGGGTTGTTGAAAAACTGTACGTAGATCAGTCCCCCCGCTATGCCCGCGAACAGCAGCGCGAACAGGCGGAACATGAGGCGGCAGCGGCCGGGCGTCAGGCGTATAAGGCCGCGTGCAATAAGAATTGCCATGGGCGGCAGAAGCGGCATGAGATAGACCGGCAGCTTGATGCTGACGGCAGAAAGCAGCGCAAAACCGGAAAGCAGGGTAATCCACAGGTATGCTGTGCCCATGCGCTCAGGCTGGCGCGTGGCCCAGAGATTTTTGTAGAACTGCAGGCCGAACAGACGCTCCCACGGCACGGTGATAAGGAGGAATGTCCACGGCGTCATGATTCCGGCAAATGCGCCGAAGTAGAACCACCATGGTTGTCCATGATGCCATGTGTCTGTCGCGCGTTTCACAATCTGCTGCTGGAAGATGTTGCGCAGGTAGTCCGGGTCTTCGGTAAAGTAGGCGGCGGCAACCCATGCCAGACAGACAGATACCATGACCCCGAAACCGATGGCCACATCCCAGCCCATCAGCCGCTTGAAGCGTAGCCGCCAGAGAGTGAACAGCACGGTGGAAAGGATGGGGAAGGCAAGGCCCAGTGGCCCCTTGGTGAGCGTGGCAATGCCTGCCAGCGCGAATCCTGCCACTATCCAGCCGAAGGCGCTTTCCTTCTGCCAGCCCTTGAGCAGGCAGAGGTGCGACAGGGTGATGAACGTGGCAAAGAGCAGGTCCATGCGCGAATAGTGCATCATGCCCACGGTGAAGAACGTAGTCAGCAGCACAAGGCCTGCCGCCAGCGAAGTTTTCTTGTCCTCCCCCGTCACCCGCGCCAGCAGGTAGGTGGCCCATACAAAGAGCAGGCCGGAGACAGCGGCCCCCAGCATGAACAGCTTGGGCGAGGCTTCTCCCACCAGAGGGTGCAGGGCGGCAAGGAGCCAGAAATATACCGGGGGTTTATCAGGGTAGGGCACGCCGTTCAGGTACAGAACAATCCATTTCCCTGCGCTCACAACATGCTCATACACGTTGGCGTAGCGGATTTCGTCCGAGAACCACAGGGCACGGGTATCCAGCGTGAACCATGTCTGCACTGCCACAATGGCGGCAAGAGTCAGCAGGGGCAGAAAGGCCAGCGCGTCAAATCCGTGGTCCAGCAGGTTCTTGGCTGGTGGCGCGGTTTCCTGCACAGAGGAGCTGGGGCCATGCTGCCGCGCCTTGTTGGAGAACCATCCCCCCATGGGGCGCTTTCTCTTGTTCCGGGCGGATGCAGGGGTTAGAACAGGCTCCTGCACTGGTTCTTGGTCCGCCTTCTGCTCCGGTTCCTTTTTCGGCTCCCGCGTAGGCTCCGGCTTAGGTTCCGGCTTAGGCTCTGGCCTATGCGTCTCGGCACCGTCTCCGGCGGGGGCGGAAATGGCAGCTTCAGGGGAAGAGGCCTGTAGTTGTCCTTCGGGCATATCGATCTGCGGCGCATCAGCGCCAGTCGCGCCAGTTGCATCAGGTACATCAGGGGCGCAGGGGCAGCATTCGCCGGGATGTGCAGGCTCCTGTCCGGGGCGCACCGCGTGCTGCCTTTCTGCGGCGGGAGCAGCGGAATCGCCTCCCGCAGCACCTGCTGCATCGTTCGGCAAGGGCCAGTCCTGTGACGTGGGGCGGTCGGGCTTATCGGTCATCTCGGTCTCGGTTCCAGAAGAGGTGTATGAGAAACGCGGCAAAACTGCCTACAAGAATGCCAAAAAAAACATCGCTTGTATGGTGCATCTCCAGATACACCCGCGAAAAACCCACAAGCGCACCGTAGCAACCCAGCAGCAGGGGCATGCCTGTGTGGCGGAAAAAAAAGGCCAGCGGCACGGTGTTGCCAATAATTTCTGCGGTGTGTCCCGAAGGCATGGAGTTGTATCCGCCGCTCAGCGACCACGGGGCGTACAGCCCGTCCACGCCGGGGCGGGGGCGGCCTATGACTATTTTGAAAACGCGCACGAGCAGGAAGGAGACCAGCAGCTGAATAACCAGCCATATGATGACAAACCGCGTTAAACGGGCATCGCCGTTACGGCGTCCGGCATAAAGAATCGCTGCGTAAACGATATACAGAGCCGGGTTTCCCCAGTCCGTAACAACTTTCATGAACCGGGTCAGGTCCGGGTTGCCGCCCCTGACCTGCCGGAAAAACTGCACCACCTCATCACCTGTTCCGATAAACAACGTAACGCAGGCAAGGACGGTGAACAGGGGCAGGATGCAGAGCAGATGCTGAACAAATGGGTAGCGGTTGCGCATGCGGCCTTATACGGCGAATTACCCCGCAAGTGAAGAAAAAGGTTCTTCTGACTGAGGGTGAAAAAGAATACGATACGGGTTGACGCATAGCCTCCCGGGGTGTAGCTCATTCACCCCTGTTCCCTTCAACCGATATGCTTTACGGAAAAATCGATGCTTGCTGCCTTGAAAAGACGCTGGTCATCACCCGGCGGTTACCGCGATGTGCTCCGTGTGGGGCTGCCCCTTGTGGTGAGTCTTGGCTCCACCACGGTCATGGAATTCACTGACCGCGTGTTCCTGAGCCATTATTCTCAGGACGCCATTGCCGCCTCCATGCCCGCCGCCATGACCAATCTGGTGTTCCTGCTGTTCTTCATAGGTGTGGGAAGCTACGTGAACGTGTTCATCGCGCAGTACGACGGCGCGGGGTCCCGCACCCGTGTTGGGGCCGCGCTCTGGCAGTCCATCTATTTTTCCATGTTCGGCGCCGTGGTACTGGCGTCCATGGCCTTTTTCGCTGAGCCCATCTTCCGGATGGCAGGGCATTCGGAATCCGTATTCCGCATGGAGGTTACCTACTTCCGCATCCTTTCGGTGGGCAGCGGGCTGGCCCTTGCCGCAAGCTGCGTTGGCTGCTTTTTCAGCGGCCGCGGCATAACCAAACCCAATATGATGGTGAATGTCATAGCCACCGCCATCAATATTCCGCTGGATTACGTGCTCATCTTCGGGGTGGGGCCGTTCCCGGAAATGGGCATTGCCGGTGCGGGCATTGCCACAGCCTCGTCGTGGGGCATGCAGCTTGCCATGTATTGCTGGCTGGTGTTCACCCGGAAGAATGACTGTGCATACGCGGTGCGGCGGGCGCGGGCTTTTGACAGGCCGCTTTTCATGCGCATGATGCGCTTCGGGCTGCCCAGCGGGGTGAACGCCTTTTTTGACCTGTTCGCCGTGGCCTTTTTCATCTTCATGGTGGGGCGTCTGGGGCGGGCTGAGCTTGCGGCTTCCAATATCGTGTTTTCGCTTGATACGGTGGCCTTTCTGCCCATGATAGGGCTTAATATCGCCATTTCCACCCTTGTGGGGCAGGCTCTCGGGCGCGGCAGGCCGGAAGAGGCTGTGCGGGCCACGTCCAGCACTCTGCATATTGCCATGGTCTGGATGGGCAGCATGGCAGTGCTGTTTGTCACCGCACCGGAATGGCTGCTTTCCGTTTTCCGTCCTGAAGCAATGCCCGGCGGGGCCGATGCGGTGTGGTTTGCGCAGGTGGAGCAGGCGGGTGTGGTGCTGCTGCGTTTTGTGGCGTTATACAGCCTGCTCAGTTCCACCATGCTGGTCTATTTCGGAGCGGTGCGCGGCGCGGGCGATACGGTGTTCGTCATGTGGGCCATTATGCTCAGCGCCATCCTGCTGCTTGCCGTTCCCATCTATGTGGCTCAGGCTTTTTTCGGGGCCGGGCTGAACACGCTGTGGGGCATATTCACCCTGTACGTGGTCGTGCTTTCCGTGGTGGCGTACCTGCGCTATCATCGCGGCCCGTGGAAGACCATGCTGGTCATAGAACGACCCGCCGCTGATGAGGCTGTGCCGGATAAGACTATTCCACCGCAGCCACCTTGCTGAGCATGCCGTACTCCCTGCCTCTGCGGGCATCCACCTTCAGGGTCATGTAGATGCGGTCACAGTCCGTTTCCAGTTCCCGGTAGCAGGCGGAAACAGTGTTCATCACGTCGTCCCATTCGCCCTCCATGACCGTGCCCATGGGGTTGAGCTGGAACATGAGGCCGCTGGACCGGATGACGCCGAGCACGCGTTTCACATACGGGCTTACGCTGTCGCCCTTGTCCATGGGAAAGATGGAGAGTTCGGCAATAACGGACATGGATGCCTCCCGAAAATCTGTTTTTTCCGAGGAGGCATCCTAGCCGGCATTGCGTCGCAGATAAAGGCCGGAAATCAGGCTGCCCGGTGTTCTTCCAGCGACCTCGCCCCCAGCGCGTGGTCCATGGCTACAATCTTTTCCAGCACCTTCTTAAGCGTTTCCCTGAACAGGCCCATATCCTTCGGGGTGTAGCGGGTGCGCGCATCACGCAGACCGGCAACATCCATGATTTCGTTATACAGATAGGGCATGTAGATGGGGTCCTGCCTAAGGAACATGTGCACGCTGTTGAACAGGGAGCGGATTTCCGCATAGTTCTTTTCCGGCTTCTTAAACAGCTTTTCCAGCCGTTTGTTGGCATGTCGCAGCGAGGTGCGCCAACTCGGTGCGCGTTCTTCAAAGATGGGCTGTTCGCATCCCGTGCGTGCCTTCATCATGCGCAGCCGCCACAGTTCCAGTGCCCCCCCGTCAGAGGCAAGCAGCCCGTTTTGCAGGGCATCCTCCAGCGTGGTATCGGTGGCGGTGCTTATGACATATCCGCCCCCGTACACATTGTGAACATTCAGCCCCAGCCGGGCAATGTCCTGTTCCATTTCCCGGGCCGATGTCAGGTACTGCACGCTGGTGCGTATGGGATTGCCGTCCCGGTCCTGCAGGTCCACCCACCGGGAAGCCTTTTTGCGATGGTGACCGTCCGCATGCGTGGAACTGGTTTCGCGCCATGCGAAATCCTGTCCCACAAGCACTATGTCGCGCACTCCCATCCAGTGCAGAAAGCGCATCAGTGCCACAGAAACGTTCCCCGCAGCGTCCAGGACCAGATCGTCACGTCCGGCGATGAAAGTGGCAAGGCCGCCCACCGTCCACAGCGGGATGGTGGGGCCGGGGTATTGCTTCACCACGCGCGGGTCGGTCTTGGTGGAGTAGATAAGCGGAATATCCTTGGCCCATTCAGGGTCAAGCTGTTTGTAGACGGAGAGCATCCCGTCGCTGAAGTCAATGGACATGCAGAAGTGGGGGCGCACACCCACACGTTGTGCAGCGGTAAGGGTTTGCAGTGCAGTAACCACAAGGGCGGAGTGCTGCATGGCGGCAAGCGTAGGGCCGGATTGCTCCAGCGAAGGACCGGCACCAAGGATAACCGCCTTTATCCCTTCTCCGGCATCGCACAGCGGGTTCACTGTTCCGTCCGCAAGGGCGCGCCGGAAGTTGCCCAGCTCGTTGCCCACCATTGTGTCCTGTGCGCGGCGCAGGGTGCCCATTTCCACGCTCAGGTGTTCCAGCATTTCCTTGCACTGGCGTGCCCAGTAAGCATAGGCGGGGCCTATCTGCTGACTGGGCAGGTCTGCCCGCAGATGGATTCTGCCGAACAGAAACTGCACATCGCAGGCGCGTACCGTATCCTGCAGCAGGGTGCGGTCCGGCGGCAGAAAGACAAGCTTTCCGGATGTGATGAATGGCCGGTAGTCCGTCTGCCCTAGGCAGGCAGCCAGCATTTCCGGTTCCGGCTCAAGCACATACACGGTGTGCGATGCCGGAGTGCCGGAAAGAAGATGATTCAGCCCGTACCCCAGATTGCAGCCTATAACAAAGGTGCTCTCAGCCGGTATGGCGTCTTGGGGCACCCAGCCCTGATATATAGGACCGGGAGGGATGGTTTCAAAAAGAAAACGGCCATCCTTCAGGCGAAAATCCAGCATCCCGTAACTGTTATGGCCCATGCGCGAGTCAATGTCGGCAAGGTCGGGACGGGTTTCCGCAAGCCACATGGCCGCTTTTTGTTTCTGCGCGGCCATGACCTCCAGATTCTGCGTGTAGAATGGCGAGTATTTCATGCCGGTTCAAATGCAAATGTCCTGCCAGCATGAATAAATCATTGGGATGCGCCCTGTTGCAGGCTCATAATGGCACAACAGGGCACAGGCGGACACAGCAGGGCCGGAGAATTGACACCGGTTGGAGGAAGCAAGGTAGAGCCACCGGCACCAGAGCCGTCATGCTTCCGACAGCCGCACCGCCGTCACAGGACTCAGCCCTGAATCCCCAGCATCTCCAGCACGTTGTCCTCAATCTCTTCCGGTTCCTTCCATGCCTGAAGAATGTAGTGCAGGGTCATCATGCACAGCGGTTCCAGTTCCACAAATTCAGCGGAAATGGCTTCCCGTTCCGGTTCAGTCGTTTTATTCAGGCGGTACGCCATGCGCAGCACTTCCGCCATAAGGTAGAAGACCTTCCCTTTTTCCCGCAGGGCAGCGCGGATAGCTTCGGAACGCAGGGCGATGTGCGGCAGCACAAACACAATGCCCTTTTCCGCACAGGCGGCATCCAGTGCTTCCACGGAGTCTATGGGCTGAGCGGAGCCGGACGGCGTGGCGGCTTCCGGTGCCACAACCTTCATGTTCAGGCGCCCGGCAACCCGTTCCGCCAGTTCCAGCCTGCCGCTTCCCGGCATGCCTATGAAGATGATGCGCCCTTCCTGCGGCGAAAACGGAGCCACCGGGGCTGATTTGCCGAATACGCGAACCGCGTTGGGGTCTTCGACTTCAATTTTTTCCTGAACGAATCCTTCCGTGGAAAATTTGGACATGGGCTCTCCGTATCGGTTTTCCGGGCGCGCCAATTCGTCGCGCAAGCCGGTTGATTCTGGTGTTGCCGCGCTTGGTTGCACCGGGCAGCAAGGAAATAGCCCGCCAAAGCGCTTCGGTCAATGCCGGGGCTGGCACCGCGGGCAGGGTGGCAGGCATTCCTTTTCATGCGGGGGGACATGCAGTATAGAACCCGTGTTCCGTCCATATTCTGCTTTTTATTCCGCAGATAACACGCTGGAGGTTTTTCATGCGGCAGGCCGTCTGGCTGCGATATATATGTTGTGCGTTCTGTGTGCTGGCACTGGCTTCCGGGTGCGCTCCTTCCAGAAAAAAAGCCGCTTCCGGCGGCGATACCCCGGTGGAGATGCGCGCAGACCCCGGCTACATGCAGTGGCTGGAAAAACAGGCCATGCTGCGTGCTGCGCAGGATATGTCGCGCATCGTTTCCGGAACGGGCATTCCATGGGTCTCGCCCTATGTGGTTCCACGCCCCAAAGCGCTTTTGGCGGAAGCTCCGGTATGGCTTACCGTGCATCCCGCGTCCCTGCTCACGGCAGACAATGTGTCCCTGTTCCGCACGCTTGCCCATCCGGAATTCTGGCGGCAGGCAGAGAAGCTGGGCATACGCGGGCTTCTTGCGGCCCCTGTGCGCGAGTCGGGCGGAATATGGGGATATGATGTTTCCGGTACGCAGGCGCTGGGAGCGGATACCGTGCAATATGCCTTCAGCCGCTACGCGGGAACCGAAGAAGAGTTCAGGCTTCTCACCCGTGCCGCCAACAAGGCCGGTGCCATAGCGGGCGACCTGCTTGTGCCTGCCGCCACGGGACGCGGTGCGGATTTCTTCCTCTCTGCGCGCGCCAAGCAGGAATATCAGGGCATTTACTGCATGCTGGAAGTGCCCAAAGACCTTTGGCCCCTGTTGCCGGAAACCAAAACCCAGTGGCAGGCCGAGGCGCTATCGGAAAACGCCACACAGGTGCTGCGTGAAAAACGGTTTTTACCCGCCCCCCGCGTGCGGGATGTACTCGGGTATCCCCTTGCCCCTTTCGGGTGGGCCGCCACAGGCGAAATTCGCGGTATGGACGGTATAAGCAGACGGTTTGTCTACTTGTTCTGCGAATCTCCCGCCCGGCCGGTGCTTAACTGGACCGACCCTGGCGCCGGTGCCCGCCGTGTGCTTTCCGGTGCCGTCATCCAGCAGGTGGGTACGCTGGGGGTAGCCTTCAGCGGGATAAGCGTGGCTCCGTTCATCGGGCTGGAGCCTGCCGGAGGCCCCATGGACGAGAGCGTGCAGAATGCCGCTGCCACGGCACGCGATGCGGCGGAGCAATTGGCGCAGGAGGTGCGCCGTTACGGCGGCTGGACCTTTCTGACCGATGCGCTGCCTCTGCCCATGCTCGCGGAAGTATTGCAGGCCGGGCCGGATGTGGCGGTGGACCACGCCGGGTCCGTGAGTGCGCAGGCGGCGTTGCTGACGGGAGATGTCTCCATGCTGCGCGAAAGCCTTATGGCCATGCAGGCGCTGGGCATAGGGCCGGAAAGGCTTGTGCACTGCATTCAGCCGGAAGGTGGGGTGGATTTCTCGCTTGTGCACCTGTACGGGGCGCGCAACGATGCAGCCCGTCCACTCCGGGAGTCGATGCGGCAGGCCATGCGTGAAGCCGTAACCCGCGCCGGGGGAGATACGCAGCTGAAGAACGATGTTCTGTATACGACACCGGCGGGGCTGGTGGCGCTGGCGGCGGGGCTGCGCGACCTGCGCAAGCTGTCGCCGGAAGAACGCGCTACCGTGAGCGAAGGCATGACAAATCTGGCTGCCTTTCATGCCATGCAGCCCGGTGTGTTCATGATTTCCGGCCGGGAGCTTTCCGGCGCACTGCCGCTGTCAGGCGGTCTGTTACAGGCGATTTCCGAGGATGATTCCCTGTTGCAGGGCACCATGGGAGCCTATGATCTGCTGGATGTGGCGCGGCAGTCACTGGTCACTCCGCTGGGCATGCCCCGCACGCAGATGCTGTTCGGCACGCTGCCCGAGCAGATGCTCTCACCCGGTTCCTTCGGGTGGCACCTTAACCGTATTCTGCTGGTACGCAACCACTACGGTGTACAGCACGCGGAGCGGCTGGAGGTGCTTCCGCCCGGAACAACAGGCACTAAGGGCCATGCAGGCGTGCTTGTGCAGGTGCTGCGGTTGCCTGCCACGCAGACGGGCAAACGCAACCTGTTGCTGGTGGCGACGAATTTTAGCCGTGATGCGGTGACACAGACTATTGCCAAGGGGCAGTCTGTTGCGGTGGATCGTCTTGCCTCGGTCCTGCCTCCGCAGGATGTCCTGCGCGATGAACTGGCGGAAGACGCTCCGGTAACACGCAACGCCAAGGGGCTGCACATTCCGCTCAGACCGTGGCAGACCCGCGTGGTGTTGCTGGAGAGCGGAGAATAACGCGGAGATGGTGTAAACAAAACGGGCAGCGGTTGTCATGCGGCGGGGGGCAGGGAGCTTCTTCTGCCCGCCTGAGGCACCCCCCGCACGGCAAGTTCGTCAGGCAGCCGGAACGGCAGCTATTCTCCGCATTCCCGCAGGTAGTTTCTGAACAGCCGTCTGCTTACACGGCTGAAGGCATCAAAGTCAGCGGAAAGTTCCAAGCCGGGGATAAAGGCTTTCACCACCGGGAAGTTCAGGTCTTTTCTGCGTATGTCCACATAGACGGGACGCCGGTTGTTGGCCACGAGGGTACGCTCCAGCAGGGCAAGGTTGCGGATGGGGTCTTCCATGGAGAAGTCCGGCAGGTCTTCCTGCCTGCGCACGGGCAGGTCGCGGAGCGCAGGAGCAGAAGGCGGGCTTTGCGGATAGGGGTAGGGCGTTTCCGTAAGCGCGGAGATGACAGCCCGCCTGCCGTTCAGGCCGGCTCCCGTGCCGCGTATGACGCCGCCCTTTTTGTCCATGACAAACGCCGTGTAACAGGGAATGCCCAGTTCTGTGGTCATGTCCTGAAACATCACGTGTACCCCGCGTGCCGCATAGTCTTCCAGCAGCAGCGCAACCTTTTCATCTTCGCTGGTCAGGGTAAAGCAACGGGATTTGACAAAGGGAATCGTGGCTTCCGCGTCCCGTTCTATGATTTCCGTCAGCGCCGCCACTTTGGCCTCTTCCATGATATTGCCGGATGCAAGCCCGGTGGACCCCTGCGCGGAGAAGAGGCATACCTCGTCAAGATTGCAGAACATGTAGACCATCTGCACGGGCACGAGTATGGGTTCCGGCCCGTGCTCTCCGGGCGTGTGCCCCTGCATCCAGTGCAGCGGCTCGTCATCATAGGGCACTTCCAGCGGCACCGTGTTGGGATTCATGGCGGCAATCCCTTTGGCGCATAATTCCGAATGCCGGGCCACCACCACCGGGTGGTCCATGGCTGTGTCCTCTACCGCAACGGGTCCTATGGAGGCAAAAGAGGAAGTTCTCTCCACCATTTCCATGGAATATCCCGCCCGCGTATCCGCAAGGGAGAGCCCGCGCCCGTAGGAAGTGGCTATACCCCGCAGAGTCAGGTCATGCCTGCCGCAACGGACGGAAATGTCCAGATGCCAGCGGCGCAGCAGAGCAATGGGAGAAAGCGAGGCAATGTGCCGCATTTCCACATCCGCCACAAAGCCGTATTCCACAAGACGCTCCAGTGCCCGCATGGCGGTTTCCTCCGGGGCGGGGCGTTTCCATGGCTTGTCATAAGGTTCTGCGGCCAAGGCTTTGCGTACTTCTTCCACGCGGACAGCCTTCTCCCATGAGTCGTCCTGCGCAGGCAATGCTGCAAACAGCATGGGCAGGTCAAATTCTTCCATGTCTTCCGGCAGCGGCAGAATGCGGTGGTCGTGCATGTTCGCCTTGAACTGGCGTATCCACGCCGCGTGCGCCTCCCGGTCGTCCAGCATGGTCCATTTCAGGTGGATGAGCGGGGTGTGGTGCCGCAACTCCGCCGCAGCGTTGTCAGGAAAAAAGACAGCCAGTTTGGAAAATTTGCCGTGAACAAGGCATGCCTCCAGCAACAGGGCGGCGAGCACGGGGCGCGTGTAGCCGTTATCCGAAAGAGCCTGCTGCATAAGGTTCTTAAACTGTTTCTGGTCGCAGTCCTTCAGGCGTTCAAGCAGGTGCTTGTGCATGAACTCGTCAAGGGGGCGGGCTTCCAGATAGGCAAGGCCGTCTTCAAAGGAAATATCCTGTTCGGGATTACAGGCTACATATCCCACGGTACCCTTGGTGTCCGTGAGGGTAAAAGCATAGTGCATGGTGGTGCTTTGCTGCATGCGGGCTCCCTCTATGTGGTGTGTGCTGCACACTCCATACATCACTCCGGGAGCGGAGACAATGTTATACGGAGTATGTGAATGCTTACGGGCAGATAGACTCATGATGGCAGCGCATCAGCGATACCATTCAAGACGCCGGAAAAGGTGCAGCCGCTGCCGGGCTGATTGCAGCTTGTTCAGGATGGTTGGCATGGTGGCAGGAGGAAAGCAGGTTTTCTTTCCGGGCGCGTACAGAGAAATGTCCGAACACAAAAGAGCACAGCAATGCAGCCGCGTGCGTATGGCAACGGGCAACGGTGCCACACCCGCCACGTCAGCGTAAGGCGTACCCTCAGAAGGTGACTTTGTCTGTCCTTCCCGGTACGGTTTTCACCGTTTCCATGGCGGAGAAGGCGGCTTGCACGGTTTCCTGAATCTTTCTGGGCAGATGTCTGCTGGTGGTATACACGCGCTTGCTTTCGAAGGTGCAGCCGTTGTTTGAAACAATGATGAGCTGAAAATTAGCCTGTTGATCGGGTGGGAGAATGCCCGACTTCGGATAGCAGTTCAAATGCAGGGTCGCTGTCTGATAGGCTTCATTACGGGCTGCCAGAGTGGCTTTTATGGCTTCCAGCTGGCCTTGGGTAAGGGAGCCGTCAGGCAGGTCATTGGGGTAGGTTACCGTAAGTCTGGCTTGCAGGGTGGCTTTCGCGGGTACGGCGGAGGAGGAGAACAGCAGGTATCCGTAAACGCCGCCAGCCGTAAGTGCAGCGCTGAGAATCAGAGAGAGAATCAGTTTCATCGGTTCCTCGGAAGGGTGCATGTCCGGTCGGAAGCGGCACTTCGGAACGGCCTGCCTACCCTGGCTCGGAGTCGTTTTATGGTTGATACAGCATGTAAACCTTACTAAAATTGTAGTATATTCTACCATGTTCTTTTGGGTTGGGGAATGGGGGAAAGCCCCCATGCCAATATAATCATACAATAAATACCCCAACAGGACGCAGGCGGTTCTTCTGCTCTCTGCCGGATGGGAGTTGTATGCGGCATGTGCCCGTGGAAATTAATTTTAATCAACTAGTTACGGAGATGGAATGCCACTGTTCGGTTCCCATATGTCTGTTGCGGGCGGGCTGCATAAGGCTGTGGAGCGCATAGCCCGCGTGCAGGGACAGTCCTTGCAGATTTTTACCCGCAACCAGCGTCAGTGGAATGCCGCCCCGGTTTCGCCGGAAGAGGCCCGCGCTTTTGCGCAGGCATGGCAGGAGTGGGGAGATTTTCCGGTAGTGACGCACGGTTCCTATCTGGTCAATCTGGCTTCGCCGGATGCGGCTGTGGCCGCCAAATCTGCCCGTGCTTTCATGGATGAACTGGTGCGTACAGAGGCTTTGGGTATTTCGTTTGTGGTAACACACCCCGGTGCCTGCGTGGGAACCGGGCGCGATGAGGGCATTGCGCGGGCTGCGGCCATGCTGCGGCGCTGCGTGCGTGAATCGGGCACCGGAAAGGTGTCCGTCCTGCTGGAGAACACGGCGGGGCAGGGCACTACTCTGGGCAGTGATTTCGCGGAACTGGGGGTGCTGCTTGATGAGAGCGGCTTGGCAGAAGAAGGGCGCGCGGGCGTCTGCCTTGATACCGCCCATGCGTTTGCAGCGGGGTATGATCTGCGCACCGCAGCGGGGTATAATGCTGCCCTTGCCGCTCTGGATCGGCATGTGGGGCTGGAAAAGCTGCATTGCGTCCATGTGAATGATTCTCTTGCGGCACTGGGCAGCAGGGTGGACAGGCATGCCCATATCGGGGAAGGGCACCTTGGAGCAGACGCCTTTGCCCTTTTGGTGCGCGACCCCCGGCTGGCACACCTGCCCATGGTGCTGGAAACGCCCAAGGATGAAACTCTGGAAGACGACAGGCGCAACCTTGCCCTTCTGCGCAGGCTGGCAAAAGAAGAGTCTGTCTCCTCCGGGAGTGGCGCGGGGCAGGCGTAAGTGCTAACCCGTGCTACCCCGTACCAAGTGGGCTATGCGGGCTATGGAGATCGGAGGCGCGGCTTGCACTTGGCCGCAAAAACACCTATTACCCGCAGTCCAAACCCAAGACGGAGAGAATGGCATGGCTGACAAGACCAAGCAGGAAAAGAAGCTCAAGAAGAGGCTGGAGGCCATCAAGCAGCGTAAAACCGAAGCAGCTGACGATTTGTCGGATGTGCTCCTCAAATTTTGCCGTCCGCTGCTGCAGGAAGTGCAAAACCTTAACGGCGAAGATAATGCCGTGGGCTTGGGCGTGTTCGCTTGGAACGCGGCGTTCCTCACCCGTGACCGCTGGACAGCCAACCTCAAGCGGTCGTTGGAGCAGTTCAGCCTGTCAGCAGATGCGCAGGAAACGCTGGAAGGCATAGTGGAAGAGATGATCAGGCAGAAAAAACTCATGTACCCCAATGATCTGCGCGTCATCACCCATTATGAGGTCAAGATAGAGAACAACACCATTGCCCTTACCGTGGAATCGCGCGTTGCCAAAAAGAATCTGCTGCCCAGATTCAACGAGATGCCTGCGGACTAGAGAACGCCTTCCTCTTTTGTCCCGTACCGGGGGCGGTGCGCTTCTGCCGGTGCGGCGGCATTCTTGAGCGCCTGCACATGGTATCTCCGGAGTTTTGCCATGTCGGAATGTCGCCAATTCAACTGTGCCCTGCGGCGTGTTTTGCCTGATGACCCTTCCTGCGGGACAGGCATTCTCACGTTCATACGCTCCGTGTATGAAGCCTCTTTTCCGCAGGAAGAACGGCGCCCCTTCAATCAATGCATCAGTCTGCTCCATACCCCTTTGTACGGCATGGAAGCCGTCTTTCTGGATGATGCTCCGGTCGGATTCATCGCCTTCTGGCATTTGCGTGGATATGTATTCATCGAGCATTTTGCCATGTGCGCCGGTGTTCGGGGACGTGGCGCAGGCAGTGCGGCTCTGCGGGAGTTCATGCGCCGTCACGCCGGTCCGGTGGTGTTAGAGGTGGAACTTCCGGAATCCGGGGAAAATGCCCGCCGCCGCATTGCGTTTTATGAACGGCTGGGTTTTTCCCTGTGCGATGCGGAACATGTGCAGCCGCCCTACACGCCGCACGGCAGTTCCGTGCCTCTCCGGTTCATGAGCTGCCCCGGTCCGTTGGATAAGCCGTCCCTGATTACCTTCAGGGAGGCGTTGTTCACGCATGTGTATCCTTCCTGAACGGCCGCGGCAGGACTCCGTGTGCGGCAGACGGCACATGGCCGTTATGGAACAACTCCATACAGATATCGGAAAAGGGCTGCCCGCGTACGTGCGGGCAGCCCTTGTTTTTGGGTCGTATGAAAGTTCTGTACTCGGCGATCAGACTTCAAACAGCATTTCAAGGTCGGAACGGGTGAGCGACTTCCATGTCTCCTGACCGGGGATAATGGCATCGGCTACGCCCTTTTTCATTTCCTGCAGCTTCAGAATCTTCTCTTCCACTGTGTTGGAGCAGATCATCTTGTAAGAGAATACCTGCGCCGTCTGCCCTATGCGGTGGGCGCGGTCGGTTGCCTGGTCTTCCACGGCAGGGTTCCACCACGGGTCGTAGTGGATAACGTAGTCTGCACTGGTAAGGTTAATCCCTGTGCCGCCTGCCTTGAGCGAGATGAGGAAGATGGGAATTTCCGGCGTGTTGTTGAACCGGTCCACCTGCTCAAAACGGTCTTTGGACGTACCGTCCAGATACGCGAACGGAATTTCCGATATCTGCAGCCACGAGCGGATAATGTGCAGCATGGAGACAAACTGCGAGAAGACCAGCACCTTGTGCCCTTCTTCCACTATGTCGGTCACCATGTCCTTGAATGCGTCAAACTTGCCGGAGGGCAGGTTGGTGGAAAAGCCCGGCATGTCCAGCTTGAGCAGGCGCGGGTGGCAGCAAATCTGCCGCAGTTTGAGCAGGGCATCCAGAATGGACATCTGGCTCTTTGCCATGCCCTTCTGGTCCACGTCCGAGAGCACCTGCTGGCGTAGTTTTGCCGCAAGCGCGGTGTACAGTTCCGCCTGTTCGTCTGCCAGGGCGCAGTACTGAACGTTTTCTATCTTGGGTGGCAGGTCTTTCGCCACTTCTGACTTGGTGCGTCGCAGGATGAACGGCTTTACGCGGTTGCGCAGGTAATCCAGCGTGTCCGCATCCCCATCCTTGATAGGCTTGATAATTCCTCGCTGGAAGGCGTGCTGCGAGCCGAGGAACCCCGGCATGAGGAATTCGAACAGCGACCACAGTTCGAACAGGTTATTCTCAATGGGCGTGCCTGAAAGGCAAAGCCGCTGGTTGGCCTTAATCTTCCGCACGGAGCGGGCGGTGATTGTGTTGGGGTTCTTGATGTTCTGGGCTTCGTCCAGAATAATGCAGTTGAATTCGTAGTTCTGCAGTTCCTCAAGGTCGCGCCGCAGAAGGGCGTAGGTGGTGATAACCAGCTGCGATTCCTCAATCTGCTTGAACATGTTCTCGCGGCGGGTGCCGTAGATGATGAGCCTGCGCAGGTTGGGAACAAACTTTTCCGCCTCGCGGTCCCAGTTGGGCAACACGGATGTGGGCACTACAATAAGGTTGGGGGCGGTTGCACCCATTTCCACCATATGCTGGATGAAGGAAAGGGTCTGTATGGTTTTGCCCAGCCCCATCTCGTCCGCCAGAATACCTCCAAAGCCATACTCGCGCAGAAAGTTCAGGTAACTGAGCCCCTGTGCCTGATACCCGCGCAGGGTTGCATTCAAACCACTGGGCGGCAGAATCTGCCGTATCTCGGTAAAGGAATGAATCTTTTCCCTCAGGCTGTTCCAGAACGGGTCTGTATGCACATCGGGCAGGTCTTCCAGCAGATTATCCAGTGCGGGCGCTTCAAACTGCTCAAACCGCTGCTTGGGCGGCTTTTCCGGGTCCAGCCCCATGGCACGCAGCTTGTGGGCCAGCTTCTCCAGCCATGACTCCGGCAGGCTGGTGTAGGAACCGTCCTTGAGCTGCACATAGCGCTTGCCCTGCACCCATGCCTTCCAAATGGCGTCTATGGGTACGCGCTGCCCTTCGTACTCCACCTCTATCTCCAGCGAGAACCACTTCTCTTCCTCGTTGGATTCCACCTTGGCGGTTATGCCGGGGGCGGCAAGGCGCACCTTGTATTTAGAAAGGGCCTTTTCGCCGTACACGCGGTACTGGGCAACCAGCTTGGGGTAGGCGTCCAGCAAAAAGTTAATGGCCTCTTCCGGCTCAAGGAACCACACGCGGTTGCTTCTGGGCTGAAAGTTCATCTCCAGCAGCAGATTGGTGAGGGCGGCTTCCTCTTCCTGCATGCGGCGGATGAGGTAGGTGGTTCCTTCAAAGGAATAGCTGCCTGTCATAAAACTGGGATTGGGGCCGGGCAGCAGAAATTCTCCATGCAGCGTTTCATAAAGGTTCTGAATTTCCAGCGTGAGCAGCGATCCCTCTTCATCCAGAAAGAGTTTGGGATTGTATGTGGCAGGCACGAAGATAGGTTCCATGTGCTTAAGGAACTCTTCCTGCCCGAAAAGGTCGGTGGAAGGCAGCTGCGTCCACACTCTGTCCAGAAATTCGGGAATATCTTCCTTCTCCACAATGGGCGGATTGGAGGCAAGGGTCTGCACCAGCGCGGAGTTCAGGCTGGTATACGCGGGATAAAACCCCTTGTTCCAGCAGACCCATAGTGGAATCTGCCCGTGAAACGTAGCCTCGCTGTCCACAATGGATTGCGGGGGCTTGCCCTCGCTGTGGATCATCATGTCAAAGGTAAGGCCGGATTCTTTGAGCTGCGGCTTGAGCTTAAGATCCATGGTGCCTGTTTCAATGCGGCAGGGAGAGTCCGTATCCTGCCAGAAAAGATAGTATTCCCGCTTGATGGTCCACAGAAACCATGTGAGCAGCCCGTCGGGAATTTCCACACGATGCCCGAAGTAATCGTTGTAACGTCCTATCTGCTGCGCCACCTTGGGCAGGTTGGGAGAAAGTTCGCACCAGTCGGCGTTTTCGATTATCTGCTCCAGCGTTACCTCGCTGTGCACGGTGGAAAGGCCGGATTTATTCTGCCGGGCGCGGAAAAAGGCAACTTGCAGGCGTCCCGGTTCGGGATGAAAGCGGTAGATGAAATAGTGCCGGCCTGCTTCCGGTTCTATGGCGGTGGAGAAAAATGAGCGGAATATCTGCCGCCAGTCGCTTTTGGGCTTTTGCGGTTCTGCCTCTTCTCCGCCACGGGTTTCCAGCGAAGAAAGGAACTTGAGCGCGGCTGCCCCCACATGGCGGCAGGCACCGGAAAAGGCCTCCGGGCAGTTGCACAGGTAGTTCACCGAGTCTTCGTCAGAGTCCACGGACAGGCGGGGGGAATATATCTGAAAATCCTCGCCCTGCACGGTCCCTTCAATATCCCAATATCCTTCGCTCTTTTTCAGGCTGATTTTCTGAACGCCGCCAGACTCCAGAATGGAGCGGGAACCCTCGATGATATACTCGGGGATGGTGTCTTCTACCAGATTCTGCAATAGCTTCTTCGCCGCTGCTTCGTCCATGACTGTCCGAGGCTCCTTTACAAACTGGATGTGTCTCGATGAAAAACAGGTGAGAGGTGCCGCCCGCAGCCCCCAAGCACAAGGCGGACCGAGAAGTTATGCGATTTCACACCGAATTTCAATAGGGTGCGGTTCTGCTCCCTTGATACTTGACGGTTTTCAGCGCAATATTATGCGTATGCGGGCTAGAATACCGTATCTACCGGAATTGGCAATAGCGTGAGAGAACAATGAACCATACGCGGAGAACTGGGCGCATGAGTATGTATAGGGTTTTGATATGCTTTGTCTTTATGCTTGTTGCCACCGGCTGCGGCAACACCGGGAACGAGGCCGTAAACGCAACCGGCAAGGCTCCCGTGGCCTCGGTTGCGGGCAACGCCTCGCAGGAACCTGCCGCGCAGGATGAAGTTTCTCCGCAGTATGGCGGCAGGTTGGTGCTGGGCACCATCGGTGATTTCTCCAATATGATTCCCATTCTTACGTCCGATGCCGGTTCGCATGAAATTGCCCAGCGCCTGTATGTCGCGCCGCTGCGCTATGACAAAAATCTGGAGATAGAGCCGTGGGCTGCAGAATCCTTCACCGTGCAGGACGAGGGGCGGCGCATACGCATCGTCATGCGCAAGGATGTGTTCTGGGAAGACGGAGAGCAGCTTTCCGCACGCGATGTGGAGTTCACCTACAAGCTGATGGTAGACCCGAACACGCCCACGCCCTATGCGGACGACTATCTGCAGATCAAAAAGTTCACGCTGGTGGATGATTTCACGTTCGAGGCGGAATATGAAACACCTTTCGCCCGCTCGCTTATCACATGGATGCACGACATACTGCCCCGCCACCTGCTTGAAGGGCAGGACGTGGTTTCCTCTCCGCTCACAGAGCGCCCTGTGGGGGCCGGCCCTTACCGCTTCAAGGAATGGGTTCGCGGTTCCCGGCTGGTGCTTGAGGCAAGCGAAACCTATTTCATGGGCAAGCCATACATAGAAGAGATCGTCTACCGCATTATCCCCGACCTTTCCACCATGTTCCTTGAACTCAAGGCAGGCAAGCTGGATATGATGAGTCTTACTCCCCAGCAATACCTGCACCAGACAAACGGCCCGGAATGGGAGGCTTCGTACCGCAAGCACCGCTATCTGGCGTTTGCATACGCCTATATGGGCTACAATCTGGAAAACCCGCTTTTTCAGGATAAACGGGTCCGTCAGGCCATCACCCACGCGCTGGACAGGCAGGGTATCATCAAGGGCGTGCTGCTGGGGCAGGGAGAGTCCACCGTGGGCCCCTACAAGCCGGGAACGTGGGTTTACAACGAGGACATAGAGGATTATTCCTATGATCCCGCCATGGCTAGGCAACTGCTGGCCGATGCGGGATGGACGGATTCGGACGGCGACGGCGTGCTGGACAGGGAAGGGCGCCCCTTCGAATTCACCATTCTGACCAATCAGGGGAACGAGCAGCGCATAAAGACGGCCACCATCGTCCAGAGCCAACTTAAGGAAGTGGGCATAACGGTGCGCATCCGCACTGTGGAGTGGGCCGCCTTCCTCAAGGAATTTGTGGATAAGGGCCGCTTTGATGCGCTGATACTGGGCTGGAATATTCTGCAGGACCCTGATATCTCTCAGGTGTGGCACTCGGCTCAGGCGCGCGAAGGCGGACTGAATCACGTGAAGTACCGCAATCCGGAGCTGGATGCGCTGCTGGACAAGGGCCGCACCACGCTGGACAGGGCCGCCCGCAAAGCCGCGTACGACCGCATTCAGCAGATTCTGCACGAAGATCAGCCCTATTGCTTCCTGTATGTTCCCTATTCATTGCCCATACTTCACGCCCGCATCCGGGGCATAGAGCCCGCCCCCGCAGGCATCACGCACAATATGGACCGCTGGTGGATTTCCACGGAAACGCGGTAGGACGAGGCTGGAAAGAAACCATATGATACGGATTCAGGAAATACTGGACAAGGTCACAGAGGTGAACCCCGAAGCCGACGTGGCCCTGATTCAGAAAGCCTATGTGTTTTCTGCCGCCGCCCATGCGGGGCAGACGCGCCTTTCCGGCGAGCCGTACCTTTCGCATCCGCTTTCCGTGGCATACCGGCTGGCAGAACTGCGCATGGACGAGGCCACCATCTGCGCGGGGCTGCTGCACGACACGGTGGAGGACACCAGTGCGTCGATCGAAGACATAGACGCCCAGTTCGGCGAAGAAGTGGCCGACATAGTGGACGGCGTGACCAAGATAAGCCTCATGACCTTCGACAGCAAGGAAGAGGCTCAGGCAGAGAACATCCGCAAGATGATTCTCGCCATGGCGGAAGACCTGCGCGTGCTCATAGTCAAGCTGGCAGACCGCCTGCACAACATGAAGACGCTGGATTTCCAAAAAGCGCACAAGCAGAAGCTTATTGCGCAGGAAACGCTGGATATCTACGTCCCCCTGGCCAACCGTCTGGGGCTGCACCGTATAAAGCTGGAACTGGAAGACCTGAGCTTCAAATACTTAAAGCCGGATATCTTCAACTCCATAAGCGACTGGCTGGATAACAACAGGCAGTCCGGCAGCGAGTATATGGAACGTGTCATGGACATGATCCATAAGATACTTGAGGAAAACGGGCTGCATGCCAAGATAAAGGGGCGGCTTAAGCACCGTTATTCCATCTACCGCAAGATGTTGCAGCAAAACCTTACACTGGATCAGGTGCACGATATTATCGCCTTCCGCGTCATAGTGGATGATGTGCGGCAGTGTTATGCCATTCTTGGTCTGGTGCATGCCATGTGGAAGCCCGTACACGGGCGTTTCAAAGATTATATCTCCATGCCCAAGGCCAATATGTATCAGAGCCTGCACACCACCGTTGTGGGGCCAGAGGCCGAGCGCATAGAGATACAGATCCGCACGCACGAGATGGATCAGCTTGCCGAGCACGGGCTTGCCTCGCACTGGCTGTACAAGGAAGGAGCCAAGGTCAAGGCCAAGGATGTGAAGCAATTCGCGTGGCTGCGCGAGCTTCTGGACTGGCAGAAGATGGAGAGCGACTCCCGCGAGTTCATGCGTACCCTCAAGTACGACCTGTTCAAGGACGAGGTGTATGTCTTCACGCCCAAGGGGTCGGTCATCGAGCTGCCGGAAGATGCCAGCCCCGTGGATTTTGCCTATGCCATCCACACGCAGGTGGGCGACCACTGTTCCGGTGCCAAGGTAAACGGCAAGCTGGTGCCCCTGAGCACGCCGCTTAAAAATGGCGACACAGTAGAGATAATCACCGACAACAACCGGCATCCCAGCCGCGACTGGATAAAGTTTGTCAAAACGGCCAAGGCACGCACCCGCATAAACCACTATATCCGCACAGAAGAACGTACCCGCAGCATATCTCTGGGCAAGGAGATGCTGGAAAAGCAGGGCAGGCGTCTGGGCGTAAACTTCGCCAAGGTGCTCAAAGAAGGCCTGCTGGAGATTGTGGCAGAAGATTTTTCGCTCAAAAGCGTGGAAGATCTGCTCTCGCATGTGGGATACGCGCGGCTCACGCCGCAGAAGGTGCTGCGCAAGCTGCTTCCCAAGCCGGAGGAACAGGCTGCCCCTCTGGTGGAAGAGGTGCGCCCGCAGGATGCGCAGCGGAAGAACAAGCACGCAGAGAGCATCAGCATAAAGGGCGTGGACGACGTGCTGGTGCGGTTCGCCAAGTGCTGTAATCCTGTTCCGGGCGATGCCATTGTCGGTTTCATCAGCCGGGGCAGGGGGGTTACAGTGCACACCTCCGACTGTTCTAACGTGCAGGGGCTGGAGGCAGAACGCCTCATCCCCGTCTACTGGGATGGCTTTGAAGACAAGCCGTATCCCGCCCGCATCCGCATTGTTTCCAAAAACGTGGTGGGCGGGCTTTCCCGCGTTTCCACCCTGCTGGCGGAGGAGAACGTGAACATAGATTCCGGCACGTTCCACTCCACGGTAGACGGCAACTCGGAAATCGAGCTTACGGTAGAGGTGCGGGACGCCGCGCACCTTTATCAGGCCATAGACAAGCTGCGCACCCTTCCCGGCATGCTGGAAGTGGTGCGGGCCTCTTCTGCCGAATAGGGCACAGGAAAAAACGCGTGTGCTTCTGCTATACTGCAGCAGCACACGGCACTGCTGAAAAAGCAATACGGCCCCGGTGTTCAAAGCACCGGGGCCGTTTCTCGTTGTTGCTTGTGCGGGCTGCCGCAGGCATGCGGGGGCCAAAGAGGGGGCTATCCCCTGTCGTTTGCCCCTGTCGTTTATCCCAGTTGCAAGCCCTTGCTCTGCCCTTACTTCAGGATGGTAATCTTCTCTTCCCCGTCCTGAAGGTGCCGGGGATTGTGCGGCCCCACCGGCATGGGAGCGTAGGAGATGTAGTTGGCTTTGCGGGCATGGGGCACGTAGTCTGCGGCAAGAGCGTTTATGGCGGTGGCAACCACGGCAACAAAGATGTTGCCCGAACCCCCGCTCAGATCCACCGCCACGCGTGCATGGTTTTTCCACAGAACCTCATTGGTTTCCGTAGACCGCAACTCGCTGTCAAATGCCACGGTCAGCGAACCGCCTATGACAAAGTAGACCAGATCCCATTCCGTAATGCGCGTAAAGAGCACGCAATCCGCCCCGAACTTTTCTTTGAACATGCTCGCTGGAGCATCATACAGCAGTTCGGTGTCGTACAGGCCTTCATGTTGCATGATCTCAGAGACCACGGGAACCGGGAAGATGTAATATCCCTTAAAGGACAACGGTTCGGCAATGGTGGTGCTGTAATATGCCTTTGCGTCTGCCGCCGTGGTCATGTTCATGGGCGGAAGCACAAGAATGGACTTGGGCTGCTCCGCGTACATGCCGGGATACCGCTCCTGCTTGGTCATAGTCGTGGCGCAGCCGGAGGCAAAAAGGGCCAGTCCAACCAGCATGAGTACAAGAGTTTTTTTCATCATGCGTATCCCCTTTACCCTTGCTGTGCTTCTTGCGGTGTTTCAGCGGTGTCCGCAGGGCTGGTCGCCGCCGGTGCGTCCGTATCGGTTCCACCGGCAGGAGCTGCCTCATCCGCATGGGGCTGGGCATCCGTCACAGGGGGCGCGATCTGTTGTCCCTCGTCTGCCTTGCCATCTTCCGGCTTGGCGGCATCACGGTCAATCTGCCGCTGTGCCACCTTGCTCAGCATGTCCATGAACACGCCGGATTCCGGGTAGAGTTGGCGTTCCTTTTCGTACCAGCCAAGCGCGTCCTTCGGCTTGCCGGACTTGAACAGCAGAAAACCGTATTCCGCATATATTCCGGGCGGAACAGACAGGTTCTTTTTTGCAGCCACTTCCACAATGCGTTCCAGTTCAGCCTTGTGCCGCACCTGCGTTTCTTCGCAGTCGTTTTTCGCCATGGCGTAGCACGATTCAGAGTAGTCGCACCATTCGTACTGTTGCTGTCTGGAGCCGCAGCCGGCGCACAGTATCACGCAGGCAAGGCTGAAAAGGCAGATCAGATTCTTCATGGTACAAGAATCTCCTTGGTCTGCCCGGTGCCCACAAGTACTTCGCGGTGCACTATAACCGCGTCATTCCGGGTTATGACCACAGTGTGCCTGCCGGGGCTAACCTCGTACCACTGCGGTTTGGGTTGCTTTTTGTCGTATCCGGCGGGGCGCAGCAGGAAAGGGGCTGCATCGTCAATAGAGACCATGGCCCCGCGCGTGTCGCCGACAAAAGAGAGCCACGAGACGTCTGCCTTGGACACAACGCCGTCATGGGCACCGCAACCGGCAATGAACAGTACGGCAGAGAGCATAAGGAATGCGAATATGCGTTTCATGGATTACCTCGCAGGGGCCTGAATGATAAGGGTGTCGTACTGCCGGGCGGCATCCCACTGCGCAAGGTCGCCGGATTCCAGCGAGCAGAAAGATACCTCGTCAGCGGCAGAGGAACCGGCCGTCTGCGCCACGCGCAGGCTTGCCACCTTTTTGCCGGGCAGGGTGATGAGGGTATTGGTCTGGGGGTTGTTCACCTTTTTCCCTTCCTGCATCACGTCAAACACGTCACCGGCCTTTATGCCCTGCGAAGCGCCGCCCCCCATGATGTACAGCCCCTCTTCGCTGCCCAGAATGTAGCTGCGCCATGGCTTGTTCATCAGGTTTTCAATAAGATTGGAGGCCACATCCGTAATGGCGGCGTCTATGGCTTTGTCGTTGATGGAGGAATCATAGCCCTGACGCGCCCCCACGCCAAAGACCGATCCCGCTTCGGAAAAGGCTTCCCCTTCGCCTTCTTCGGAGTAGATGATTTCACCCGTGTACACATCAACAAGGCGGATATTCACCTTGGCAAAGGCAACCTGCTTTTTGGTGCGGCTGAATATGCCCACATCGCCCGTTTCCTTGCGACCGAATTCGGAAATGGAGCCGACAATCAGATAATCGGCCATATTGCGCAGGGGAGAGGCGTTTCCTATGCCCAGTTCCTTTTGTACCTTATCCAGATCGGCACGTTCCAGCAGAATGAACTTTTCCGTGGCCATCAGCTTGTTGGAAAGAATATCCACAGCTTGTTTGCCAATACGGTCGTTGTTCTCGTCCAGAAAGAAGCTCTGGCCGTATTTGCTTTCGTTGGTAAAGCGGGCAATGGCCACTTTACGCTTAAGTCCTTTGTACGGCTCGTCCGCCGCCTTGGCGATAACGGGACTGACCACCTGCTTCGGCCCGGTGGAATCAATTTTTTCCGGCTTCTGCACGGTGGCGCACGCGCAGAGCGAAAGGCAGGCCAATACCGTAAG
This sequence comes from Desulfovibrio psychrotolerans, assembly GCF_013340305.1. Lineage (NCBI taxonomy): Bacteria > Pseudomonadati > Thermodesulfobacteriota > Desulfovibrionia > Desulfovibrionales > Desulfovibrionaceae > Desulfovibrio > Desulfovibrio psychrotolerans. The sequence goes on from NZ_BLVP01000036.1 coordinate 47,027, forward strand.
TAGCCGTTGCAACATTACAATCATTACTCTCCCCTAGTGTGTAAATGTTAACAGATATACAGGTAGGGGGTTTTTGTGAGTTACTTTGATAAGAATTGCAACAACAAAGTGGGTAATCGATTCTTAAGGAAATATTTTGATGGGTGGAGCGATGCTCCTATTTGTGAATGAGTTGCGATTGGTGGGGGGGTGGTTGTGCTGGGAGGGGGGGCTCGGGGGAGGGGCATTTGGGTGGCATTGAAGGGGGAAAGAAAAAACCCCAAGATTGTTTTCAACCTTGGGGGGTTGTCGTTGTTTGGGCAGCGAGGGTGGAATTTTAGCAACCTCGCTGGCGCATTCCAAAGACATTGGAATTAGGGGATGGTACACGATTGACGGAAATATGTTGAGCCAATGTGTACTAGTATTGTGAACCACATTCTTGCTGGATACAAAAGACCCATAAGGGATGTATGCTGTTTAAAACCGAGGAAGAAAATTAAAAAGGAACATCATCATGAAGGCTGAACCTGTCCACCTCTGGCAAGGCTCCCTTAGGGAGGGGCAAATTAGCTACGATGAATAGATCGAGAATGTCGTTTCGCTCCATGAACATGATTTGCGATCGTTTGGCCGCATCTAGCTTGTTTCCAAGCCAATTTCGCGCCTGCTTGGTAATCTCCCCTCCTGAAACTATAAACGCATGATCAACCAGTACGCGCCGATTTAGCTCAGGATCGAATACTTCATGACCGAGCATCATGGAAACTTGATTGTATATTTCCGCAATGTTGTTAGAACCATTTTTTCCCATACCTGCAGCATCCAGTCTTCCCTTTTTTGCCTGTATCCCAAAGTAGATAACATGAAGTGTAGGCAAGGTGAATTTCATCCAAACATCCTTGCCGTACTCCAAGGCCTTGTCTCTGTGGCCTGCAGAAGTTATGCGGTGATATCCCAATTGACGAAAGAGCGGCAACAGCACCTCTTCAATCAAATCGTCTTCCGAACATTCACTGAGATAGGTTTCTAGAAGCCGTCTTCGCTCTAATTCGAGAGGAGTCATCGGACGGTGCGGACTGTCCATTTGGGCGACTACGTTTGTTGCAATGTGGCGCAACTGTGCCGTTTCTGTTTCGTCGTAGAACACCTCCCAGCCTTCACGCTTAAGTACAACGTTCAACGCAGCCAACGCTTTACTTCTATCTTTATCTCCGTCATGAGCTTCACTCTTGTCAAGTACAGAGCGGATGATACGCACAAAAGCATCAGGCAGAATCGCAGGATTGGTCTGTGGAAGCGCCAAAACATCCCCTAAACGATCGGCAACCCATGCAGCTCGTGTAGTTCCGTCATGAGTATAATCAAGTCCGCAATCATTAAAAAACTCAGTGATGAAGTAGCTTGAGCGATACTTGAAAAAACCAACATCTCCACAAATTATTGCTCCAAGTTCGCGGAGAGTTTTCATCTTCCACTTCATTTGTAATCCTTATAATATGGACTTCGCTACATAGCATGTGGTGACGACAAAATCAAAAGAGGGAAGGGCACTTCCCTCTTTCGGTAAATACGAGTTAAGCAAGGTCTCGCAACTTATTCATTTCAAAAACCATCTGCCGCTGAGGTGCTCCAACGGGATGCCCTTGTCCTTTAATGGTCCCCGCACTGACTTCTTTACCTGAAAGGACTAGGTCGATTTTTTCAACATTTCCAAAAATGTTGTTGCGCGGTCCTTTCCAGTGTTTCACTTCGACCTTTGCACTAAAATTATTAGGGTTTTCTTCGTAGGTTCCGGCGTAAAGGTAGCTGAGATCTCCCCCATGAGCCTTGCCACTACTCAGAACAACCAATCCTCCCCCAGCACCTCCTGAAGTGCCAAACTCAACGTAATAAATGCCGTCCATGACAATCTCCTGCTTCAAGTTAAAGGTTTAGTGAGCGTATACATACAACGCGATATTGTGCAATTGTATTCTGTTTACTCAGTAAACATGAGGAGATTCGTTCATGTAACCCATGGCGATTAAATGAATAATACATTGGCTTGAGTGGTGATATACGCTTATCTTCTGTGCCATCTCAATGTACCCCACAGCCCAAACGAAAAGCCCCCAAGATTGTTTTCAATCTCAGGGGCTTGTTATTCTCATGGCGGAGAGGGTGGGATTCGAACCCACGTAGAGGCTATTAACCCCTAACTCGATTTCGAGTCGATGAATAGCCGCATTCGTGTTTAGTGAAATTGTGTAGTTACAGCATGATACGCTATTTTATTATGCCTCAAAATGCCGTCGAAAGACACTTTGTGTTTCAGAATCACGCCACAAATCACGCCGCGAATCACTCTTCATTTTGTGCCTTAGAAGCCTCAATTGGCGAGGGGTTGAAGGCATCAAGAATGGAGTGGTCAACCTGCAATTCATGTAGGTATATTTCCGTAGTGCGGACGTTCATGTGTCCAAGGAATTTTTGAATCTGGCGCGTGGTGGCCTTGTGGGAATCGGAGATACGCGACGCCACATGGTGCCGGATGGCGTGAGCTGTAAAAGGCTTTTCAAGCCCGGCACGTTCACAAACGCGCTTGAATAAATCGCGGATGAATCCGCTAATGCGGTGGTATGGTTGGCCTGTAAGTGGGTTGGGAAAAACATACGGGTTTGTTTTGTCCCGTTCTTCCCAAATGCCCCATAGCAACGAATGCAACTCTTCATGTATCCCGAGTACGCGCGGCTCTTTGTTGCCCCCACGGCGCTTTGAAGTCCAGAGGCGGAGCGCCCGCGCTTCGAAGTTTACATCTTCCCAGGTCATGCCCAGGACTTCGCTTAATCTGGCGGCGGTAAAGTACAGCGTGTCGATGATCTGGCGTTCTTCTTTTGTCGCAGCCATGCGGACGGCAGCTATATCTTCTGCGGGTGGAACATAGCGCACATATGATTTAGTCGCGTATGATTCTATGGAGATGGCGGGATTATGAACGGTATGCCCGTGTTTCATTCCCCATTTGAATAGAGTGGAGATTTCGCGGAGGTCACAGTTTGCGGCTGTTTCTCCGCGTTCCTCTTTTTGAATGCGTAGATACTCTGCCAAGTGGTCCCGCGTTACATCGCGGAGCAGGATGGTATAGCCTGAAAATGCTAAAACGCGGCGAAAGGTGCCGCGTTTATAGATGTACGTGTTTCTTTTACGTCGATCTTGTATTTCGGTGAGATAGGCATTAGCAAGTTGCTCTAAGGTTATGAGGGTCTGCCGCTGATGCTGCGGCTGAACGGGGGCTTTTTCTGCGTCGCGTAGCCAATCGCGGGCTTCCTTCTTCGTTAGAAAGCCCCGCTTGCAGGCAATGCGTTTCCCCCCGGCGTACAGTTCCGCTTTGTACCGCCTCCCTTGCTTTGTCTGATATGTCGCTATCGCCATAATTAACCCCGTTGTTTCGTACCAGGAACGCTTTGACGTCCTCTACAGAAAAACGGGCGGCGCGTCCATCCGTTGCCTTGAGGCCGGGCAATATGATGTGAGGCAGCAATTTCCATACATCTTGCAAGCGCCGATATGACATACCAAGCGCCTTTGCAAGCTGCTTGAGGTTAACTAGTGCAGCGGGTTGTGTTTGTATCTGCTTATCTTCCATTACCGTTCCCCTCAAGCCTGATGCCAATACAAATCAATTCCACGTCGCCCCCGTAGCACTCTAGAACTGCGGCCCGATCATACTCGGGCAGGGTGCTGGAATGGCGCACATCTGCCGAAGTGACAACGCCGTACAGGCGCTTACCGCCGTTGTAGCCGAGGGAGAGAGTAGCGCGGCGGCCAACGCGCACATTGCGCAGGTTCCACTGCCGCTTGTGCTGGCGGTATTCAACGGTTTTGGTGCCCGCTTCAAAGTCGGCAAAGTGCCTGGTGCGTAGGGGGATGAAAAGGGGCTTTTCATGCATGGTTTATTCTCCTGGCGTAGGTACATCACGCAAGGCACGGGCGATTTCTGCCAGCATGAAGAAGATTGCTTGCAGCAGGAACATGAAGGCGTCTTCCTGTCTGCCTTCTGCATGCGCTTTAGCTGCATCCCAAAGGCACCAGAAAGCAATGCCGGGAAGGACATAGGGCCAGATGGCAAAGAAGATAGCTTTCATTGCTCCCCTTCCCCTGGTTCTGCTGGCAGAAGTATCTTTGTCCAATGGGTATGGTATCCGGGCCAATCACTGCAAAACGGCGCGCCGCAGTATGGAGGTTCTTCTATGGGGAATGTCCACCAAAGCACATAACCTTCATCCTCGTGATATTCTTCAAGCGGACGCGGTTTGATTAGCTCTATGCCTTCAAGCTGTTTTGTCGGGATGCCCTTGCAAGCGTTGAAGGTGGCCGCCATGCGGTCAGAGAGTTGGGGGCGGAAGTCAGGAACGCCAACATACAGTTCATGCACGGGCGGCACTCCATCCGCAAAAAGCCCCGCATTATGAAGCTGTTTAGGGTTCAGTTTCAAAGAAAGGTGCTGTTCTCCGTAATTGGGGACGGGAAATGATACGAGTTCGGCCTTGTGTTCAAGAACGCGCACCACGCCTTTTAGCGTCCATATTTCCGGCGAAAAATTCTCGCTCATGCTGACTCCTGATTAAACAGCGGCATGGCGCTGGTGTCTGCCGTGGCGTTCCAGGCGGTTACGGCTTCGCCTTCCGTGCGCTTGATCGGGCCACGCGCAAGGCAGGCAGAGCAGCGAACGGAGAATTTAGGCTTGTGCGGGGTGTGGTACGAATAAGCGGCGGTAGCGTGCTTGCCGACTATTTTGGTGTTGGAACTGTTGCAGAATGGGCAGTTACGCATACCACCCCCTACGCCGCGAAGGCGACCTGCACGAACTCATGCGCCAGGGCTTCGCCGTGGTTCATGTCGGGCAGGGCCGAAAGGTCCGGGTCAAAGTGGTTGTACAGCGTGGAAAGCATGCCTTCCAGGGCGTCATACATGGCGCGGGCCTGGGTTGCGTTGTGCGGAAGCCGGTCTTTGTGCTCCACAACCATTGCCAGAGCTACGGATATGAAGGTGGGGCGGGTAAGCTGTTCATCGTCCGACCATGCGGCGCGGAGTTTATCGCCCACTTCGATCATGTAGCGGTTGTCGCTGGCGTCCAGGGTGCCCAGGGCGTCCATTTCTGCCTCTACACGGGCAAGGATGCGCTTGATGCTTTGAACGCTCTTTGACGCAAGCCTTGCTTCCGTGTCCCTGGCTTCCTTCGCTTCGGCATCGGTCTGCAACATGCCCTGGCATATTGAGCGCAGAACGTGCAGCACGACGTACAAGCGGCGTTTACTACGTGACATGGTTACGCCTCCCTTTTCTCTTCCAGATTTCCGGCCTGCACTTCCAGAACGTGCAGCTTACCGCCGAAGGCCGCGCTCATTTCGGCGCGATCTTTGGCGATGATCTGCGCGGTGTGCGCATCGTCGGCTTTCACGGGAACCAGGACCCGCAGGGCAACTTCAACGGTGTATTCTTTCTTCATGGTGTGGGTGGGGTAGTGCCGGGGGCTTGGGCGCGCCCCCGGCGTTGTGTGGAGTGGGCAAGCGCTACGCGATTACGCGCACGCCTTCGGGAAGCTTTTCACGCAGCCACTTGCTGATTTCTTCTATTGCCGCGATCTGCCATGCACCGCCGTCTGCGGCCATGAGCTTGCAGGATGCGCCTTCATCCGGGCTACCCTTAAAGCGGAGCACGAACTTGCGGGCGGGCTGCATGATTTCGACGAAGGAAGAGAAGGGGTAGAGCACAACAGGGTTGGGCACTTCGATATTCGTTTTGCGCTGGACGCCAACGCGGGCGGTCACGGTCTGCGAAAGGCCGTCGTCGGTCTGTCCCACTTCCGCCTGGGCGGAAAGGTTGCTGCAGATGGCAATGACGGTTTCCAAGTCGCCGCCTTCCGCGAAGCAGGACTGCAGGTAGGGCACGAAGCTATCCGGCCCCACGAAGCGGTCATACATATGATCGGGCACAAGGGCCGTTGCGCGCATGAATACAGGGCGTTGCAGATGGGGGCCGGTGGGAATGGAGCGAATGGCAACGTCCGTGGCATTGTTCACATGGACCAGGAGCTTATCAAGCTCCAGGCCGTCCGGGTTGTGCGCCAGGTAGTCTACCAGAGCGGTAAGGGTGTTCACGGAAAGGGTATCCGCTTCGGGGTCCTTCATGGGGCGGAAATCGCCTTTCCAGAACGGGCGGCCATTGTGTTCCTGAACGACAAACTGCGTTTTGCGTTCAACTTCCGCAGCGGCCAGTTCTTTGCCGAGGCTTACAGCGCGGTCAAGCGTTTCGCTGAGATCGAAATCAGGCATGGTGTGCCGTGTCCTTTGGGTTGCGGGTTAGTTCGCGCCGCCAGCGGCCGCGCTTTTGAAGGGGGTTACATTCTTGGAACCGGCAAAGGCTTTGCCGGGGTCTTCTACGGTTTCGGGCAGGATGTGCTGGCCGGGATCAAGCGCGCCGAACTCGCTGCCAATTGCCTTGCCGTCCAGACCCTTGCCGATTGCAATGGTGGAATCGAACGGGGCCTGAGCGGCAAGCTTGCGGTCTACCTTGACCAGTATGGCGCTGGTGCTGCGGTCCTTACCGGGCTTGAAGACCAGCTTCACGGTTACTTCGCGCATCTGCGTGGGTTCCGTGTTGGGGTCCAGGATGTTTTCGAATACTTCCTGCAGGGCATAGTCGGCCGCTTCAATTACGGCACCGCCTTTCAGGTTCGCCAGGGAAACAAGGCCGTCGTCAGTGGGCATGGTTATCTCTCCGGGGTTACATTGTTCCTGTTATGATTTGTCCCAAGCCGGAAAGGGCCAGCAGGAACAGGATGAACAGGCCGCCATAGACAAGCCGCAGGGTGAAGTCGCGTACAACGTGGAGCGTGGGAAAGAGTGGTGTGCGCTGCATGGGCTATCTTTTGTGGTTTAGGGCGCGTCATGTGTTTCTGTGCTTGGCACTTTGAATCGCTTTGGCGTATTACGGTTGTGAAATTGATATGCTGAAACCTGTATCCAAAGAGGTGCTTATGCCTGCAAAGAAAGACAAAGACATTAATGCGCTTGAAGAAGAGGTGTTGGTTATTGAAGCAAGGAGGCGGAGCCAGCTACTTGGTAAGTACTGCGCCGTTCTTGCTGGCAAACGAGGATACAAAAACCTTGAAAGAGAATTTGTGTTGTATCGCTATTTTGCTGAAACATACCATTGGACCCCTTCGCAGGTGCGAGAGCTTACGACGGATGAGATTTATGCCTTGCTTCCGCAAGGCTGATTTGCTCTCGTAGACTCCACAATCGTGCCAGCAGGCCAGCCTGTTCTGGCGTGATCCCCTTTTCGCGGCACCATTCTACAAATGCCTCGTAAAGGGGGTCTTGTTTTTCGCTGCACATAGTCAGCCTCCCATTCAATGAGCTATCAATCCCTCCCGCCTTAATGGGCCTCGTTCGCGGCGGTCCTACTAGTTTCCGTTCGGTGCCTCCCTGCCGCCCGGCGGGGTACACTCCCGGCGCGCCCGGCTGCCTACTCTGTTCCGGGGAACGTGTTCGGCGGGTTTGTCGTTCGTGTTGAAAATATGTTTCCAAAAAGAACCAGAAATGTCAATGGGAACGATTCTAAAAAGAAGCGTAGGGGGCCCAAAAAAACCCCGCGTAGGCGGGGTAGGAGTAATCAGTTGTTAGTACGCTGTTCTATTTTGGCAAGTTTAACAAAGTTAACTGGAGGGAGGAAGACTGGGGGGCTTCCGGCTCGACGGCATAAATCTGCAAGGTGCTCTCTAATGTACGGGTAAATAATAGCCGGGATGTTAACATTTTGCAGCCTGTCGAATGTCTCTTGGTCTTCAATTTCAACATCTTCAAATTTGAATTTTCCGCCGTATTCAAGCATGAATGAGTAAGGCTCGTCTTCTTTCGTGTTCCGGACCTTGACCCTGAATGTGCCAATTTTCTTTTTTTCGTTAAAGCTCTTCCCACATTGGATTTCAAGTTCCAAGTCTTCGGCAGAATCCTTTTTATCAGGGGTGTTAGAATATCTGCAGGAAAGCAATCTAATGTCAATGATATGCATGTCGGTTCCTTAAGCGCATTCTGCGAGTTCGTACGACCCTGTGTAATCTGAAAGAGTGTCAGTCTTAGAGATGTTAACTGCTACATTCATGGAGTAGTTATACTTGAACTGAGAAGCAGGTGTGTTCGCAAGGGTGCGCAGTATCTCAGGATGCTCTTTTAAAACGCGTAAGAAGTTGTCCATGATACGGCTTTGGGTGACAGAACCAGATTCATATCTCGTGAATGTTTTAATTCCAACGCCAAGTATGCCGGCAAGGTTTTTTTGACTTAACGCATACCCTGTACGGATTTTTTTTATGTCTTCAGGCCTAAGGAGCCCGTCAACATCTCGCATGAAGTTTAATATTTCAGCATCAATGTCGAGATTGTCTTCTCCAGCTTCAATATTTTGATCGCAGTGGGTGCATTCATAATATATATAACTAGGAAGATTTAATGATTTGTTTTTATATTTATATGTAAAGCCTGAGATTTTTTTAAGAGTGCCTTTTTCACAAATGGGGCAAACTGTTGATTCATATGTCATGGCTACCTCTCCTTTCAGCGTTTATGCATTGAGGTGACGATCAGATTTTCGCCATTTATCGTTTTTATTTTGAATTTTATGTAGAGAGGGATGTTCTCATGGTCGTAGTGATATACATCAAGGCTATCTCCTTCTATGTATTTGTCGGCCATGCTTTTAAAGAAGTGCTTTGGCTCAAGCTCCAACAGTATTTCGAACATCTCAAGTTTGGATATCCCAAGGCGTTTACAGGCAAAGGTTGTCTTCTCTTTGGTCGAGAATATTACTCCCTTGGGGCCATTGCGAACGATGTCTTTGACTGTCTCCAAATCGTATACAGACATTTTGTCGCCTTCGGTTTGGTATCATTATGATACCATTTTCGGGTTAGTCAACGTAAAAGTTGAGAGTTCTCGTATGATTTTCAAGTAGTATTGATTGGGCGCTCAGTCTTAGATGCGCCTAGTATGCTGATTTTATTCTCATAATTGTCTGTCGAAGGATGTTTTTAGCCTAAAAAAAAGGCTTGTGTAAAGCCTTTCTATAAGCCTTTATACAAGCCTTAACTTTGCGTATGAGATTTGCACAGGGGATTTCTTTGTGGAGATTCCCCCTGTGATTAGCTTCAAGCTGTGCGTCGTCGGGGCGCGCCTTTTTTCGCTCCGTTCTCTTCAGCTAGCTTTGCCACTCTATCAAGAACATCAGAAGGCAGAAGTCCAATGCTTTTGCAGAGTTTGTAGAAGTCTTCAACGCCCATTTGGGCTTTGCCCTGTAGCATGGCTTGAACATGGGAAAGCGGTACGTGTGATGAGTCACCATAAGCGTGTGCGTAGATAGATTGTACGGATTTTCCTAGGAGTTTAGCTCCCGACTGTAGGGTGGCGGCAAGGTGTATCTCATACAAAGAAGGTTTCCACTGTGTAGATTGGGAAGTAGGGGGGGGAGACTGGTAGTTAGGGTTGGTGAGTTGATTCAGCGGTATTTCCAGTTTTTCAAGGTGAGTAAGAAACGTTTTTAGGTTTCCTCCAACCTGAAGGCCGCTAAGCCATTTCGAAACTTGCCCTCTGTTTACCCCTAGTCGACGAGCAACGTCCGCCTGTGAAGTGCGGTCGATTTCTGCTTCGACTCGCTTGAGAAAGCTGTTCCATATGTAATCGAATTGGCTGTCCATTCTTTCCCTCTATACACTCTGCTGATTCTATTCAGAATCTTTATTTATTGACATTGTGATTCTTTTTAGAAACAATTGTGGTCATGAACAACGCCGTAGAGAAGTACCGAAATGACCACGGCCTTACCTATGCCGAACTAGGCAGGCTCACAGGCTACACCCGCGCAACCGTCCTTAAGCACTGTCGCGGGGAACTCTCCGTGGCTGGTAAAGCAGCGGTTCGCTATCACGCCCTGTTGGGCATTCCCCTGACTGACTTGTGCCCTGATCTTTTTAAGGAAGGCGCTGAAAATGCGGCCTGATCTCTACTGTTGCGTAGTGTGTGCCACTGGTCACGAAACGGCGAGACGAAAGACGGCAGGGGTTTCCCTGCGGAATGAAGACGAAGGAGTGGCGCTGGGGACGTGTCGGCTACAATTCGCAAATTACGCGATGCATGGCGCTGTCGGCCAAGGTGTACTCTGGCCGTGGGGTGAGGAAGTGCACTCCCGTGGGGCTAACGTCACGCATGTTTCTCACATTAAAAAGTTTCCAGCCGACTGTTTCTCCCGATTCGCTGTAGCCGCTCGTTTGAAAGCATCGGAGAAGGGTGTTTTCAGTGTTCGCAATCCCCATTCGGTGCGGCTCGATAGTTCTATAGCCGCCGTTGTAAAATACACGCAATTCGCTTCGGGTGTTAATTGCCTCGCAAATGATGTCCTTAAGCATTTCATTTTCCTTTTTTACTGTTGGGCTGAAATTAGGATTCCTTTGCCCATAGCAGGGAAAACTTTTTTTTAAAAGCTGGAAACCAGAGTGGACCGGTTGAAACGTGGCAGGGGTTTCCCTGCGAAAGGGGTAGGGGATGAGTGAACAGCCCTTGGTCATTGATTGGGATGAATACGAGCGCAACCTTGATGAAGGGATGAAGCGCTGGATGAATGACGTATCTCTTCCAAGTCCGCGCCTTGCGGAACTGTATGCACAGCTAAAAGAAGAGGCCGACAAGCAAAATGTCAGCCTCTTGTGCGTGTTCTTCGACGACTACTCGTTCACTTCATATCACGGCGATAAGCGGAGCCACCCTATCGGGCAGGTTCTGTATCTGGATAGTTTGTTTCGAAGATGTAGGACCGAGATAGCCGATTTGAACGCTGAATACTTTCCTCAATCACGCGAAACTGGCCCGGTTCCGGCTTCTGATGCGGGGGCACCTTAGTGAAGCCTTCGGCTACAAGTTGTTTTTCCATTTCGAGTGCATGCTTTGGCGTCGGTGCCCCGGAAGAAAGTATGCCTACAGGTTTTTTCACGGTGTTCTCCTTTCCGGCTGTGTGATTGTTGGCCCTTCATCAGTACCGGAAAGGGGACGCCATTTCAAACGATAGAGGTCAATGTAATGTGCTTGAATGTTGTTGGCATGGATAGGGATGAACGCAAGCGGGAAGCAAAATGCCGCGCACGGCGTAAGTTGCTGGAATGGACGTTGCGCAACTCGGGTGCGGACTTTTCAAACATGGTGCACTGGCGGGTTCAACCTGCTTGGCCTGTCATTGCGGGCACCAGGGAGGAGAGGCTTACCGCTATGCGAGTGATACTTAAGCGTAAGATTCTACTCGCGGAACGCGGGATGCGCGTTAACGAAATGCTGTGCCGTAATGGAGGGGCGAAGGTGCATCAATACACCCGCAAGGCGTATGCCGACGCCCTGCGGATGTTGGAAGTGGTTCTAACTGATCAGGGTTAAGGCGCTTTTGATGGTGGCGTTCAGGGCTTCAACGTAGATGGATTCTCGTGATCCCTCAGTTACGTTCATGACTTCCTGGTCCCCGTGTTCGTCCTTGATGTTCGAGACTATGTCACCCTTCGAGAAGTCGCCTCCGAGGCTTTCGAAAACGATGTGGTCACCGTCTTCAAGTTGCACGGCAACCATTCCACGGATGCGGTTAACCGCAATGACAATTCCTTTCATTTCCGTTCCTTCTGTTGCGTGTTGGTACGTCAATCTTCACGTAACAGAAGGGCGGAGCAAATAAAAGAGAGTCGCTGACATGGGCAAGAACACATTGCAAGCCTGGGAAATGATGCTTGAGGCAAAGGATTGCCTGGGCATGTCCGCGCTCGAGCGGATTTTCAAGATAGGCCACAAGCAAATCTACAAGACGATGCGGAACCCGGACTATGACGGGGATACCGCGCGGCCCTTTATTCAGCGGGTGCGCATGCTGTTGCATGACCTGAATGAAGCTGGCGGGGAAGAACTGGCGCGGGCTATGCTCAACTACATGGCCGAACCGCTTGAAATGCACTGCATACCGAACGCCACCGGCACACCGGATAAGCCGGATGTAATGGCCGAATGCCTGGACGATTACCCCGCGTTGACCAAGCTGCACACTGCCATACAGGACCGCGCGGACATGCGCGAAGTGCAAGCCCTAGCCGAAGATGTGAAGGGCGAGGTGGACGAAACCGTGGTTGCCTACCGCCAGGAAATGGAGGGGTAGGGGATGAAGACCATAGCCATTCTGTACCCCCTGGCGGACCGTACCACGCGGCCGCTGCTTCGGGCCGCACAGGAACTTGCCGCCCAAGCCTACGCGGTAGGCATGAAAGAGCAGGGTGCTACCGTTCTGGTACCGCTTTCCTCACACGAAGAAACCATGCTGGTAATGGACCGGCTGGCAGCCGTGCATTTGATCTGCATGCCGGGCTGGAAAGAAGACACGGCCGTTTCGCTGACGGTTCGTACCGCCATGTACCACGGCGTGTCTGTGCATCGGTTTTACCCGCCTAATCTCTGCCTTGCCTGTGGCCCCGCCATTGAAGCCCCCAATTCAGACGCCTTGCCGTGCGCATGGTGGCCGTGTCCGCATGGTGTGAAGGATCCGCAGTATGTCAGGCAATGACTTTGGAAAGGAGCGTGGCCGCGCTAATGCGATGCGCAAGTCGGCCCGCACTGTGTGGGGTGAGGTTGATAGCGTGCTGTTCTGTTTCCTGTGCCCGGAACGGAACATTTCAGGCGTACCGCCGTGCGAGTGCATGACGTGCCCGAATATTGTGGAGGAGGGTAAGAGAAAAAGCCCCTCAGTCCGGGGGGCTAAGGGGCGCAAGGGGCGCTAGGTAGAAGCTAGCGCATTTCGGATACGAAATAATGCCTGGAACCAGGCGAAAACGCAAGGGAATGGTTTCGGATGAGCATCAAGCAGAAGTACCGCAAGGTATCAACACACATTTGGAACGATCAGAAGTTCCGCGCGCTTTCAGAGCGTGCAAAGCTGTCTTTCCTGTTCATAATCACACACCCCCACATGACCCCGTTAGGCGCTATCCGGGCGAACCTGCCCGGCCTGGCGTTTGAATTGGGCATGGATACGCAAGCCTTTACGGAAGCCTTCGCGGAAGTCTTGGCGCAAGGCATGGCGAAGCATGACGAAAAGGGGCTGTTGATCTGGTTCCCGAACTTCCTCAGACACAACCCGCCGGAATCGCCCAACGTGGTCAAGTCGTGGGTGGGCGGGTATCACGATCTGCCCGAATGCGACCTGAAAAATACCCTCATAAAGCACGCCGCATGCACGGTTGACGGGCTTTCTCAAGGCTTTAGGGAAGCCTTCTTTGAAGCCTTTGGGCAGGTATGCCCGCAACCATCCCCTAATCAGGAACAGGAGCAGGAACAGGAACAGAAAGGGAAGAGAGAAGAGGGTACGCCCCCGCCTGACGGCGAAGGCCCTGCCCCCGCCCCTTCCGTTTCCGAGTCGGGCGAATCCGATGCCGGGGACGATGTAGACGCCGGAAGCCCGGACCCGTCCCCGAAGGTGCCACCTTGCCCTTACGGGAAGATTGCCAGCATCTACAACGCCAAGCTGCCGCAGCTTGCCCAGGTGCGGGACATGACCGACACCCGCCGCCGTGTGCTGCAACTAGCTTGGCGGGCACGGGCAGAGCGGCAAAGCCTTGCCTGGTGGGAAGGCTACTTTGACGCCGTTGCGCAGCTTCCGTTCCTGCTTGGCGAGAATGACCGGGGCTGGCGTGCTGATTTCGATTGGCTGCTGAAAACAAAGTCCATGCTTGGCGTGTTTGAAGGCAAGTACGAGAACACCAAGCCCGCCGCAGGGCAAAAGGCACCTGCAGGCCGCGCTGGCAACTCCGTAACCGAGCACAACCAGGGCGTTGCCGAACGCCTGATGCAGCAGGGGTAAGCGCATGGAATGGGAAAACCTTGATGAGCGGAAGCGGTTTCTGGTGGCCTTCCTGGGGCTGTGTGAAGCCTTTGCAAAGCAGTCCAGCGATGCCTTGCCGCGCATTTACCATCGTGCCTTGTCGGATTTCAGCATTGAGCAGGTAGAGCGGGCTGTGGACATGGCCGTGGTAAGCCTGCGTTTTTTCCCCAAGCCTGTGGAGTTGCGCGAAATCATAACCGGCCCTGCGGAAGCGCTTGAAGACCGTGCCGAAGTGGAGGCCGCCAAGGTGATTGAGGCCGTGAAAAGCGTTGGTTCGTGGCGGTCCGTGGTGTTTGACGATCCGATTACGAACGCGGTTGTGCAAACCGGGTTCGGCGGTTGGGTGAAGCTGTGCCAGGACCTAACGGCCAAGGATGAGAAGTGGACCCGCAAAGACTTTGTGCGCCTGTATGCCGCCTATGCCCGCCAGGGCGTGGAGCATTTCGGCGTGTTGGCCGGGCAGGCCGCCATAACGAACGGCGGGAACTGCATAGAGCACAATGAGGTGCCCGCCCTTATCGGCAATTCCGAAAATGCGCGCCGCGTTGCCATCGGTGCCGGGTCGGCCACCTGTGCGGCATTGCCTGGTGTGGCTATGGCCCCTGATGTGTTTCGGGCTGTGCTGGATCGTGTCGCCATTGCTGCAGGAAGCAGGGCGGACGGGTAGCCCGTGGCGAACGGTTGCCAGTTTTCCCCGCCAAACCCGCAGGCGATTGGCGCTACCTCTTGGGAGGTGGCCCGACAATGGCGGGAGCGGCACCCGAACATGCGGCCGTGTCCCAAGACCGCGCCGCCCTGGTGGTGGATTGAGCGCACCAAGTGCGCGAAGTGTGAGCATAGAGAGCAGGAGGAAGAGACGTGTACACGCCCCAACATTTCCGAATCGAAGAATTAGTCGGCCCCGAGTTTCACAAGGCGAATAAGCCGCGTGGCGACCTGATGTTCATGGCCTTTGATCAACTGGCCCTGGTCACGCTGGATCGGCTGCGCAAGCGGTATGGTCCTGTTGTGGTGAATAACTGGCACCAAGGCGGCGCGTTTCATGAATCCGGCCTGCGGGACATGGGCACCGGCACCGGTGCGGCGCTGTCGCAGCACAAGTTCGGCCGCGCCTTTGATTGCAAGTTCCGCAATGTCGCCCCCGCCGAAGTATGGGCAGAGTTGCAAGCATCCCCCAATTTGTCCTGTTTTGAGTTTATTCAACGCATTGAAGCAGGCGCGGGCATGACCTGGTTCCACTTCGACACGGGCGGCCATGACCGCTTTGATACGGCCGTTGCCGTCGTTTCGTATCGTGGTGATCGGGCGGGGTTGCCGGTGTTTGTGAGGCGGGGGTAAAATGCAGGCCTACATAAGTCGGCTTATGGGGGAGATTGGCGATCTTGTCGCGTGCGTTATTGTGTGGGATGGATAAGTTTATATATTGATTTCAAAGCGATGAATAATGCAGCAACAAGCAAGCCTGTTTTTAGTTCGGATGGAGAAAATCCGTATGAGAAATACACCGGGCCAGCTATTGCCAATATGATGATCGTAAAATGGATCTTCTGTGATGATTTGGTGATTGTGTTTGTAATTAAATAGTCAAATGCTATAGATATTAAAGTTGCTATTGATGTCCCTGTTATGTTTAGAAGTGGTGTTTCTTTTTCAATGTATAAATATATTGCAAGTGCAAGTGATAAAAGCAACGATATTAATAGTGAATATTTATTTTTTGTTTTATTTATTTTTTTTATCATATATTCTTAATATAAATTTTTATTTTAATTGC
This sequence comes from Desulfovibrio psychrotolerans, assembly GCF_013340305.1. Classification (NCBI taxonomy): domain Bacteria; kingdom Pseudomonadati; phylum Thermodesulfobacteriota; class Desulfovibrionia; order Desulfovibrionales; family Desulfovibrionaceae; genus Desulfovibrio; species Desulfovibrio psychrotolerans. The sequence goes on from NZ_BLVP01000036.1 coordinate 62,715, forward strand.
GTTTTTTGTATTTTGTACTGAAATTCAGTAATTATATTTTTTGTTTTTCTGTGTTTATATGCTCGTAAAAATATTGTTTTATTTCGATTGTGTGATGTGTAAAACAAAAAGGCCGACATTCGTCGGCCTGTAGCGTATGCCACTCTGTGGAGGATTGCACATCGGCTGCCCTAGTTTGTTACAGTCTCAAGTTGTTCAGGCCAGTTTCGAACAGCTGATACAAGCGCTGTAAGTATTGTAATTAGAAACTCAAATACAATAATGGCCTTCTCTTTTTGGACTTTGTTCATGCTCATCATCTCCTTTTCGTTATTTTTCGGGAATAGAAATATGCGAAAAGTTGGAACAAGCTTTAACAAAAATATTCTTCCATGTTTTTTAATAAATGTCAATTCTTTTTTGGGAGGAAAGATGTCCGGTTGTCGCCCCCTGTCTCAGGAAGAAGTTATTCAGGCTGCAAATGCCTTTACGGGCCGCTTTGTGGTCCGCAATCGGTGCCTGTTTATTCTTGGTGTGCTGGCAGGCTTCCGTATCCGTGAAATGCTGTCCTTGCGTGTGGCCGATGTGACCGCCTGCGGCAAGGTGCGTCTTACTGTTCGCGTGGCACGTCGTTATATGAAGGGCAAACAGGAAAGCCGCGTTGTGTACCTGGCACCGGAAGCCCGCCGGGCCATTCTGGATCAGGTGCGGGCGCTTGGGTATCCCGGTTCCGAAGTGTTCCTGTTCCGTGCCCAGGGCGACGAAAACAAGGCCATATCCTACACCCAGGCGCGCCGCGTGCTGCAGGATGCGTTCGCGTGCTGCGGCATTGCCGAAGACGTGGCAACGCACAGCATGCGCAAGACCTTTGCGAACGAGACATACGAGTTCATGCTTTCACAGGTGGCGGAAGGACGCGGCATTGATCCGTTTATGGAAGTGTCGCAAGCCCTGGGGCACAAGGACCCAAAGAGCACGACGCATTACCTTTCATTCCGCGATGGGAACCGCCGCGCGGCAATACGGCATATGGGGAGGATGCTGCATGCAGACGTTGACCGTAGTTGAAGTGGCAGAGCGGCTTAAGGTGCGGCCCGAGTGGGTGCGCAAGGCGATTAAGCGCAAAGAGTTGCGCGGGCACAACGTGGGAACGAAGGCGCGGCCGCGCTACAGGGTGCGGGAGGATGTTCTAAGCGCCTTCATAGACGCCCGGACCGTGAACGACATAGAGAGGGATTGATATGTCACTGGCGTGCAGAAAATGCGGCGCACCTACAAGCGCACCACGGGCGTTTGATGATTGCGAAAGAACGGTGCGGATACGTCGGTGTAAGCGTTGTGGGCATGAAGAAATGTCTGTTGAAGTATTCATGGTGACCATTACAAACACATTAGAGCATATTACATCAACTCAAAACAACATTGGTAGAATGAGAAAGGTATAAATTAAGTGTGTATACGCACGTAGGCACATCGCTGTGCGTGCTGCAATTTTATATCATAGGCGCATCTATTACAGGTGTGCCTTTTGTTTTGCTCAAAACGTCTATCAAAAGAGGTTTGTTATGGAAGAGACGAAGCACTTGTTACAGTCGCGCACCGTGTGGGGGGCTACCATCTCCATTCTGTGCGCCGTGCTTATGGCACTCGGGTACAGTGTGGATGATGCGGCACAGTCGCAAATGGTCGAAGTTGGTCTTTCCATCGGTGCCGTTGTGGGCGGTCTGTTGTCCGTATACGGCCGGATCAAGGCCACCAAGAGCGTAACCGCCAAGACGGGCACCAAGGCTTCCGGCGGCGTGGCGGGTGTTCTCCTGCTGTTCCTGCTGGTGCCGGTGGCGTTGCCTGGCTGCGCTCTTAAGGACCTTTCGCCGCATGAGAAAGGGCTGGCTGTCGGTAATGAACTGAATACGGCATACGCCGCATTGCATCAGGAATACCTTTCCCTGCACGCATCCTTACCCCCGGCGGGCGTCCTGTTCCTTGAAAAGAAGGTGGCCCCGGCGATGGACACGGCCAAGCGGGCCATTGTCGCCTATGATGATGCGGCCATCATCTACGCCAGGACCAAGACCAAGCCGTTGAGCTGGTCGCAACTGCTTATTGATGCCGAAACCGCCTTGCAGGACTGCACCGCGCTTTTCATCAAGGCCCGTTCTTACCTCTACAGTGAAGGGGGTGAGTAATGGACGCGCTTACCGCACTCGCAATGGCAGAAAGCGCCCTGCGTATAGGCATGCAGGGGTACGAGATGGCAAAGCGCTTGAGCGCAGAAGGCTACATCGTGCCGAGTCTGGAAGAGTTCGAACGCCAGACGGCCGCAATCCGCAACCTGCCCGACCTGACCCCCACACCCGACAACACCGCACAGGACGGCGAAGAATGCCCGAGCGCATGACCCTTGAAACCGTTTTGCAATGGATGGGGGGCTGGTGCCCCCCTGTCCTGCTGGCAATGATCGGCGGGTGTATCCGCCTGCTGCGCGGCGGTTCGCCATGCTCCATCAAGGGCGTGGTGGCATCCCTCGCTATCGCGGGCTTCACCGGGTGGGTGACGCATGGATTTTTACAAAGCCTGGGCATCCCGCCCGCCGCCGTATCATCCGGCACGGCCATAGCTGGCTATTCCGGCGGCAAGCTGCTTGATGTGCTTTCCGAACGCGTTTGCAACGCCGCCAAGACCCTCAAGCCTGACAAGGGGTAGAGCATGGACGCACCCTTACCCGAAACCGCCCAGGTAGTAGCGGACATCATAGGCCGTGAACATGCGCTGGCGCTGGCCCGCATGTGTAAGTGCCGTTCTCTGTATATCCCGAAGCGCCTGCCGCCGAAGCATTGGCTGCGGGATGTGGTGGGCGATGCCAACGCGGAAGCCCTGGCCGAAGAGTTCCCCGGCTTCATTTTGCCTATGGCGAAGTGCGCAAACGTGATCCGTGCGGAAAGGGACAAGTGCATCCTGCAAATGCGCCATGAGGGGATGAACGCGGCCGAAATCGCTGCACGTGTCGGAGTGGCAGAAAGAACAGTGTATACAGTTGTTTGCAACCATACGCGCCAGTAGGGTGCAAGCGTTTAGCATTCAAACCGCAACATTCCCCAATAACTTGCCGGTTCAAACACTGGACGCCGCTAAAAGCAGCTAAACGCCGCTAAACGGGTCCTTCCGGGAGGGGCTTTCAGCGGGTAACCCTGCCCCTCGGGATTTTCGGTGTGCGTGGATTTCAAAACCAATTTTCTGTTTCTCACATTAAAAGTATGTGGAAAAGCCGGTTAAGGGGCTGGAATGGCGACAGAAGCGAAAAAGAAAAAACAGAAAAAAACGGAGAGTTTTACACAGGTTGGCGGGGGCACTGTGGATATGCAGGGCCTCGCGCTTGCTTTGGGGCTGTCTTTGCCCACCATCCGTACCCGTTTGCGCGAGGGGTTGCCCTGTGTCCAGCAAGGGGGCAGGGGGGCCGCCTGGGTGTTCGACCTGGCCGAGTGTGTGAAGTGGCACACTGACCGGGCTGTTTCCAAGGCTGTCGGTGATGTAGGCGACGAAGTGCCGAAGGCCGTACTGGATCGGCGGCTTTTGGTTGCCCAGGTGCGTTGCAAAGAGATTGAGGCCGCCAAGCTGTCCGGCGAGGTGGCCCCGATTGAAGAGATGGAACGCGCTTTGACGGCCGCCTTTGTGGAGGTGCGTCAGGCTTTGCTGTCCATCCCGGAACGCACCGCCTTGCGCCTGATGGCTGCGGACGATGAGACAGAGATTAAAGCGATCCTTGAAGAGGAAATCGACCTTGCATTGAATGCCTTGAGTGAGGCCGATCTGTTGGAGAAAGTAGACGATGCCGATTGAGTTCGGAAGCCTGACCAACTTCAAAGGCTTACGGGAAGCCTTTCGTAAAGCCTCGCGCAACCTTCGCGCGCCGGAACGCCTGACCGTTTCCGAATGGGCGGACCGTTACCGCCACATAGGCCAGGCGAATGCCACGCCGGGGCCGTGGCGCACGGACAACGCACCGTATCAGCGTGGCCCTATGGACTGCATAGGCGACAGGGTGACACGCCGCATAACCCTGATGTGGGCAGCACAGACGGGAAAGACCGAGGTAATCAACAACGGCATAGGCTACGCCATTGCCCAGGAGCCGAAAAGCTGCATGATGATGCAGCCGACGCAATCCGACCTTAAGACCTGGACCGAAACCAAGCTTACCCCGTTGTTGCGTGATACTCCCGTGATCCGGGATAAGGTCGCAAAGCCGCGCGGCCGCGATGGCGTGAACAACTCCCTAATGAAGTCGTACCCCGGCGGCTTCCTCATGTTCTCCTGGTCTGGATCAACCAACACCATGCGCGGCCGTTCCGCCCCGGTAATCAACTGTGATGAAATCGACGGCTATACCATGAGCGAAGAGGGCGACCCGGTGCAACTGCTGTGGCAGCGTGCCGCAACCTTCGGGGACCGTCGCAAGCTGTTGGAAACCAGTACCCCCACGATCAAGGGTTTTTCCAGGGTGGAGAAGTCATACTTGGCCGGTGACCGTCGCAAGTATTGGCTACCGTGCCCGCACTGTAACCAATTCCAGACGCTTAAGTGGTCCCAAGTCGTTTGGGACAAGGACGACGACGGAACGCACAGGCCAGATACCGCCGTATATGTGTGTGAGCACTGCGGATGCATCATCGAAGACAAGCACAAGCCCGCCATGCTCAAGGCTGGCGAGTGGCGCGCGGAACGTCCCTTTATGGGGCATGCGTCGTTCCACCTCAATGAGTTGTATAGCCCGTGGCGCAAGTGGCGGGACATTGTACAGAGCTTTCTGGATAAGAAGCACGCGGGAGACTTGCAGAGTTTCGTCAATGTCTCGCTTGCGGAAACCTGGGAAGAGGAAGGCGAAACCGTAGACGATACCGGCCTGATGCAGCGCCGGGAAGAATACGGGGCCGATGTACCTGCCGGTGCCTACATTCTGACCGCAGGCATTGATACGCAGCCGGACCGCCTGGAAGTGGAGGTGGTCGCATGGGGCCACGGTGAAGAATCCTGGTCCGTGGAATATGCCATTCTGTACGGCGATCCTGACCAGCCGGACGTGTGGGAAGCCCTGGACGATTTTCTTGATCGACGCTGGACCACTGCGGAAGGCGTGGAAATGTCCATTTCCTGTACCTGTATCGACTCGGGCGGTGCCAACACCCAAGCCGTGTACGGCTACTGCAAGAAACGCAAGGGGCAGCGTGTGTTCGCCGTGAAGGGCAAGGGTGGCGACGGCGTGCCCGTTGTGTCCGCGCCAACCAAACGCAAGACCGGCCGCCGCAGTGGCCGCCCTGTGGAGCTTTTCACCGTCGGCACCGACCAGGCAAAGACTCTGTTGTACAAGCGCCTTGCCTTGCCCGGTTCCGGCCCTGGTCGCTGTCACTGGCCCGCCCACTATCAGGACGAATACTTCCGAATGCTTACCGCAGAAAAGTGCGTCACCCGGTACGTGAAGGGATTCCCCAAACGTGAATGGGTGAAGGTGCGCCCGCGAAACGAGGCGCTTGATTGCCGCGTCTACGCCCACGCCGCCCTGGTCATTTTGAACCCGAACTTCACCCGCTTTGAAAAGCGCTTGGCAAAGCAGGCTGCGGCCATGCCCGAGGAAGTGACGGCCGTTGCGGCCGAAACTGCAAAAACCGCAGAGGAAGCAGCGCCGGAAATGGGGCAGAAACGCAGAAAGGTTAAACAGCGGCGCAAAACGCGGCGTTCAAACTTTGTGATGGGTTGATGAACAGCATTCCGAAACAGATTTACCGTGGATCATCCGTTACGTGTTCCCTTGCACTGGACGGCTACCAGCCTTCGGAAGGGTGGGCGGCAACGCTTACCCTTCGCGGAGGCGCAAAGCACGACGTGGAAGGAACGGCGGACGGTGATAGCTTCGCCTTTTCCCTGCCTACGGACATGGCCGTGGGGCGCTACTGGTGGCAGGTGATCGTACAGCGGGATGGTGAACAACAGGTTGCCCTGTCCGGTGAATTGGTTGTGCTGGTGAACCTGCTTGAGGTGGACAACTACGACGGCCGCACAGAGGCCGAAATTGCCCTGGAAGCAATCAACGCCGTCTTGGCGAACCGGGCGACCAAGGACCAGCAAAGCTACAAAATCAAAGACCGTGAGTTACAGCGCATGAGCGTTGCCGACCTACTTAAGCTGCGGTCCTTCTTTGTCTCCCGCGTTAACAAAGAGCGCGGTAAGGGCGGTATACGCTCCATAGGGATACGGTTCTGATGGGTAAGATTTCCGATTTTTTCAGAATGGGCCGCAGGGCCGCAGACATTGAGCCGCAGCCGGAACCCCGCCGCCATACCCGTAAGGCGTTGCCACGTATTACCTTGCGTGGCTATGAATCCGCCGAAGGTGGCCGCCTTGAATCCTCCTGGTCCCGCATTCCGCAAAGCCCGATTACCATTGTGGAACGTGAGTGGCTTACTTTGTGTGCGCGTGGGCGTGATGCGCAGATGAACATGGACCACGGCAAAAAGTTTTTGCGACTAGTGCGTAAAAATGTGGTTGGTGCATCGGGCGTTCTCGTTATTCCTACTGTCACCTTCCCGGATGGCAGCATGGACGCACTGGCCTGCAAGGCCATTGCGGAAGCCTGGCGCGAGTGGGGCTTGATGCCCGAAGTAACGGAAACGCTTACCTGGCGAGAACTGCAAGGGTTGGCCGTTCAGAGCGTTGCGCGTGATGGTGAAATTTTTGTGCAGAAGCTGAAAGGGCGGGACTATGGCAAGTACCGCTATCAACTGCAACTGATTGACGCTACCCGCATCCCCCCGACTTTGCGCGAAGACTTGCGCAACGGCAACCGCATTCGCGCTGGTATCGAATTTACCCCCGCAGGCAAGCGGGTTGCCTTCTATATCCGTGTTGATGTTGAAGACTATGCAGACGGCTACACGTTCGGCGGTGCAAAGTACCAGCGTGTACCGGCTTCCGACATGATTCACCTGTTTTTGCCTGAGTTCATAGGGCAGCCGCGCGGCCTGTCATGGATGGGAACCGCATTGAAGCGCCTGCATCATCTTTCCCGCTATGAAACCGCCGCCGTTATCAACGCGCGGGTGGGGGCCACGAAGTCCGGTTTTTTCCAGGCCGACCCCGAATATGTGGACGTTACGGGCGACCCCGAAGACGAACTGGATTTTCCCGAGTTCGCAGAGCCGGGAGAGTTCGACGTTATCCCCCCCGGCTACACCTTCAAGGAATACAACCCGCAGTACCCGCAGGGCGAGTTCAAGACTTTCACTAGTGCGTGTCTCACATCGGCCGCCGCCGGGTTGGACGTATCCTATTCCGCACTAACCGGGGACCTTTCAGGCGCAAACTATTCCAGCCTACGGGCCGGGGCGCTTGATGAGCGCGAAACCTGGAAGGACTTGCAGCAATGGTTCGTGGATAAGCTGGTGCGGTCTGTGTACGAGGATTGGGTTTCTGTGGCCGTACTGGCCCAGGCCATAACCATAGGGCCTACGCCCCTGCGCATTGACCGCGTGGCGCAATACAAGCGCGCCAGGTTTCAGCCGCGCCGGTGGGCCTGGGTTGATCCGGCCAAGGATGCCAACGCCCACCGCACGGAACAGGACGGCCTTATGCGGTCTGTGTCCGAATCCATCCGCGAAAGCGGCCGTGATCCTGATGAGGTGTTTGATGAAATCGCAGAGGAGCGCCGTAAGTGGGGTGAAAAGGGCATTGCCCTGGCAGCAACTAAGGCGGCCCCGATAATTGAGGAGGAACCGGATAATGCCGACGAAGCAGCCGGAACAGACGAAACCGACAAGGGATAGCATCAAATCCACGGCCACGCGGGCCTTTTTCCCGATTGATGGTGTGCGTTCCGTAGATGAGGAAAAGCGCACGGTGGAAGTTGCCTTTTCCAGTGATGCGGAAATTGAACAGTGGTGGCGTGCCGTCCTTGTGCTGGAACACTCAAGCAACGCCGTGCGCCTGGACCGTCTGAACAACGGCGGGGCGGTTCTGTTCAACCATGACCGTAACGCCCATATCGCAGTGGTCGAATCTGCACGGGTTGATGCGGACGGCAAGGGCCGCGCCGTGGTCCGGTTCGGCAGGGGCAAACATGCGGATGAGAAGTTTACGGACGTGAAGGACGGCATTTTGCGTCACATCTCCGTAGGCTTTGAAGTGCATGAACTCAAGCTGGTTGAGGTCCGCGAAGACGACACCGATGTGTACCGGGCTACCGATTGGGAACCCTATGAAATTTCGTTCGTAACCATCCCCCTGGACCCGTCCGTGGGGGTTGGGCGCGGCCGTGGTGGCGCGCCTGAAACTGAAACCCTTCCGAATATGGAGGAAAGGACTATGCCCAATACAGGCACTATTGTATCCGGCGGAGGCGCGCCGCAGGTTGTTGATGAACAGGCCGTGCGTGAACAGGCCATGCAGGCGGAACGCGACCGCGCAAATACCATTCTGACCTTGGGGCGTCAGTACAGCGCCCCGGAAGATGCGGAAAAGTTCGTGCGTGATAACAAGACGCCCGAAGAGTTCCAGAGCTTCCTGCTCAAGGAACTGGACGGCCGCAGCAAAAAGCCCACCCCGGACGAAAAGAATGACGCCGTGGGCCTGTCTGAACAGGAAGTGCAGCGCTACAGTGTTGTGAAGGTGCTGCGTTGCCTGGACCCCAACAACGCACATAGCAAGGCCGTGCGTGAAGCCGCCGCGCTGGAATTGGAAGCATCCGAAGCCGCCGCCCGCCGAATGGGGCGCGAGGCAACCGGCATTGTCATTCCCCCCGAAGTGCTGCGTGCCCCGGTTCTGCGTACCTACAGCACCAGCAATGCCGCCGCCCCACATGGCGGAAACTTGGTAAGCACTGACCTGCTTGCAGGTAGCTTTATCGAGATGCTGCGCAAGCGTACCCTGCTGATGCAGTACGGAACGCAGCTTGCCGGGCTGGTGGGTAATGTGGGCATTCCCAAGCAGCTTTCCGGCGCAACCGGCTACGTCGTCGGAGAAGACGAAGACGTACCTGGTTCCGACGGTGATTTCGGGCAGTTGAACCTTACCCCCACCACGGTAGGCGCGCTGGCCGAGGTTACCCGCCGCCTGCTTATGCAGTCGAGCCTGGACGTTGAAGCCCTTATCCGCTTCGACCTGGCAAAGGCCGTGGGCCTGAAAATTGACCAGCTTGGCTTCTACGGTACCGGGGTGAATGAACCCCTGGGCATCAAGAATATTAGCGGCGTAAACGCTGTTCCGTTCGCCACCAGCGGCAAGCCTACCTTTGCCGAACTGGTGCAGATGGAAAGCGAAATTGCCGCCGATGATGCCGACGTGGACAACATGGCATACATCGTCAACGCCAAGACGCGCGGCCACGCCAAGACCACGCCCAAGTTCGCCAACACCGAGGCAACCATTTGGGAACCTGGCAACACCATCAACGGTTACAACGCTGGCGTTACCAACCAGGTAGCCGCGGCCGATGCGTTCTTCGGCAACTTCGCGGACCTTATTATCGGCATGTGGGGCGGTCTGGAACTGACCCTTGACCCCTACACCCATAGCGCAAAGGGCCGCCTGCGCATCGTGGCGATGCAGGATGTGGACATTGCGGCCCGCCGCGCCGAATCGTTCTGTGTGGGCACTACTGCTTAACGACAACGCACAACCGGGGCGGCCCCGCCGCCCCGTACCATAAGGGGTAGAACATGGCCCGCAAGACTGAAAAGACCATGACTATCAAGATTCTCGGGGAAAAGGGTACCGCCGTTCTCATTGACGGCGAAATGGTCATGCCTGATTCGGTTGTTACTGTTTCGCTTGATGTGGCGCGTAACCTCATCTATCGGGAACGCGCTGTAAAGGCTGACGAGGCGGACACTAAGGCCAAGAGTAAGTAATCATGGCTATGCAGGAAGACTTTACCGACTTCCTGGACATTGAAGAGTTCGCCGTAAAGGTGCAGGCAGAAAACCCTGCCCGCACCTTTGCGGCGATTTTCGATAACCAGGGAACGCTTACAACCATCGGCAGCGTGGAGCTTGAAACAACGGCCCCCACATTGACCTGCAGGTACAGCGATGTGCAAGACTTCGCACGCGGCGAAACGCTTTGCACCGTGCAAGGCAAGGTCTTTGACGTGGATCGGGTGGAACCGGACGGAACCGGAATGGCTATGGTCATACTGATACCATGAGCAAGCAGTACATGCAGATAAGCCTGGCGCAGATCGAAGCCATAGCGCGAGACTTTGCCGCCACGCAAAAGGATATTGAGGCCGCCGCCCGCCGTGCTGTCAGCAAGACAAGCCGATGGTGTGGCGGCCTGCTTGTCCGTATGGTGGCGCGGGAAACCGGCATACAGCAAAAGACCCTGCGGCCGCGCCTGCGCATCTACACCAGGGGCAACCACATGACCGCCCGCGTGTTCTTCGGGGCATCGGCCATACCTCTTGCCGGGCTGAATCCACGCCAAACAGCAACCGGCGTGGTTGCGGGCAAGGTGGAACGGCGGCGCGCCTTCATCGCCAATAACAAGGCCGACGAACGACAGGTTTACCGCCGTGTATCCCGTGAGCGCCAGCCGCTTGCCATTCAGTTTGCTCACATTGACAAGGAAGTGGACTTTGCCGTGCTCAACGAGGTGTTGCCCCTGCTGGAAAGCCGCTTCTACCGCATCTTTGAACAGGAATTACGATGGGAAACCCGCAAGAAATAAGCATGCAAGCCGCGCATGAAGCCATACAGGAAGGCTTACGGCAAGCCTTTCCCGTGCTTTCCGTGATGGCTTACGAAAGCCTAAAAGAAAGGGTGGCGTGCCCGGCCGCGTTTTTGAACCTGGCGGCCTTGGAACCGGGGGACGATGTGGGCACGGAACAGCTTGCCGTGCGCATCCGGTGGGAACTGCACCTGGTTATGCACTTCAAGGCAGCGAACGTGAACCTTGAAATCTGTGCCCTAGTGGGCGCTGTGTCAAAATGGCTGCACGGGAACCGTTTCGGCCTGCCTGCACATCCTGCGGAGTTCGTCGGGGCTTACCCTGATGAATGGAAGCCTGAACAGCGCGCCTATGAAGAATGGCGCATCGAATTTGAGCAACGCGTATATCTGGGCGCATCCGCATGGACAGACGAAGGCGTAATTCCGCAAACTGTGCTGGTGTCCTGGTCGCCCCGTGTGGGAGTGGACTATAAACCGGAGTATACTGAGGTGACCGATGCAGAGTTACCCACTGTCTGAACTGGATAGACGTCTGGCTAACCTGATCCGGTGGGGCACCATAGAGGCGGCGGACTATTCGGCCGCGCGCGTGCGGGTACGGTGTGGTTCCGTGGTAACGGATTGGTTGCCCTGGGTAACGGCCCGCGCGGGCGGTGACGTGTCCTGGTGGGCACCCGAAGCAGGCGAACAAGTGCTTATCCTGTCCCCGTCAGGCGAGACAGGGCAGGGCGTTGTACTGGTGGGGGTGTTCCAAACCGCCCATCCGGCACCGGCGAACACCCCGGACGTTGCCCGTATGGTCTTCAAAGACGGCGCGATTATCGAATATGACCGGGCCGCGCATAAGCTGGCGGCCACCATTCCCGGTGATGTGATGGTGCAGGCCACCGGGGACATTACGGCAAAGGCGGGGAAAGAGGCGACAGTAGAGGCTGGCACAAAGATTTTTCTTACCGCCCCCCAGGTGCTTGTTGAGGGCACATTGACCACGGCGGGCGGGCATGATGATGAAGGCCAAACCATAGGCGAGGAATACAAGCACGCCCATACAGAGCACAAAGGCAGCTACACCCTTGAAGGGGATATGACCGTGAACGGCAATGTCACTATCAACGGAGACTGCACCGTTACCGGAACCTTGCGCTATGGGGCCATTGCCCCCTTGTAGACTGCAAAAACCGCAGAGGAAGCAACTTGCCGCGCATCGTATAGCCTACGTATGCGCGGCATTGATTCTTCCACCGGCAAGCCGCTTGAAGGACTTGCCCACCTCAGACAGTCCATTCGGGACATTCTTACCACGCCCATAGGTTCCCGCGTGATGCGTCGGGAATATGGGTCACGCCTCTTTGAATTGGTGGATTCTCCCGCCAACGAAGCAAACCGTATTGAATACATTGCCGCCACTGCCGAAGCCCTAGACAGATGGGAACCGCGCCTGCGCGTTACCCGAGTGCAGGTTTCGGCCACGGATGCGGGCAAGGTGCTTGTGGCGCTTGATGGCGTGTACCTGCCGGACGGCCGGGAAATCACAATGGACGGGTTGCAGATATGAGCGGCTTTGATGCCATTGACCTTTCCGGCCTGCCTGCGCCCGCCGTGGTGGAAACGGTGGATTATGAAACCGTGCTGGCCGAAATGCTGGCGGACCTGCAAGAGCGGGATACCGCCTTTACCGCCCTGGTTGAATCCGACCCCGCCTATAAGGTGCTTGAAGTTGCCGCCTACCGCGAAACCCTGCTGCGCCAGCGTGTGAACGACGCGGCCCGCGCCGTTATGCTGGCCTATGCCAGCGGGGCGGACCTGGACCAGATAGGCGCGAACTACAACGTGGTGCGCCTGGTCATTGATCCGGGTGACCCTGACGCCTACCCGCCGGTTGCCCCCACCTATGAAACCGATACCGCGTACCGCAGGCGCATTCAAATGGCGCTTGAGGGTGTGAGCGTTGCAGGTTCACGCGGTGCCTATACATTTCATGCATTGAGCGCCGCCGATGAAAACGGCGTTTCCCTGGTCAAGGATGCCTACCCTAATAGCCCGACCCCTGCGCATGTAGTTGTGTACGTTCTCGGGCGTGATGGTGACGGCACGCCGGATCAAAGCACCCTAGATGCAGTGGCCGAGGCTGTGAACCGTGAGAAGGTGCGCCCCCTTGGCGACTTGGTGACGGTTGAGCCTGCGGGCATTGTTGAATTTTCCGTTTCGGCCGTGCTGCATGTGCTTGATGGCCCGAGTACCGCCACGGTTACCGCCACGGCACAGGCCGCCCTGCAAACTTATCTGACCGCCTGCCACGTTATCGGGGCAGGGGTGGCACTTTCCGGCATATACGAAGCCCTGCATGTTGCGGGCGTGCGTCGTGTTGAACTGACCGTACCGGCACAGGATATTACCGTACAGGCATCCGAGGCCGCGTATTGCATCGGCATCGATGTAACGGCCGCAGGGGGCGCGAATGGCTAGCCTGTTGCCCATCAGCGCTACGCCGCAAGAGAACGCCACGGCGCTTGCCATCGCCCGCCTTTCTGACGTGCCGGTCCCCGTGCGCGATGTGTGGAACCCGGACACCTGCCCCGAAGACCTGTTGCCCTGGCTTGCCTGGGCTTTCTCCGTTGATATGTGGGACGATGCCTGGACTACGGACCAGAAACGCGCGGCCATCAAGGCAAGCGTGGAAATCCACCGGCACAAGGGTACCCCCTGGGCTGTTTCTTACGCCCTGGGCGTTCTCGGGTACGAAGCGCACCTGCAGGAATGGTTCGACTACGGAGGCGATCCGTGCCGGTTCAAGGTCAGTTTTGCCCGCAATCTGCCCATCTCAAGTGCCACCATCGACCGCATGTTCGGCGTTATCCAGCGCTACAAACGGCATGCCGCCCACCTGGATGCCCTGGTAACGCCCAAGGGCACGGTGGCCGCCCCCACTGCAGTGGGCTTTGTCCGTATGCCCGTTGTGATACGGGCCGCTATCCACTTCGACGTGGGCACAAATGAATCTCATCCCGTGGCCGTGGGCGTTGTCCGTTTCGGCCAGAGCATAACGGCAACGGTGGTCATGCCTGTTGTGACCGTTCAGCAACCGCAAACCTATGGCGTTGGAGTGGTCCGAATGGCCGCCCCGCTGGGGGTAACACATGAGTGATTTTCGTAAAATGAGACTGACCCCGGACGGCCGGGAACTGCTTGCCTTGGCGCACCAGGGAACGCCGCTTGAGTTCTCCGCAATCGTTTTGGGGAATGGGGTATGGACTGAGGCGCAACAGGCGGACGCCAGCGTTTCCGCTCTGGTAAGCCAGAAGGTGAGCGTTACCATTACCAAAATCACGCAGACGGGTGATAGTGCCCGGCTTGAGGCGCTGTTGACGAACGCCGCGCTTGTGGCCGGATTTTCAATTACGGAAATCGGCATTATCGCCGCGCACCCCACGCGGGGCAACATTCTATACATGGTCGATTACTGCGCGCCGGAAAAGGCCAGCTACATACAGAGCAAGGACGGCGTACCGATTGAGGTACCCCTTGCTATTGATGTGCTGGTGGCAAGTTCACAGGACGTGACCTTGACCATTGACGATAGGTTTTTCGGTGCTACCCGCCAAGACATTTCGGACCATAATAACAGGCCCGATGCCCACGGCGTGCTGCTGGATTCCGTCCGCGCCCATGCGCCGCTGGTGATCGTGGCGGGCAGTGCGGATATCTGGGAAGGCGAATCCACGCAACTGCTCATACAGGACTGGCACACCTATGAATGGGCGTCTGAGGTCAAAGTGCGCATCACCGATGCAGGCGGTACGGACCGTACCGCGCTGTGGACCGTTACCCCCAACCTGACCACGGGCCGCATCGACCTGACCGCCCCGCAGGTGGATGCGGATCAGACCTACGGCGTGGCGGTGCAGGTGTGGGAGCACGGGCTGGTGCGCTCTCACTGGACGCAGCCGCTCACCATAAACGTAGGCGATGTGCCCATCAACCGCCCCGCCATAACCGCGCCCGCTGCCGGGGCAACTGGCGTGGGAGAGACGCCCACCATAACCACCGGCGCATTCAGCGCGGATGCGGACCAGACCCACGCGGACGCGCAGATGCAGATTGCCACGGACAGCGGTTTTGCGGCCATAGTGCGCGATACCGGCAGCCTTGGCCCGGTGACGGCGTATGCTGTGCCGCCCGGCATCCTGACCACCGGGCATGTCTACTACGTCCGCGCACGGCACAAGGGCAGCGATGGCAACTGGTCGCCGTGGTCGCCCGTGAGCAGCTTCTTTACCGCCGCCAGCTTCATCTACGTGGACCGCCCGGTGAACACCTCGCCCGTGGCAGGCGCGGGAGAGATTGGCGAGACGCCCACCCTTGCCGCGTCCGCCTATTCGACCAATGGCACGGGCGACCATGCCCACACCCGTTTTCAGGTGGATGTGGCAGGTGGAGACTTCTCCGCGCCGGTGCATGATTCCGGCCTGCTGGGAGCCGTGACCGAGTATGCCATCCCTGCGGGCGTGCTGGACGTGGCCACGCAGTACATATGGCGCGTGCAGTATACGGATGATTCCGCCGGGCCTGTCGCGTCCGAGTGGTCCAGCCCCACGGCGTTTACCACGGCGCAGACCTTCCTCACGCCATGGCCGGAGTGGGATGAAATGCACGAGATGACGCTTGCCCACCCCGACACGTTCGTGTGCCTGTTCGACAACCCCAATGCCGGGGGCAACGAGCTTGGGTCCGGGGGAGGATTGTCCGGCACCGCTGCAACGCTGGTGCAGGGCGGCAACCTGCCCGGTGCAACGGGCTCACCCGGCAGGCGGACGTTTGATGCCGCCCACTATCTGACCATCCCCGAAGCCGTGCTCCAGATGCTGTGCCGAACGCAGTTCACGCTTGTACTCAAGCGCGGACCGACCAACAATGTGCAGGGCTCCGCAATCACCTTCCACCTTGGGCCGTCTGTGGCAGCCCCTGTGTACCTTGTTTCAATGGGGATGTGGCACGGAGCCGGTAACACCAGCTTTGAAATCACCGTCGCCGGGGCCAATATATGGGACTACAAACACCTTGTGGCTTCCTACGTGGAAGAGCAGGCGCTGTTCGGTAACGCTGATCTGTACTTCGCAATCTGGAGTGACGGCGCGAATGTGCGGGTGGGCATTTCCAAGGTCAAGCCGACTAAACTGTCGGAGATAGCTGTGCATGCAGTTGCGCAGATTCCGCCGTCCAGCTTTGCACTCGGCACCCCTAACGCATCCAAGCTGAACCGGATCAACAACTACGTGTACAATGCTCAGTACTGGCCCCTTAACGGCGCGTACCATTACCTCGTCGTCAGCCGCGAATGCCTCATCGACAACAACGCTTAGGAGCACGCCATGCAGATACTGGATTGCACCACGACTACATACATGGACCAGCACGGCGGTGGAACCCGCTACCCGGACCTTGCCGATACGCCGGTGCTGGACTGGATTGAGCGCGGCCAGCGCCTTGTGCTGTATCTGGGCTGCGACGAGGCAACCGCGCAGGCACTTGCGGAAACCAATGCGCCCTTTTCCGTGCGGATCGTGGCCGCCGAAGAGGTGGCGGATTTTGTTTGGCAGGCCACCCGTACCAAGCGCAATGACCTGCTTTCCGCTGCCGTCGGCATACGTGACCGTCACCGGGACGAAAGGGAGCTTGTAGCCGCTGCCGTCCGTACTGAAACAACGCTCACCGAACCGCAGTTTATCGAACTGCTTACCTACATCGACGCACTCAGACAGATTCCGCAGGGATTTCCGTATCCGGCTGCGGTTGAATGGCCCGAAGCGCCCGTGTTTATTAACCAGTAACAGAGAGGTTTACCATGCCTGAACAGTTCTTACACGGCGTGGAAGTCGTTGAAATCGACGCCGGGCCGCGCCCGATCCAGACGGTAAAATCGTCCGTTATCGGCATTGTGGGTACCGCACCCGATGCGGACCCGGCGGCCTTCCCGCTGAATACCCCCGTGCTTATTGCTGGCAGCCGCAAGGAAGCCGCCAAACTGGATACCGTGGGCGACTATGCCGGAACTCTGCCCGCAGCACTGGACGCCATTCTGGATCAGTGCGGCGCGATGGTGGTAGTGGTCCGAGTGGAGGAAGGTGCGGACGAAACCGTAACTATGACCAACGTGGTAGGCGGCGTGGACGGCGTAACCGGCCAATACGAAGGGGTGCAGGCGTTGCTGGCATCCAAATCCGTACTTGGATTCACCCCGCGCATTCTGCTTGCCCCCGGCTTCACGCACCAGCGGCCGGAAGATTCCGAGAACCCCGGCACGTACCTGAAAAACCCTGTGGCCGCAGAACTGGAAGGCATAGCCGAACGCATGCGTGCGGTTATCCTGGTTGACGGGCCGAATACTAACGACGCGGCCGCAATCGCTGCAATCGGGGATTACGGTACAGCCCGTGTGTACATGGTGGACCCCTGGGTGAAGGTGTACCGCAACGGCGCATATGCGAATGAACCCGCAAGTGCCCGCGTTGCAGGGGTTATTGCCCGCACGGATAACGACAAGGGCTTCTGGTGGTCCCCGTCGAACAAGCCCATTTACGGCATTTCCGGCACGTCCCGCCCGGTTGATTTTACCCTGGGTGATGCCAATTGCCGAGCCAACGCCCTGAACGAAAAGAAGGTCGCCACCATCATCAATGAAGGCGGCTATATCCTGTGGGGCAACCGCACCGCGTCCACTGACAGCAAATGGCTGTTCCTGTCCGTGCGCCGCACGGCGGACATGATTAACGAAAGCCTGCTGCAGGCGCATATGTGGGCCGTGGACCGCAATATAACGAAAACCTATGTTCAGGACGTGATTGAAGGCGTGAACGCCTACCTTCGCCACCTGAAAGCCGTTGGCGCAATCCTGGGCGGTTCCTGTTGGGCGGACCCGGAATTGAACACCCCGGATCAAATTGCCCAGGGCAAGGTGTACTTCGACTTCGACTTCACCCCACCGTACCCCGCCGAGCACATCACGTTCCGGTCCCACCTGGTGAACGACTACATTACGGAGGTCTTTGAATAATGGCCGTTGCAAGCGACATTTTGAAAGGGTTTGCCGTGTTCGTGGACGGGCGCGGCTACGCCGGGGAAGTGCAGGAACTGCAACTGCCTAAGCTGGCCCTTACCACCGAGGATTTCCGTGCCGCAGGTATGGACGCCCCCGTGGGTGTTGAAACCGGCATGGAAAAGCTTGAAAGCACCATGACCACCCCCAAGCAGTGCGCCGAACTGCTCTCCCTTTTCGGCCTGACCACGGGAGGCGAAACGCAGCTTACCGCGCGCGGTTCCCTGGAATCGTTCGACGGCACCGTTACCCCTGTGGTTGTGCAGATGCGGGGCAAGGCCCGGTCCATCGAACCGGCCGCATGGAAGCAAGGGGAAGTCGGGGCGTCTACGTACACCTTCGACCTCACGTACTACAAGCGGGAGCAGGGCGGCACGGTCCTGCATGAAATCGACGTAATCAACATGGTCCGCATCATCGGCGGCACCGATCAGCTTGCCGCACGGCGTAGCGCCCTGGGTATGTAGGGGAAGGTATGAAAACAGAAATCACATTGAGTTATCCCGTGGAAATGAACGGCGAAACGGTTACGTGCCTCAACATGCGCCGCATGAAGGCGCGGGACCAGGTGGCCGTTGCCAAGCAGGGCGGTACCGATGCGGAACAGGAAGTGCGCCTGTTTGCGAACCTGTGTGAGGTTGCCCCCCCGGTCATTGAGGAACTGGATATGAAGGACTACCGCAAGTTGCAGGAAGCCTACCGGGGTTTTTTGTCCTAGATGAGGCGACCACCCGGAGGGCCGTGCTGGTGCTGGCCCATTACACCGGGTGGCCCCTCTCTGAATTGCTTGACCTGACACTTGAAGAATTGATGGCGTGGGTTTCCGCCCTGCCCAGGGGAAATAATGGCTGATAAGCGCAAGTATTCCGCAGTAATCGAAGTGGGAGCCGCCGTGGCCGGGTCTATGCGCACCGCAATGCGTACCGTGCGTGGTGACTTGTCCGGCGTGGGTGACTCCATCCGAGACCTGAAGGACAAACAGGACAAGCTTAACGCCTATGACCCCACCTCTGTGCGCAAGGCTGGCCGTGAGTACCGGGACCTGAAACGGGAAGCGGCCGCCCTGCGCAATGAGTATGAGCGGGCGGAAAAGCCCACGGCCGCCATGAAGCGCGCTATGGATCAGGCGGAACGATCCGCAGTCAAGGCGGAAAAGACATACAACACCAAGCGCGAAGCCCTAGACAAGCTGGAAAAGGAACTTGTTGCCGCCGGGGTGAACACGCATAACTTTGCCGGGGAACAGAAACGCCTTGCCGCAGAGATGGGGCGCGCCCAACGCAAGTACGAAGCCTTCCAGAAAGCCTTAGATGCTGACGTAGGCGGCAAGTTCAAGAACATGGTAGGCGAGGCGGCCAAGTTTACCACCGTTGTTGCGGCCGGAACCACCGCCATAGGTGCCGCCGTTACCATGACAAACAGCATGACCGCCAAGCAGGAAGGACTTGCAAAGTCCCTGGGCATTTCCGGCCAGTACATGCGCTTATGGGGCGGTATCGCTTCCGAAGCTGGACTTGAAGCGGATAACGTGGGCGACCTCATTGAAGAGATGAGTAACAAGCTTGGTGAATCCAAGGGGCTGGAAGAGATAACGCCCGTGACCGAAGCGTTGCAGATTCTCGGGTTGCGGTTTGAAGAGTTGAAGGACTTGAAGCCCGAGGAACAGTTTAACCGCATTGCCGAAGCCGCAAAGAACCTGGACGATCATCAAGAGGCCGTTTCCGCCGCTGACATTCTTATGGGCGGCGAGGCGAACAAATTTATCGGCTACCTGCGTACCCGCAAGGAAGGCGTGAACGATTTGTTGGAGCAACAGAAGCGCCTCAACCTGCTTTCCGAGGAAGGAACGAAGGGTGCCTTTGCCTACACCACGGCCATGAACCGCTTCACTACCGTGGTGGGCAGTGCCTGGCAGGAGGTTTCCGGGCTAATCGGCGGTGCGCTGGCCCCACTTATTGAAGAGATGGGGCCGAAGCTGGCCGACTGGCTGCGCGAGAACCGCGCTACCATTGTGGGCGTGGGTGAATCGTTCAAGGAATCCATCCCCAAGATTGTTGCCTTCGGGCAAGGGTTGTGGAGCGTGTTGCAGTCCGTCGGGTCTGCTGTGTCCTGGGTGGCGGATAAGTTGGGCGGGTTTGAAAATTTGGCTATGGCCGTGGGCGTGCTTATGGCGTCCAAAACTGCCATTGCCGCGTTCCAGTTCGGGCAAAGCCTATGGCAAGTCGGTAGCGCCCTGGCCCCGCTTGTATCAATGGCGTTGCCTGGCCTGGCATCCGGCATGTTGGCCGTGGGCGGTGCTCTTAAGGTCGTGGGGGCTGCCGTAATGGCAAACCCGTTGGGTCTTATCATAACGGCCATCGCGGCCGCCGTGGCGGGAGTGTATCGCCTGGTTACCGCGTGGGACGATTTGAAAAAGGCGTTTGAAGTGGGCGGGGTATGGTCCGCCGTTAAAACTTTTTTCGGGGCGGACGTGCCGGAAGTGGGCGACGCTGTGAAGCAAGGCACCGGCGGCAAGATGGCATCCGGCACCGTGCCGGGCACTGCTATTCCTTCGCCGTCTGTGCCCGATCTGCCGCCCATTCAGCGCGGCGGAACGGCCACGGTTACGAATACGGTAGGGGATATTCATATCAGTGGGGCACCTGGGCAGGACCCCGAGGCCATAGCGGATGCCGTGGCCCGCAAAATCAGAGAACGCCAGGAGGCGCAAAGCCGCCGCGCGCTGTACGATGATGCCAGCGTGGCGTGGTAGGGGTAGGGCATGGCCGGAATCATGATGAAGCTAGGCGGGTATGTGTTTTCGCTGGATACGGCCGCGTACCAGCAATTTGCCCGTACCACGGCATACCGCTGGCAGGCGCTTGAGCGCGTGCATCAGCTTGCCGCGCTGCAATTCACCGGACCGGGTGAAGACTCCATTACCTTGAACGGGACCATTCTGCCCACCTTCCGGGGCGGCCTGGGGCAGTTGGATGCCATGCGCGCGCAAGCCGCCAAGGGGGAACCGTTGATGATGGTGGACGGGCGCGGCTATGTGCATGGCCGGTGGGTTATCCTGGGCGTGAACGAGACGCAAAAGACATTTGAGAAGGGCGGCGCACCGCTGCAGGTGGATTTCTCCATACGCCTGCGCAAGTATGATGAGGGGCTTAAGTGATGCAGTACCGCACGAAAGACGGGGACACGGTAGACGGTATTTGCTGGTGTTACTACGGGAACCAGGCGGGCACGGCCACGGCTGTTGCCCTGGTGCTGGAAGCGAACCCAGGTCTTGCCGATCATGGCCCGGTGTTGCCTGCAGGCGTTTCTGTTCTCCTGCCTGACCTGCCTACACCCGTGGCAGAGCAGGGCGTAAGCCTTTGGGATTAGCATATGGCCGTTGAAACCTTCCGCCCGTCATACCGTATTGAAGCCAACGGTAACGACATTACCGCCGCGATCCGTGAGCGGTTTCTTTCTTTGACCATTACAGACGAAGCCGGGCTTGCGTCCGACTGTTTAACCCTGGAACTGGACGACAGCGGCACCGGCATAAACCTGCCCGCCACGGGCGCGGAATTGCGCGTATGGTTGGGGTATGAAGGTGCCGCCCGTTTCATGGGCCTGTATGTGGTGGATGAAATTGAATTGAAGGGGCCGCCGGATACCCTGACCATTACGGCCAAGGCCGCCCCGATGAAGGATAGCAAGGCGTACACCGCCCTACACACGCAGCATAACCGATCATGGACGCCGCGCACCCTGGGCGACCTGGCCGCGTCCATTGCGGCCGAACACGGACTTACCCCGGCCATTAGCCCTGCGCTTGTTGCCCACCAGTTGCCCCACCTGGACCAGGTGGACGAAAGCAACATGAACCTGTTGACGCGGGTTGCAAAGAGCGTGGGGGGCATTGCCAAGGCGAACGACGGCAAGCTGATTATCGTACCGCAGGGAGAAGGAAAGACCATAAGTGGCAAGAGCATGCCCACGGTTTCCATTGCCCGCACCAGCGGCACAAGCCACACCGTGAAATTGATAGGCCGCCAGGACTACCAGAAGGTTGTGGCCGTGTGGCGCGATGCCAACGCCGCCCAGGATGTGGAAGCCGCTGCCGGTGCCGGTGAGCCTGTGCGTCGCATCCGTCACGTATACCCGGACCAGGCTGCCGCCGAGAAGGCCGCGCAAAGCTCTTTGGAAGCCTACCGCCGTGGAAAGTCCACCCTTTCAGTAAGCCTTCCCGGAAGGCCAGAACTTGCCGCAGAGGGGCGCGCTATCCTTTCCGGTTTCCGTTCCGGAGTGAATGGCGAATGGAGCATTACCCGCGTAACGCACAAGTTGAGCGCTGGCGGGTATGTTACGGATGTGGAAGGCGAGGTGCCGAAGTAGCGGATAAAAACAAAATCACGCCAAAATCACGCCAAAAGACGTTTTTAAGCGACACTGAGGAAACAAAAATAGCCACAAAGCGTTTAGCTAAGTGGCTATTTTATTTACCCTATGGCGGAGAGGGTGGGATTCGAACCCACGTAGAGGCTATTAACCCCTAACTCGATTTCGAGTCGAGCGCGTTACGGCCGGACTTCGCTACCTCTCCGCTTGCTTCGTGTATCCTTTCGGGCACCTCGAAGGGATTTGGTTTCTAAGCTATTTTGTACCCACACGCAAGCGGAAAGTGGTACAGTGGCTGCACAAGGGAAAAGCTCTTAGCAGGAACGGCCTCCGGGATGGGGCGGCATGCGGGTTGCGCATGCGGGTTGCTGTTTCGGGCAACTGCGTCCGGCTTATCCCTTCCGTAACGGCAGCCGGGGCAGGGTGCATGTTTTGTTTGTAAAATATACCCGAAGGGGGTATGTTGCGGCCTTATCGAATCATCCCTCCGCAGGTCGGAGGCTTTCAAGGAGATGCACATATGGCTTCCGTATCCCATATCACACCGGAAAACGCGCGAAAGATGGCACAGGATGGCACGGGCCTGCTGGTAGACGTGCGCACCGTGGGCGAGGTGCTTGGCGAATCGCTGCCCGGTTCCGTCTATCTGCCGTTTGATCTTGTAAACGCAGAACGTCTGGCCGGAATGGGCGTTCAGGGCAAAAAGCCCATTCTGGTCTGCCGGTCCGGCACACGGGCGGCGCAGGCCGCAGAGTCGCTTGCTCAGGAAATGGGCGATGTGGCCGTGCTGGATGAAGGCATAGCAGGCTGGAAAAAGGCCGGGCTTCCGGTAGATGAAGGAAAAAAAGGCATGCCCATAGAGCGGCAGGTGCTGGTGGGCGCGGGGGCCATGGTGTTCATGTTCACGCTGCTCGGCCTGCTTGTCTCGTCCTTCTTCTTCGCCTTTGCCCTGTTCATAGGCTGCGGGCTTATGTTCGCCGGGTTTACAGGCACCTGCGGAATGGCCCGCGTGCTGGTGATGATGCCGTGGAACAAGGCCCCCCTTGGCGGCTGCGGCGCATCATGCGCGGTGGGGGCATCTGCCGCCGGGACCGCCGGAACCAAGGGGCGCGGCTAGCCCCCTTCTTCGCAGATGGTGCAAGCTGCTGGCGCACTACAGGTTACCAGTTGGCGAACGTCTACGAATGTCTGCGAATGTCTGCGAATGTCTGCGGACGGTTGCGAACGCCTGTGAACGATGGCCGATCACTGGCAGATCACTGGCTATCTTCGGCTGATGTCTGACAACAGGCTGGTAACAGACTGACGAAAGGCCCGCGAAAGGCTGACAACAGGCTGGCACTAGAATGACAAAAGGCCCGCAAAAGGCTGACATAAGGCTGACAAAAAGGCCCGCCCGTGCGTTACGCGGGGCGGGCCATTGTATTTGCTTGGGGGGGCAGCGGGCGTTGCAGGGTCGTGGGCGGCTCACTCTTTGCGTTTCAGCCGGTCCTGTTCGGCACGCCTGCGCCGGAAAAAGGCAGAAAGCTGCTCGCTGCATTCTTCTGCCAGCACGCCCCCGGTATGCCACAGGGCGTGGTTGTGAAAGTCCAGTTCCAGCCCGCGCATCCTGGAAACCACGGCCCCTGTTTTAGGGTCTGCCGCGCCGAACACAACCCCGCGTATACGGGCATGCACCATGGCCCCCACGCACATAAGGCACGGTTCCAGCGTTACCACAAGCACGGCATCCTCCACGCGGTGGTTGCCAAGGGTTCGCGCTGCCTCGCGCAGGGCCAGAATCTCCGCGTGCGCCGTGGGGTCGCGGTCCGTTATGGTGCGGTTGCAGCCGGTGCCGGATATGGCCCCGTCCGGGGCCACCAGAACAGCCCCCACAGGCACCTCGCCCAGAGCTTCCGCCTTGGCGGCTTCGACCATGGCAAGGCGCATGAAAGCCTCCCACGTGGGGTGCCCCTGCGGCGGCGTGCAAAGCTCCGCAAGGCGGTGTTCCAGTTCTCTCCGGGTGGTCATGTTAAATGATCACGTGCTTCTTTATGTGGCTCACCACCTGTTCCGGCGTATCCAGCACGGTGATGAGGTCAAGTTCCTTCTCGTTGATGAAGCCCCCCTTCACCATCTGGTCGCGGGTCCAGTCCAGCAGGCCGTTCCAGAACTCGCTCTTGTACAGAATGATGGGGAAGGGCTTTATGCGGTGGGTCTGCGTCAGCACAAAGGCCTCGGTCAGCTCATCCAGCGTGCCAAACCCGCCGGGCATAACCACATAGGCCATGGCGTACTTTATGAACATGAGCTTGCGCACAAAAAAGTAGCGGAAGTTGCAGCGCACGTTCATGTAGTTGTTGGTGTGCTGCTCCATGGGCAGGTGGATATGCAGCCCCACCGAGGTGCCGTTGGCGGCAGATGCCCCCTTGTTGCCGGCTTCCATCAGTCCGGGCCCGCCGCCGGTAATAACGCCGTATCCGGCCTCCACCAGCATGCGGGCGATATCTTCCGTTTCCTTATACAACGGACTCTCCGGCGCCACGCGGGCAGAGCCGAATATGGAAACGCACTGCTCCAGTTCGCTCAGGGTTTCAAATCCGTCCACCAGTTCAGACATGATTTTGAAAAGACGCCACGACTCCTTGATGGACAGGCTGTCGATAACGTATTGCTTCGATGAAGGCATATGGTCTCCTTTCGGGCGGCAGGTGCCGAATGCTGTTTCGTGATTGCGTGGTAGAAGGGCAGGAACGCTGCCATATCCAAGTATACCGGTTTCACCCTCTGCACGCAACCAGTGGAAATCGCTTGCGCTTGGCGGTATCTGCCGCCATAGTGGAGTGCTTCTGGCGCCAACGCGCAACACATCTGAACACACGTATAACGGGCGTATAACGAGCGGAATATGAAGATACAGTTTTTGGGAGCCGCGCAGACAGTGACCGGCTCCTGCTATATGATAGAGGTGGGCAACAGGCGGTTCGGCATAGACTGCGGCATGCATCAGGGCAACCGCGAGATCGAAAAGCGCAACGTGGATGCGGATATCTACGAGCCGGAGCGGATAGACTTTTTCTTGGTGACGCATGCGCACATAGACCATACCGGACTTTTGCCGCGCATGGCACGCATGGGATTCAAGGGCACAGTCTACTGCACGGAACCCACGCGCGACCTGCTGGAAATCATGCTGCAGGACAGCGCCCACATTCAGGAAATGGAAGCGGAATGGGCAAGCAAGAAGCAGAGCCGCAAGGGCAAAAAACCTGTGGAGCCGCTCTATACGCAGGACGATGCCGCAAGGGTCTCCCGCTTTTTCAAGACCGTGGAATACAACAAGAGTTTTGAACCCTGCCCGGGAGTGCGCGTAACCTACAGAGATGCCGGACATATTCTGGGTTCTGCGTTTCTAGAGGTGCATGTCACCGAAAACGGCGACAACACCCGGCTGGTCTTTTCCGGCGATCTGGGCCGCCCCAACCAGCTCATGGTGAACGACCCCGATGACCCCGGCATGGCAGACTACCTTTTTCTGGAATCCACCTACGGCGACCGCGACCACAAGGACAGCAGCACCAGCCGCGTGGAACTGGCGGAAGCCATTGCATACAGCTACGGGCATGGCGAAAAGGTCATCATTCCCGCCTTTGCCGTGGAGCGCACGCAGGAGGTGCTCTACACCCTGTACCTGCTGGATAAAGAAGGCAAGCTGCCCAAAGATATGCCCGTGTATCTGGATAGCCCCCTCGCCATACGCGCTACGGAGATTTTCCGTAAGCACCCTAAATACATGGATGACGAACTGCGCAAAATTATGGATTCAGGCGAAGATCCGCTTAATCTGCCCAATCTGCGCTACACGCTGAAAACCCATGAATCCACAGCGCTGAACACCATGGAAGGTCCGGCCATCATCATTTCCGCCAGCGGCATGTGCAACGCGGGCAGGGTAAAGCACCACCTGCGGCATAATATCTGGAAAGAAGGTGCCTCCATCGTCTTCGTGGGCTATCAGGGACAGGGCACACCGGGCAGAAAGATCGTGGACGGAGCGCAAACCCTGCGGCTGTTCGGTGAAGATGTGGCCATAAACGCCAGGGTTTTCACCATCGGCGGCTTTTCAGGCCACGCGGGGCAGAGCCAGATTCTGGACTGGGTTGCCCCCATCGCCCGGCCGCAGATGGAGGTGTTTCTGGTCCACGGCGAAGAACGCTCCCAGACCCCTCTTGCGGAACTGCTGCGTGAGCGGTTCAATCTTACCGTCCATGTTCCCGATTATCTGGAACAGATCACCCTCAAGCCCGGGCGCGATGTCCAGGTGGCGCTTGACCCGCAACGCGCACAGCCCCGTGTGGACTGGAGCTTCCTCATCGCGGAAACGGAAAGCAAGATGGCGCAGGTGCGTCGCCGCCTTGAGCGTGTGGAAGAGAAGGACTGGGTTGAGCAGGTGGAAATCCGGGATCGTCTGGTGGAACTGAACAGCGAAATCCTGAGCTTTCTGTCTCAGGCGTAGCGGGTAATCATCTATGCGGATCATTTCGGGAGAATACGGCGGCAGAAGTCTGAAGACCACCACCGGGCCGGGTTACCGTCCCGCCACTTCCAAAGTGCGGGGGGCGGTGTTCTCCATGCTGGAGGCGCGGGGACTGTACTGGCCGGATATCCGGGTGCTGGACCTCTTCGCGGGCAGCGGCTCGCTCACCTTCGAAGCCCTCAGCCGGGGAGCAGCAGAAGGCTGGTTTGTGGAGATGAACAAGAAGGCGGCTGCCCTGATAACAGAAAATGCCGTGGCGCTGGACATTGCACCGCACAGGTACCGCGTGTTCGCGGAAGATATGCGCAACGTGCTGGCAAAGCGTCCGGCTGAGCCGTTCGATCTTATTTTCATTGACCCGCCCTACGGGTTCAATCACCTGACCCCCGCACTCAAAGCCGTGCTGCGCACCGGCTGGCTGGCGGTAGGCGGCTTCGTCTGCGCCGAGGTAGAGTCCAAGCTGCCTCTGCCCGCAGAAACGGACCACCCCGATCTGGAACTTCTCGCCAACAGGGCCTACGGCCAGACAAGGATATTGCTATGGACAACAAGGGAGAGCGCATAGCCGTCTACCCCGGCACCTTCGACCCCCTGACCAACGGGCACGTCAGCCTCATCAAGCGCGGCTGCCAGATATTCGACAAAGTGGTCGTGGCCGTTGCCAACGATACCCCCAAGTCGCCGCTGTTTTCCATAACGGAGCGGGTGGCCATGGCGGAGGAGGTCTTTGCCAACGACAACCGCATTGTGGTGGAATCGTTTTCCGGCCTGCTCGTGGACTATGTGGAGCGCAGGGGGGCGGGGGTCATTCTGCGCGGCCTGCGGGCCGTTTCGGACTTTGAGTATGAGTTCCAGCTCGCGCTCATGAACCGCAAGCTCAAGCGGCACATCCAGACCGTGTTCCTGATGACAGACTACCAGTGGCTGTACATAAGCTCCACCATCGTCAAGGCGGCGGCAAAGCTCGGCGGCGACATTAAAGGATTGGTTCCGGACAGCGTCTACCGTAAGCTGCGGGAAAAATACGGCTACCCCTATCCGTTGAATATGTAGGCCGGTATCGTCATGTCCAGCATTCCCGTTGTTTGCCTTGTCGGCCCTACCGGGGCAGGCAAGACAGCCGCCTCGCTCCATCTGGCCCGGCGTTTTACCGGCTGCGTGATCAATCTTGATTCGCGTCAGGTCTACCGCGATTTCCCCATCATCACCGCTCAGCCTTCGGCAGAGGAGCAGGCGAGTTGCCCGCACCGGGGCTACGGTTTTCTGCCCACTGAAGAAAAGATATCCGCAGGGCGGTTTCTGGATATGGCACACAAGGCCGTGGCCCAGACCCGCGCGGAAGCCCGGCTGCCTCTGCTTGTGGGCGGCACCGGCCTGTATCTGCGCGCGTTGTTGGACGGTCTGGCCGATATCCCGCAGGTGAACCCGGAAATCATGCAGCACTACGAGGCGGAATGCGACCGCATAGGCCCGGAAGCCCTGCACGTGCGCCTTGCCCTTACAGACCCGCAATACGCTGCCCGTATCCACCCGCACGACAGGCAGCGCATCTGCCGCGCGCTGGAAGTATACGAAGGCACGGGCAAAACCTTCAGCTGGTGGCATGCCCAGCCGGTGGCAGCATCGCCGTACCGCGGCCTGCGCATAGGCATCCGTACCGACCTTGCCGCCTTAACTCCCCGGCTCGGCGTCCGCATAGAACATATGCTGGCGCAGGGGGCGCTGGAAGAGGCGCGCGCGGCAAAAACACGGTGCGATAACCCGCAGGCTCCCGGCTGGTCCGGCATAGGCTGCGCCGAACTGTACAGATATCTGGCGGGCGAACTGAACATGGAAGAATGCAAGGCTCTGTGGTTGAAAAATACCCGCGCCTATGCCAAGCGGCAGCTTACATGGTTCCGCCGTGACGGGGCTGTGCATTGGGTGGAAGGAACGGACTTCACCGCCATGGACGCACTGGTGGAGGCGTTTCTGGAGCAATCTGCCGCCGGAGAATAGGTGTCACAGCCCGACCGGGCCTGCCCTTTCCCAACGTTGGATTGTGGCAGGTGGATGCATGCTTTTCAGCATGGCCCGGTAATGCGGAGCACGGTGCGACGGGTCAACCGCATCGCAGAACAATGAACAGGAAGGAGACATGAGACGGCTGGTATCGTTGATGATTTTGGTATGCCTGTGCACGGGCATGGTTTCCGGCTGCACGGCCTCGCAGGCGGTTCGGGCAGGAAGGATTGTTGCAGCGCGCGATGTGCAGGGCGCCGGAACCTGGGCTGCGGAAAAAGGCGCAGGCTATGCGCTAAACCCCAAGCAGCTTGAGGCAGATATCAAGCGGTTCACTGAGCGGCTCGCATCCTTCCGCAAATCCACCCGGCGCGTCTGGGGTGAAAAAGATGCGCAGGAACCGGAACCTAAAAAGTACGTCAAATACACCCAGAATTATCTGAGCAGGGCACTGGTAGATTTCGATGCAGGTGTCATCACCGTAGAAACCGCGGACCAGCAAGACCCGCAAAAGAGCCTGAAGAACGCCATCGTCACCACCTTGCTCACTCCCTATGATCCGCGCGGGCTGGACCTGTGGTCCGACAGCGAGGTCAAGCTGGGCGAAACCCCGTATCTGCTGGGGCAGGTGCGTGATTACGACGGCGAAGTGCTGCGCTACATGTGGCGTACCGAGCGGTTCGCAGACATGCTCATCCGGCGCGAGAGGCGTATGCGGCAGGTGCAGGCGGAAGGGGGCTACCGCACCGTGCACTCCGTGCAGATTCCCATGGTGTCCAACCACGGGCATTTGCGGGCTCTTAAGTTCAAAGAATATGTGGATCTGTATTCCCGCAAATACAACCTCAGCACCAGCCTCGTCTATGCGGTGATAAAGACGGAAAGCGATTTCAACCCGTGGGCTGTAAGCCATGTGCCCGCATACGGCCTCATGCAGATTGTGCCCAAAACCGCGGGAGCAGACGTCCATGCCTTCCTGCACGGTTCACAGGGCTACCCCTCATCCGGTCTTCTGTACCAGCCGCAGAGCAATATCCAGTATGGGTCGGTCTATCTGCACCTGTTAGATACCCGTTATCTGGCGTCTATCCGCAATCCGGTATCCAGAGAATACTGTGTCATTGCGGCATACAACGGCGGGGCAGGCACGGTGCTGCGTACCTTCCATGCAGACAGGGCCAGGGCCGTGGATGTCATAAACGGCATGAGCCCGCAGCAGGTGTACGAAAAACTTACCCGCTACCTGCCGTATCAGGAAACAAGACGGTACCTTGGCAAGGTGGTGGCGGCGCGTAAGGAATTTGTGGGCTTTCAGTAGTCAATGTGGCCCCCGCTCTTGTGCATGTGCCAAGGGTGGTTTATCAATGCACTTCCGCATGGGCACAAGGCCCTGTGCGGCAGGGTGACGTGAAACGGAATATTTTATCCAACACATGGAGTTCATATGAAAAAAATGGCACTTTTCGGTATCCTGTCCCTCGCACTTGTTATGGGATTGGGCGGCTGCAACAAAACGGAACAGGCCGGTCCCAGAGTGGCCGTGGTAGATGCCGGAAAGGTATTTCAGGAGTCCGCCCCCGGTAAGGCCGGCGTAGCCTATCTGGAAAAGATCAGCATGTCGGCGCAGGAAGAATTCAAGGCTATCCAGACAGAGGCCGAAAAGGACAACTCGCAGGAATCCATGATGAAGATGCAGCGCGTGCTGGGTGATATCCAGCAGCGTATGAACTCCGAACAGCAGTTGGTCATCGGCAAGCTCAACGAAGCCTTCCGCAAGGTGCTGGACGCCTATCTTGCTGAGCGCAAGCTGGATGTCATTCTGCCTTCCGATCAGGTCATGTCCTTCGGTCCTTCGGCCGATGTGACCAATGACATCATCGCCGCCATGAACAAGGAAACGGTGGTGTACGAGTCCGAAGACGTTGTCCCCGCAGCGCCTGAAGCCGTTCCTGCGGCGGAAGAGGCAGCAGCAAAGCAGGATGAAGCAGCTCAGCCCGCGTCTGAAGCACCCGCCGCCCCCGCAGCGGAAGAAAAGAAAGAATAGAACGTTTTTCCGCCTGTTTCAGCCCGCCTCCCGCCTCGTTTCAGGCGATGGGCGGGCTTTTTCATATCCTTTGCGGTTCGGCCCGTCTTTTGTCTTGAAGCCTGCACCCGCGTAGGGTACATTGCCGCGCTTGTGAATGGCGCGGTCCTGCTGCGTTGTTGCAAAGCGATCAATATGATTCTTTCCATCGGTTCGTTTTTTTCATACTATGCCTCATGCCGCCACAATGTGTGGCCGGAAACCGTTTTCAAGCTGGAGGAGTACCTCATGGAAGCCCCGGAAAAGAACCTTGCTCTGGACCTTGTCCGTGTTACGGAAGCAGCTGCGCTGGCATCCGCCCGGTGGCTCGGCAAGGGTAATAACGATGCGGGAGACGCTGCGGCGGTAGATGCCATGCGCCTGTCTTTCAATTCGCTGAACATCAAGGGCACCGTCATTATCGGTGAAGGCGAAAAAGATAACGCCCCCATGCTGTACTGCGGAGAGAAGGTCGGCACGGGCAACGGGCTTGCCGTTGACGTTGCCGTAGACCCCGTAGAGGGCACCAAACTCCTTGCCTACGGGCGTCCCAACGCCATTTCCGTTGTAGGCACCGCTCCTGCGGGCACCATGTATAATCCCGGTCCCAGTTTTTATATGCAAAAGCTCGTGGTGCCCCCGGCAGCACGCAACGCCGTGGATATTGACGCCCCTGTGAAGGAAAACCTGAACAACATCGCCAAGGCACTTGGCAAGGATGTGGACGACCTGGTGGTCTTTGTTCTGGACAAGCCCCGGCATGAAAAGCTCATCGCCCAGATCCGGCAGGCGGGGGCGCGCATTCAGCTGCATACGGACGGCGACGTGGCTGGCGCGCTTATGGCGGTGGACCCGCGTTCTGAGGTGGACGTGATGATGGGCACCGGCGGCACTCCAGAAGGCGTTCTCGCTGCCTGCGCCATTAAGGGAATCGGCGGACAGCTGTTCGCCCGGCTCGACCCCCAGTCCTACGTGGAAAAGGAAGCCATTCAGGAAGCAGGCATTGACCTGCGCGAAATTCACACCGTGGACACGCTCGTCCGCAGCGACGATGTGTTCTTTGCCGCCACCGGTATTTCCGGCGGCACCTTCCTGCGCGGCGTGCAGTATACCGGTGATGGAGCCATTACGCATTCCATGGTCATACGTGGCAAGACCGGCTCTATCCGCTACATGGAAGCCATTCATAACTGGAGCCGCCTGATGCGGATCAGTTCGGTTAAATACGACTAGCAGAGCAGACAGCAAGCACAAGCCGACTCCTTACGGGTCGGCTTTTTTTCTTGGTGCAGTTTTTTTCGCCATCAGCGGCGTGCTGGGCGTAGAGTGTGTTGAGAGTCTCTGTGAACGTACCTGAAAGTATCTGTAAGAGTATCCGGGAGGATGTATGCAGAGCACGGTTCGCCTGTTGGGGGCGTTAGTTTCGGTCGTGTTACTTCTGTGTGCCGGGCAGGTTTTTGCGGCGCAGGAAGGGGAGAAAGGCTTCCATGATCAGCCGCCCATGACCAATGCGGAAGTGGAACGCTTCATAGCGGACTTTCCCGCCTTCAAGCAATGGATGATGCATGAAGGCGGTGATGCGCAGCCCGTGGTGGATGCAAAGGGACAACCCTCTTTCCTGTGGGATGCAAAGACCGCCGTATGGTTCTCCGGCAAGGAATGGACACCTGAGCGGTTCTTTTATGTCATGACGCATTGTTCCGCAGCCGTTGCGCTCATCCGGTTCGGAAGCGAACTTGCCGGTGATAAGCGTCCGCCGGATATGCCCGTCATAGATGAGTACGAGATGAATCTCGTCAGGCGGTATGAAGAAAAGCTGTTGCAGGCTCTTTCCGCCAATACGCAATAGCGGCAGGCTTCGTCCGTCCCCCCCCCCCCCCCCCCCCAAAAAA
>NZ_BLVP01000036.1:95578-236644 GCF_013340305.1 Desulfovibrio psychrotolerans
GATGAAAATCTTCAGGCTTTCCCCGGTCCCTAAGACCTTGGCGCTTCCTGCAAGCGGTTCCCTTTCGGGGAAGAAACGTGGCGGGGCTGGAAGGATTCGAACCTCCGACCAACTGGTTCGTAGCCAGCTACTCTATCCAACTGAGCTACAGCCCCGCATGGTTGCCGCGTTCCCGCGCCAACGAGGAAAGGTATATAAGTGGCGGTGCCTGAACTGTCAAATACTTTCTCCCGAATTATCTACTTTGATGACATGCATATCCGTAATGCCATTCAGCAGTTGCAGCAGGTGAACCTGCACGTGGATGATGACCGTTTCCGCATCCTGCGCAAACCCTGTTAAGTGGGGCAGCCGTGCCGTCATGGCATGGAGCAGGTCCCGGTGTTCACAGGCAGGCAGCAGGGTGGCGGTGCCTTCTACCGTGAGGGCGGCGGTTCCCGCATGGGGTGTTGCAGAATGGGCAAGGCGCGTGTCCACAAGCAGGCTTATGGTGGAGTTGTTTTGTATATTCGAGTGCTTGCGCGTGTTGCGCCGTGTCAGCATGTACACATCCGCAACCGTTGGGCCGCAGAAATAGCTCATCAGTGATGCATGTGGCTTGCAACCATCCGTGGTTGCAAGTACACAGAGGTCGTTACCGTGCAGAATTTCCTTCATGCGTTCCAGCATGTTCGCCTCGCGTGAGTGATACAGTTGCGCCGTTGTCCGTGCCCGGGACACACAGGTGTGCAGCCGGATGGCGGAGTGAGGAGTATGCAGGTTTCATAGGTCAGATGGGGGGCGGGGCGCAAGGCTCTTCGTGCGGGAGAGTGCTGTGGCGTATCCGCCGGTTTTCCGGAATGATGGTCGGTTTGCGTTCCGCCCGTAGCGGGCAGCGCATTCCGTTCCGCGCTGTTTCGTTGTTGCGGAACGGGCACGCAAGGAGAACCCCATTGTCAGGCAGTTGTTCGGATACTAACGGGGGAGAGAAGATGACACTCGCTCATAAGGTGGCGCGGGCCAAGGATTTGCTGGAAGAAACCGCACTGGAATTCGGGCCGGAGAACGTGGTCGTGGCGTGGACCGGTGGAAAGGACTCCACCGTAACGCTGCACCTGTGGAGCGGTGTGCTGGCAGAAATGGGTTTTTCTGGGCTCCGGGCACTGAACATAGATACCGGATGTAAGTTCCCGGAAGTTATGGAGTTTCGTGACATGTTGACCGCCGAGTGGGGGCTGCACCTTACTGTGGCGCGTCCCGCCGCCGACCTGCGGGACTACCCTGTTGCGCGGGATAAGGTTGCCTGCTGCGCGGCGCTGAAGGTGGAACCCCTTTCCCGGAGTGTACGCGAAATGGGGGCAGAAGCCCTGCTTACGGGCATCCGCCGTGATGAGCACCCGGAAAGAGGCAGGGCGCACAGCGAGCGCCGTGAAAGGCCCGATTGCCTGATGGTGCATCCCATTCTGGATTTTACGGAGATGGATGTCTGGGCGTACATCATGGAGCGCGGGGTGCCCTACTGTTCCCTGTATACCCAAGGCTACCGTTCCCTTGGATGTGTGCCCTGCACGCTGCCCGTGGCAGAAGGAGAGGAGAGGTCCGGGCGTAATGCGGAAAAGGAAGCGCACATGGGAACCCTGCGCGCGCTCGGCTACTTCTGATGCCGGTCTGCGGCCCACCGGAGCAGAAATCTCGGTGCTCTGTCTTCTGAAGAATTTCCCGGTGCCTCTCCTTCCAGTATTCTGCGGTCGCCTGTGGCAATCTACACCCTGTCGCAGAACACGCCTTCCATAAATTCTTCCAGCGCATCGTCCATCTGGGGGATGTAGTCGTTCAGTTCTCCCCGCTTGTTGCAGTGCTCACACTGCATATACACCTGCTGGCAACTGCGCATGGCCGTAATCGGCTTGCCGCAGTGCTTGCAGGGAATAGTGGTCTGGGCACTTCTGCCCCAGCGATAGCTGCCCCACATAGATTCTCTCCGTTCGGTATCGTATCGCGTTCATCCCTGCCGGAGGTGCAATCCGGCTGTAAAACGCAACCAGTGACGGCATACGCCATTGCGTCGTGTCAGGCAACCTTTCCGGGCTGCTCATTACCTGTGCCTGTCTTTCCGTCGGCAGACCGCCCGCGTTGCCGCATCCCTTCGCAACCTGCCGCCCTTCAAGTGTTCTTGCGGAGCGGGCGGGGTTGCATATTCCGGCTTTCCGTGTAGTATGAAAACTTGGTGTATGTGCCTCATGCCGCCCGTCACATCAAAATATCCACGCCTCACGGTGTTTTCGTAAGATCAAAACGCCCCGGCGCATCCCTTAATCATCCATTTCCCGAAAGGAGACTCTTCATGCTCAGCAAAACGATGAATCAGGCCCTCAATGAACAGGTAAAGTGGGAAATGTACTCCGGCTACCTGTATCTCTCCATGTCCGCCTATTTTGCCGAGCGCGGCATGGGCGGCTTTGCCCAGTGGATGCGCGTACAGGCACAGGAAGAGCTTTTCCACGCCATGAAGTTTTATGACTTTATCAACGAGCGTGGGGGCAGCGTGCTTCTGCAATCTATCGATGCTCCCCGCCATGCGTGGAAGAACGTGCTTGAAGTCTTTGAGGAGACCCTCTCCCACGAGCGTCACGTGACGGAGCGTATCAATAATCTGGCCAACCTTGCGCAGGATGAGCGCGACCATGCCACCGGCATTTTCCTGCAATGGTTCGTCACCGAGCAGGTGGAGGAAGAAGACAGCGTGAACACCGTGCTGGGCAAGCTGCGCATGATCAACGGCGAAGGGCAGGGCATGCTCATGCTGGACGCGGAACTGGGAGCAAGGGTCTTCACGCCTCCCGCGGCGGCATAGCGGGGCAGTGCGCATTGTGGAACAGGGGGTGTTCCGCTCCACCGTGAGCAGGACTGCCCGGAATGTCGTCCATGCTCTGTTCGCACCGTTCAGGGCGGTCTGCCGGAGTTTTTTTACCATGCAGTCAGGAGTAGCATGTGAGTAAGCAATCAAAACACATCATCATCGGTGGTGCCGCCGGTCAGGGGCTGGTCACCGTGGGACAGTTGCTGTGCAAGGCGCTCGTTCGCGCCGGATACGAGGTGCTGGTCACCCAGCACTACATGTCCCGTGTGCGCGGCGGTCACAACACCTTTAATATCCGTACAGGAGCGCAGCCCGTTACCGGTCCTGCGGATGCCTGCGACATCCTTGTGGCGCTCAATCAGGAAACCGTAACCCTGCATAAAGAAGAAATGGCCGGGAAGGGGTTTGTCATTCTGGATACAGCATTGAACGCGGAAGGGCTGCCCGCCCTGAAGGTTCCCTTTGACAAGCTTGCGCCCAAGGCCATTTTTCAGAACGTGGCAGCACTGGGTGTACTGTGCAGCGTGCTGGGAGTGGACAAGGAATACGCAGAGGAACTGCTGCGTGAGAGCTTTGGGAAAAAAGGCGAGGATGTGGTGCAGCAGAACAGGCAGGTGCTTGATGATGCCTGCGCGTGGGCGCAGGAGCAGCAGGCGCTGTGCGATGTATTGCCTGCCGTGCCCAGACGCGAACCCCGTATGCTCATCAACGGCAACGAGGCCATAGCCTTTGGTGCTTTGGCGGCGGGAGTGAAATTCTGTTCCTTCTATCCCATGACTCCTGCCACCACAGTGGCGCAGAACCTTATCCTGCACGGGCGCAAGCTCGGTGTCATTGTGGAGCAGGTAGAGGACGAGATAGCTGCCCTGAACATGGCGCTCGGCGCGTCCTATGCCGGGGCACCCACCCTTGTGCCCACTTCCGGCGGCGGATTCGCCCTGATGACAGAAGCTGTAAGCCTTGCGGGCGTCATGGAGCAGCCTGTGGTCATCGTGGTGGCTCAGCGTCCCGGTCCCGCCACCGGTCTGCCCACCCGTACGGAGCAGGCGGATCTTAACCTCGTGCTGTATTCGGGGCACGGGGAATTTCCCCGCGCCATCTTTGCCCCGTGCACACTGGAAGACTGCTTCCATCTTACCCACAAGGCC
This sequence comes from Desulfovibrio psychrotolerans, assembly GCF_013340305.1. Classification (NCBI taxonomy): domain Bacteria; kingdom Pseudomonadati; phylum Thermodesulfobacteriota; class Desulfovibrionia; order Desulfovibrionales; family Desulfovibrionaceae; genus Desulfovibrio; species Desulfovibrio psychrotolerans. The sequence continues at coordinate 99,566 of NZ_BLVP01000036.1, forward strand.
TTCGATATAACCGAAAAATACCAGTCTCCCGTTTTCGTGCTCACGGATCAGGATCTTTCGGACAGGCTTATGGGCGTGCCTCCCTTCGACCTTTCGTCTCTGCCGCCCGTTGCCGGGCCGGACCTTACGGATGATAACGCCGCAGGATACAAGCGCTATGCCTTCACTGAGAATGGCCTTTCTCCCCGGCGCATCCCCGGCTACGGCAGGTCGCTGGTGCTGGCAGACTGCCACGAGCATACGGAAGACGGCCATATCACGGAAGATATGGGCATCCGGACAGCCATGAACGACAAACGCTTTGCCAAGGAACTGGGCATCCTTTCCGAGGTGGTGCCGCCCAGACGCTTCGGAGCGGAACAACCGGACCGCATTCTGCTGTGCTGGGGTTCCACAGAAGGCGCTGCGCGTGAAACGGCGGATATCCTTAACGCGCAGGGGCAGAAGGTGGCCGTGCTCAGCTTCCCGCAGGTGTGGCCGCTCAAGCCGGATCAGTTCCTGCCGTTCCTTGCCTCGGCAAAGGAAGTAGTGGCGGTAGAGGGCAACAAACTGGGACAGTTCGCCCGCCTGCTGCGGCAGGAAACCGGGTTTGTCGTACACCGTACGGTGCTCCGGTATGACGGACGTCCGTTCACTCCCGACTTCATTCTGGCCAAGCTGTCCGAATAGCAACGAGGTGCACAATGATTGATATCAGCGTTTACGGCGACTACAAGACCTCGTGGTGTCCCGGCTGCGGCAACCATGACGTGCTGGCGGCGCTCAAACAGGCCCTTGCCGAGATGGATCTTGCCCCGCATCAGGTGGCGCATGTTTCCGGCATCGGGCAAGCTGCCAAGGCCCCGCACTATATCACTATCAATGGTTTCAACGGGTTGCATGGCCGTGGTCTGCCTCCTGCGCAGGCCATCAAACTGGTCAATCCGGAACTCACCGTCATTGCCGAAAGCGGCGATGGCTGCAACTACGGCGAGGGCGGCAACCACTTCCTCGCCGCCATCCGGCGCAATGTGGATATGACTCTGCTCGCCCACGACAATCAGGTCTACGGGCTGACCAAGGGACAAGCCAGCCCCACCACGGCGGAAGGACAGATCACCAAGTCGCAGCCCGATGGAGTGACCAACGCCCCCTTTAACCCCATTGCCGTGGCGGTGGCCATGCGGGCCAATTTTGTGGCGCGTGCGTTTTCCGGCAACAAGCCGCACCTGATCAAAATGATACAGGCTGCCATACGCCACCCCGGATTCGCCATGGTGGATATCTTCTCCCCGTGCGTCTCCTTCAACAAGGTGAATACCTTCGGCTGGTACAAGCAGCGCTGCTATGAGCTGGATGCGAACTATGATCCCACCGACTGGAATGCGGCCATGGAAAAGGCCAACGAATTCGGCGACCGCATCCCCATAGGCGTTATCTGGAAGACGGACCGCAAGCCTCTGAACGAGCGTTTTGCCGTGTGCAAGCATGGTCCGCTGGGCAGGCAGCCGGTCGACCTTAAGGCGTTGGACGCAATCATGCATTCCTACATCTGAGAAAGTGAACCGGGCGGGCGTCTGACAGAACAGGACGCCCGCCTTGCAAGGAGACGGACATGCACGGAGAAACCATGCGCAAGGTAGCCCTGTTTCCTTTTAACGGAGACGTGATGTGCTTTATCCACGTACTGCTCAACGCGCTGGATATGCAGGAAAAAGGCTATGGGGTGAAGATAGTGGTGGAGGGCAGCGCCTGTACGGTCATCCCCGCCATAGCGGACCCGCACCACTTCATGCATAAGCTGTATATACAGACCAGAGACGCGGGCCTTATCGTGGGAGCGTGCAGGGCGTGTTCCGTGAAGCAGCGGGTGGACAAAGCCATAGAGGCGGAAGGCATTCCCCTCATAGGCGACATGAGCGGGCATCCTTCCATGAGTCAGTATATGGCCGCAGGCTATGAAATAGTCACTTTTTAGCCGCGCTCCGCTCGCTTTCCGCCGTGGTCGATCACGGGCCAAGCCCCCCGGAGCATTGTGACGTCAGGCGTGTGTCTGCCCACGCTCCGGGTGACCTTATGCAGGCCCCTGCTGGCTTTCGCAGTGCGGCACCGGCTGGAAAAGGCAGGCAGGCTACCCCTCCTGTCCTGTTCCCTGCGGCGAAGCCGCCCGTACCGGGCGCATGGCTGTCACCGTGGCCACGGCCTTTATGCCTTTCTTCTCGCCGGTAAAGCCGAGCTTTTCTTCCGTGGTGGCCTTCACATTCACCTGTTCCGGAGCAAGCTTGAGCAGGCGGCAAAGGTTTTTCCTGATGTGCGGCTTCCACGGAGAGACTTTGGGCACCTGTGCGATCACGGTAACATCAACATGCGTTACCACAATGCCTTGCTGCAGGAGTTGATCGTACACCTCGTTCAGCAGAATGCCGCTTTCGATGTTATCAAACTCCGCCGCCGTGTCCGGAAAGTGCTCCCCGATGTCTCCTCCGCCCATGCAGCCCAGCAGGGCGTCTGTAAGCGCATGCAGCAGCACGTCCCCGTCAGAATGTGCCACCACCTCCGGCGCGCCGGGAATGGGCACACCGCCCAGCTTCATGGGGCGTCCCGTGCCGTAACGGTGCACGTCATATCCCCAGCCCACAACGGGCAGCATGGAAACTCCGTCCACCGTGTCCCGCTCCCTGTTTCCGAGCATGGCAAGGTCCTCCGGGTGGGTGATTTTGTGGTTTTGCGGGTCGCCGGCAACGGTGACAACGGGTATCCCCGCCTGTTCCAGTACCAAGGCATCATCCGTCACCTGCCAGCCATGCGCACGGCAGGCTTGGTGTGCGGTGCTGAGCGTTGCACGGTTAAATCCCTGCGGGGTCTGCACCGCGCGCAAGGTATCGCGCACAGGGGTGGAAACAACGTGCGTCCCGGTAACAACCTTGATGGTGTCCGTGACAGGCAGAACGGGAATAACGCCACCGGCTCCGTCCTGAAGCGCGTCCAGTAGGCGGTTAACCAGCGCGGGAGAAAGAAAGGGACGCGCGGCATCGTGAACGAGCACGGTGTCGCACTGCTCGGGCAGAGCCATCAGGCCGTTGTATACAGAATCCTGCCTGCGCTCGCCACCTTCCGCAACAACCCACGGCAGTCCCAGCCCGCGCAGGCGGTCCAGATCTTCCAGTTCCGCGCGAGCTTCTTCCATGTCGCTTGGCGGGAAGACAAAAACAAGGCCGTGCAGACGTGCCACGCGGGCAAGGGTAACGGCAGACTGCCAGAACAGGGGGGCACCGTTCCAGCGGATAAACTGTTTCTTCACGCCGCCTGCGGCCTGAGCCATACGGCTACCGCTGCCCGCCGCAAGAATGATGGACCAACACTGCATGGGGTTCCTCGCGTGTTGCGCGGTTGTTTTCATTCCGACCTGCTCCGCCAAGAAAAAGGGCGCACTGGGCGCCCTTTCATTGCTAACGGGAGTCGGACTGTAAGCCGGGTTCTGTCCCCTTTGCAGGGGGGGTATCATTCCTCTAGGATCATGGTTGCCCATGACCTCAAGCAACCTACCCGGAAGCATTGGCCGGGCCGACCGTAGCGCTTCCCTATTTGGTCTTGCTCCGAACGGGGTTTACCGAGCATACCGCGTCACCGCGGTATCTGGTGGGCTCTTACCCCACCGTTTCACCCTTACCGCGCGGCATGCCGCACGGCGGTTTGTTTTCTGTGGCACTTTCCGAAGATCGCTCTCCCTGGGGGTTACCCAGCGTTCTGCCCTTTGGAGCCCGGACTTTCCTCTCCGGGTCGTATGACCCGCAGCGATACCCCGTCCGACTCCTGAAAAACGTCTTAGGCCTCTGCGGATTCTTCCGCTTTAGCCTGCGCGGCGCTCTGTCCGCTCTGCGAAAGATTGGCAGGGCACTCATTAAAGTGCTCGCACCAGTAAATGAGCCGCTGGCAGTTGGGGCAGCTCAGAATCTGGTGGCCCTTTTGCAGTTCAATAAAGCTCTGCGGAGGAATGGCAATATGGCATCCGTTGCACACCCCGGCTTCCACAGGCACGATGACCGGGTTGTCCAGCCGTTCGCGGATAAACTCGTATCTGCTGAGAATGGGGGCGGGCACTTCCTGACAGGCTGTATCACGCTTTTTGTTGAGCTTGGCAATAACCTTGCTGGCTTCGTCAATGCGTGCCTGCAGACTGGCCTTCTTGGCTTCCAGATCGCTCTTCAGCGCGCTGTAGTCCACATCCAGTTCTTCCAGGCCGGACTGCTGCCGGGTCAGTTCTTCCGCAAGCGCCAGTTTTTCTTCTTCGCGCATGCGGTTCACTTTTTCAAGATTGTCCATCTCGCGCATCATGGCGTGGTATTCTTTGGTATTCCCCACGAGCATGAGCTTGGACTTGCTCTTCTTCACCTTCAGGGCGTCGTTTTCTATTTCGCCGCCAAGGCGTTTTTCCTGTTCTTTCAGGTGTTCAATTTTTTCGACAAAGCGGGTTCGCTGTTCTTCAAGGCTGTCAAAGCGTTCCTGGAGAATCTTGACCTCGCTGGGCGCGTCTTTCAGTTCCCGTGCAATGACGAGGATTTCATCGTCCACCCTCTGCAGGGCTACAAGCTGTTCTATCTGCTTAAGATACAGGCTCAAGGTTGTTTCCTCCTGAACAGTGACCCTTCCGGCGGCATGCCGGGTCAGGGGTAAATTTCGTTAACGTGCGCCGCGCACGGCAAGGCGCATGGGATCCTGCGCGGGCAGGAAATAAATATCAACGCCGGGAAGGGCGCTTCCGAGATGCAGGGCAAACCGCCGCATCATTTCTTCCTCAAGGCAGAAATGGCCAACGTCCATCAGGCAGCCTATAGAGTCCAGAGCCGCGTGGTATTTCACATCGCCGGTGATGAACACGTCCGCCCCCATGCGGAAGGCGGCATCCGCCATGCCCGCGCCAGATCCTGTGCAATACGCCACCGTGGCTATGGTACCGGGAGTCTGCCCGCAGGTTACCCAATAGTCACGATCTATGATCTGGGCAAGCCTGTCGCGGAATCGTTCTAACGTCATGGCTTCCGGCAGTGAGCCTATGCATCCGAACCCCAGCGTGCGGGGTTCGCCTTCCGGCAGGGCGGCAAGGAATACAGGCCGCATGCCCAGATCGCCTTCCACGGCAGAGCGGGTTTCCGCTCCGCAGGATTTGCGGCAAGTCATATGCACCATGCCCATTGTGCGGCGCACGGTCTGCACTCCGGGCAGCAGGCTCCAGCGGGCTGTCAGGGCATCCAGCTTATCCAGCTTATCCGGCTCATCCGGCTTGCCGGAAGCATCCGGGGCAGAAACGGAAAAGGCAAATGCCTCCAGTTCTTCCCTGTGCACCGGTTCCACAACGCAACGGCCGGTCAGATGCAGTTCATCGGCCAGCCAGCTCACAGGCCCCTGCGGGTTCGCATCCAGCGTGGTGTGGGCACTATACAGCCACACGCCGGATTCCAGCAGGGCGGCCACAATGCGGTAGTGGTCGTCCACCACATCAAGAAATTTGGGCTGCATGGAAAGGGGATGGTGCGTGAGGATGAAATCCACCCCTTCCGCAAGGGCGCGTTCCACCGTGCTCAGCGAGGCATCAAGGGCAACCGCGATGGATTTGACGGATCGCCGCCTGCCCGCCACCTGCACGCCGCATTTATCCCATGCAGCTGCTCCCGCCGGAACGGCGGTCTGTTCGATGGTGGAAATAATTTCCAGCGGCTTCATGCAGTGCCTTAAAAAAGCAGGTGCTTCCCGGAATACGCATTCACTAAGCACCTGCATTCTGTTTGCATGTGTGCGTGGCAATCAACGCACAATGTGCTGATAAGCAAAGAAAAAATGGTGGGCCCACCAGGATTTGAACCTGGGACCTGCCGGTTATGAGCCGGAGGCTCTGCCAACTGAGCTATAGGCCCACGTCATTGGCAATGAGCCGATTTCTATATCCGCAAGCCTCGGGCTTGTCAAGAATCCAGTGCGCATTTTTTGTAGCGCACCGTGTTAGGCGCAGAGCTTTTTTACATAGGATATGGCGGCTTTGGCGGCTTTAGCCCCTTCACCCACGGCAACCCCTATCTGCATAAAGCCACCCGTGCAGTCGCCTGCGGCAAAAACTCCTTGAATATTGGTGCGTTGCTCATTGTCAGCCACCAGAAAAACACCATTGCGCTCCACACCCAGTGAATAAGCAAAGTCCAGTGAAGAGGCTTCACCCATGGCAATGAACAGGCCCTCCGCCTCCAAAGAGCCGCCTTCCTGCAACGTCACCGAAGAAAGGCCGTTATCCCCCGCAAGAGACGTCACCCGTGTTTCAAGAACCGGAATCCCGGCCGTCTTGAGCTGCTTGCTGAAAGCCTCGGTCATGTTCAGCGTTCCGCCCTGCGTGCATATGGTCACATGCGGTGTGTAAGTGAGCAGTTCCAGCGCCTGATTGGCGGCATAAATGCCTTCACCCAGTACCACAACCTTGCGGCCCTTGTAGAAAAAGCCGTCGCAGCTCACGCAGTACGATACCCCCTTGCCTTCGTAGTCTGTCAGATTGGCAATGCCGGGACGCACGCGCGCCACCCCGGTGGCAAGGATGATACCGCAGGCGGTGTATTCTCCGCTGTCGGTATGAATGCGGAACCCTCCGTTATCGCCATGGTGCAGAGAAAGCACCTTTGCGTCCGTTATTCTGGCACCGAATCGCTGCGCCTGCATCCTGCCGCGGGTAATGAGTTCCCTGCCTGTTATGGTTTCATGAAAACCGAAGTAGTTGTCTATGTCATAATCTCCGGCAACCTTTGGTTCGCTGCCGAAGATGAGGGTGTTGATTCCTGCCCGCGCTGTGTAGATACCTGCCGATAAACCAGCCGGACCTGCACCGATGATCGCCAGCGGGATATTGTTGTTTTCAGACATGGGCGCCTGCCTTTGTAAAAGGGTGAAATGAACATATCACTTCTGACAATATGGCACCTGCAGAAAAAAAGACAAGCCCCGTGACGGTCATCGGCAGACCGCCACGGGGAAAAGGGCAGGGGAGGGGCGTATTGCGGAATAGAGCCGTTCTGCGACTACCCCAGACCAAGCTGGGCAAGCAGGTCATCCACATCGTTCTGCGAGGCGTCTCGGGTGGGGCCTTTCAGTTCAGATACCTTCTGCTTGGACTTGGCTTCCAGTGCGTCAAAATCTTCTTCCGGGTTTTCTTCCCGTGCCTTGATGATGAGTCCCGTGGAAAGATACAGGTCCAGAACCGTTGCCTCAATGCGCTGAATGGCGTTGATGATGCGCTTGATGCGCTGTCCGGTAAGATCCTGAAAGCTCAGGTGCGTCATAATGTCGGTCAGGCTGTTGCCAAGATTGTCTTCCAGTGTCAGCAATGCCTTAACATCTTTATCATTTGCGTACCGGGCACTCAGGTCCTTCAGGTGCGAGGCAGCCTTGGTGCGCAGCACCATCTGCAGTTCCAGAACATCCATAATTTTGCCGGTGGCTTCTTCCAGCGTCACGCGAACTTCGTCCAGTTGCATGGAAGCTTCGCTGAACAACTGGTTGGTCTGAGCCTGAGGGCTTGCTTCCGGGCCGCCGTTTTCCTTTTTGGCGGCAGAAGATATCTCTTTGTAGATGGATTGCAGCCCATCGCGCATGTCTTCGCTGATTCGGCGGTAAAATTCGCTTTCAAGCAACGCGCGGGTCAGGTTGGTGGTAAGGGCCTGCTCCACAGTATTCGTGATAACGTCCTTTATGCTTTCCGCCACCTGCGCGGAAACGCGTTCCATGACGGCTTCTACCATCTGGTCGTGTGCTCGCATCGAATTTCTCCCTTTAATGTGTGCGGCTCGACCACCGCAAAAAAAGACCGCTGTGCCGCCGCGGTTGCGCAGGGCGCGGGCAGGTTTTCAGTCTTCCAGCCGCATGGTGCGGATTTGACGCCGCTCTTCCACAAAGACGTGCTGAACAATTTTTTCCAGATCATCCTCACGGATGCGGAAAAACTCCACGGCGCAGACAGGGCGGCCTGTCCCGTCGGCTTCCTTGCGCAGCACCCTGCCCATGGCACCAGCCACGCGCAGGGGAAATTCGCTGAGAAAGAGTACCATTTCCACAAGGTCTCCCTCATTCAGGTCTCCCGAGTCCACGCACCGTACGCCGGCTCCGCTCAGTTCCAGAATCTCCGCGCGCAGCGGAAAGTCCTCCTGAAGCACATCCTGTTTTATATGGGCGAGCACTGCGTTCAGTTTGGCGTCAAAATCAAGCAGAAACGAAACCAGCACTTCCGGGATGTGCGACTGGGCAAGTGACTTGGCATCCACAGGAGCATCGGGCAGCGTAAAGCCGGAAAACCGGGGAGACTCCGTTTCGGAGGCGAGCAGGCGCATCCGGCCTTTCATGAAGAGCCTGATGCGGGAAAACGATCTTTTATCCATATGCCGCTCCGGGCCCCGTCCGTGTCTACCAGGGGCCGTTTTCCGTTTCCACGCTCATGGCATTAACAGGGCATATGCGCACGCACATGCCGCATGCCGTGCAGCGTTCTTTGTCAAACAGCACTACGCGCATCTCCCTGTCCATGCACAGGGAGCTGTTGGGACAGATGGCCGTGCACATGCCACAGTGCATGCACGATTCTTCATCGCGCGAGATGCGTTGCGCCACGGGAGCCACCCGTATGCCGTTATCCGCAAGATACTCCACACCTTTGCGGTAATTCTCTTCAGACCCGATAAGCTCAAGGGTCATATACCCTTCCTTGCGGGGCGTAATCTGCGCCTTAAGGATATTGAAGCTCAGATCATACAGCCGCGTCAGGTTGCAGACAACGGGGTTGCCAGAAACATCCGGCGGGAAGGTGAGGTGTATGTTTTTCCTGAAGTGCTTGCTGGTCATGCAATGTCGTCCTTAAATGTCGTCCTGGCACCGGCGCTATTTGATTTCCGCAATGGCCTTTTTGGCGCGTTCGGCTTCCGGGGATTTGGGGAATTTCTTGATCAGTTCTTCAAGCCGCACCTTGCCGGGTTCCGACTTGCCCATGCGGACAAAGGAAATTCCCTGCTTGAGCAGGGCAGAAGGGTACTTGTCGCTCTTGGGGTGATGGTCAATGACGCGCTGGTAGGCCAGAATGGCGCGGCCATAATCATTCATCTGATAATGACTTTCGCCCTGCCAGAAAACGGAGTTGGCAATCAGATTGTGCTTGGGAAAGGCTTTTTCAAAATCTTCCCACATGCGCACGGCATCCTTGTACCGGCGATCATTGAATGCCTGAAAGGCTGCGTCATACAACTGCTGTTCAGAAACAGCCTGTGCGGGTGCTGCGACCGGTGTCTGTCCGCCGGGAGGTGTTATGGTTGCGGCTTCCGTCTGTGCCGGAAGCTGAGGTGCCTGCCGGGGAGCCTGTCCGGGATTCACAACAAGCTCAGTGCCGTCCGGTGCCACCAGCACATTGCGGTCAGCAGCTCCGGGAACAGCGGGAACAGCGGGAAAAGCCGGTGCCTGTGCCGGGGTCTGGGCCTGTACAGCCTGAGCAGGAGCCTGTGCTGCATCGGCTGCGGGTGCGGCCGGGCTGCTCTGCATGGCCGGAGGACTTTGCAGCATGGGCAGGTCTATGGCCAACTGCGATGCCATAGCGCGGATGGAGGCGTCCAGATTGAGCACATTGCGCTGCACCACGTCAATCTTGCGGGCCATCTCCTCATTCTGTCTGGAACTCATCTGCATGTCTTCCAACTGAGCTTCCATGGCGGCAAGGCGGGAACGCATGCTCTGCACCTCCGACCATGTGTCGGCCTGCTCCGGGCGTGAAGCTTCAATCTGCTTGGATGTCTGCCCAAGTTGCTGGCTCATCTGACGGATCTGGCGGTCCTGATCGGCCACGCGCATTTCCAGCACATCCAGATCACTGCGGTTCACGCAGCCGGGAATAAGGAACAGGCAGAAAATCACCAGAAAGATACGGGAAAAAGTATGCATGGTTCCTTCCTTGTCATGTAATTGGGGCTGTGTTCAGGACGGAGCCGTAACCGCTACCGTCTGGTCGGGCTCTTTGCCCAGTCGGCCAGTCCGCGGGTGCGTCTCCAGCCGAACAGCAGATACAGCAGGCCACCTGCAACGGGAATGAAAACTCCCGCCAGCATCCATCCGTACTTCTCTGCGGGAGTGGAAAATTCATGTTTATACGCATGCCAAATACACCATAGATTCGGCAAAATGGGAAGCGCAAGCGCCAGCAGCCAGACTGCGGAAAACCCGCCGTCCTGCTGCAAAAGGTCCAGAATGGGAAATAACTCTTTCATGGTAAGTGCCCGTGCGTTTGCGCCGTTTAGTGTTCCGGCGCGTTCAGCGTTGCCTGATAAGGGTCAGCAGCACCAATCCCGTGCCCACGCATATGCCTATGTCCGCCACGTTAAAGGCGGGCCAGTGATATTGGCCGATGTGAAAGTCCAAAAAATCAATCACCGCCCGCAGCCGTATCCGGTCAATAAGGTTGCCCAGCGCGCCTCCCAATATGCAGCCCAGACCTATGGCAAAGGTGTTGCACGATGCCGTGCGCCCCATCAGGTGAATGATAACCACGGCCACAATGGCCGCAGTGGCAAAGAGCCATATCTGCCACTCGGTATTCGGATTGTCCAGAAAGCCGAAGGCCGCACCGCTGTTGCGCACGTTCACCAGATTGAAAAAGCCGGGAATGATCGTAATGGTGAGATAGCGGGGAATGGTGGTCACGGCCCAGTACTTGGTCGCCTGGTCCAGCAGCATGATGAAGAGGCCTAAGCCATATATGGTCTTGTAATACGGGCGCATGGGGTCGCAGTAATTCCTGTGCTTTAGTTCCCGGCTGCATGCCGGCATCATTTTGTAAAAGGGCCCGCCGTGGCACGGCAGGCCCATAGTATTTCTATTCTGCCGCGTCCTGCGGCATGGTCTGCATCACTCCGGTGCAGCGGGGGCAGATGGTGGGGTGCCCCGGGTCTGTCCCCAGCTCCTCGCTGTAAATCCAGCAGCGTTCGCACTTCTCACCGGGAGCCTTGGCAACCAGAATACGCAGCCCGTTCACTTCTTCCGCCGTGTGGGCGTTATCCGGTGCATCGGCAAGCGGTGCCGTAGAAAGCGCGGAAACAATGCAGGTGGCGCGCAGGTCCGTATTCAGGCTGCGCAGCGTGGCGGCAAGCGCATCATCCATGTACAGGGTGATGTGGGTGTCCAGCGGGTGTCCCACCTCGCCGGACTTGCGCACCGGCTCAATGGCCTTCGTTATCTCCGAGCGGACAAGAAGCAGGGTTTCCCACGCTGTCCGCTCCTCTGCCGACATCTGACAGGCGGAAAGGTCGTCGTCAGCCACGGCAAACACGGTTGCCGCGTTCATCTTCAGCCCGTCCGGCAGGTGGCGGAACACTTCTTCGGCGGTGAAGCTGAGCACCGGTGCCATGTCACGGATGAGCAGGCGCAGGATGCAGAGCATGGCGGTCTGCGCACTGCGGCGCGCGCGGCTGTCCCGTGCCGAAGAATAGAGGCGGTCCTTGAGAATATCCAGATAGAACGCCGAAAGGTCCGTGGTGCACAGGTTGTGCAGGGTGTGATACACCTTGTGGAATTCGTACTCGTCATACGCGGACTGAATGCGCAGGTGGGCGCGGTACACCACGTCCAGCGCGTAACGGTCCAGCGATTCCATTTGGTCGAACGGCACCAGCCCTTCGGGAGCAAGGTCGCTTATGTTGCCCAGTATGTAGCGGCAGGTGTTGCGTATGCGGCGATAGGCGTCCACAAGGCGGTTGAGTATCTCGTCCGAGATACGCACATCCTCACGGTAGTCCACGGAAGAAACCCACATGCGCAGAATTTCCGCGCCGTGTTTGTTGATGACTTCCTGCGGCTCAATGCCGTTGCCCAGAGACTTGGACATCTTGTGTCCGTTGCCGTCCACCGCGTACCCGTGGGTAAGCACCTGACGGTAGGGCGCGCAGCCGCGCGTGCCCATGGAGGCGAGCAGCGAGCTGTGGAACCAGCCGCGATGCTGGTCCGATCCTTCCAGATACATGTCGGCAGGGAACCGCAGTTCCTTACGCTGTTCCACCACGGCGGCAAAGCTGGTGCCGGAGTCAAACCACACGTCCAGAATGTCTTTGCTCAGCTTCCAGTGGTTGCCGCCGCATTTGGGGCACGCAAGTCCCTGCGGAACAATTTCTTCCAGCGGAGCAGAGAACCAGTAGTCACAGCCCAGCGGATGCTTTTCGAACCGGGAGACAATGTCCATCACCCAGTCCGTGTCGTACCATGCCTCGTCGCAGCTTTCACACAGCAGGGCGATGATGGGCACACCCCACATGCGCTGGCGCGATATGCACCAGTCCGGGCGGTGTTCGATCATCTGGTGTATGCGCTCCTCACCCCATGCGGGAATCCAGCGCACATCGTTGCGTATGGCCTTGAGCGAACGTGCGCGCAGGTCATTGGCTTCCATGGTGATGAACCACTGCGTGGTGGCGCGGAAAATAACCGGCTCCTTGCATCTCCAGCAATGGGGGTAAGAGTGGCTTACCTTGCTCTGCGCCAGCAGATTACCCATTTCTTTCAGCTTTTCAATGACCACCGGGTTGGCTTCAAAAACGGTAAGCCCCGCGAAGAACTCCACGGAATCCAGGAACCGACCCTCGTCGTTCATGGGCGAAAAGGTTTCCAGACCGTACTTCTGGCCAACCTCAAAGTCTTCACGGCCATGACCGGGAGCGGTGTGTACGCAGCCCGTGCCCGCTTCCAGCGTCACATGGTCGCCAAGACAGATGGGGGAGGGGCGTCCATAAATGGGGTGGCTGGCAACCAGTCCCTCAAGGGCAGTGCCCATAGCGGTTCCGGCTACGGTGTAGGCGTCCCAGCCAAAGGCCTTGACGCAGGCTTCCGCAAGCCCGGAGGCCACCAGATGGTATTCGCCGCCATGCTCAAGCAGGGAGTATTCCAGTTCCGGGTGCACGGCTATGCCCATGTTGTCCGGAATGGTCCACGGGGTGGTTGTCCAGATCACGGCATACGACTTCGCAGGGTCTGCGGCGGGGAAGACGGCACGCAGCTTTTCGTCATTCAACGGAAAACGCACATGGATGGAAGGCGAAACATGGTCGGCGTATTCCACTTCAGCTTCGGCAAGCGCGGTCTTGCAGGAGCAGCACCAGTAGATGGGCTTCTTGCTGCGGGCCACATAGCCGCCTTTCATAAAATTGCCGAGTTCGCGCGCGGTTGCGGCCTCATAGCCGGGGTGCATGGTCAGGTAGGGTTCGTCCCATACGCCCATAACGCCCAGACGCTTGAATTCCTTGCGCTGAATCTCCACATACTTGGCGGCATATTCGCGGCAGAGTTTGCGGAACACATGCTCCGGCAGGGTCTTCTTTTTCTCGCCGAGCTGCTTTTCCACTTTCAGTTCAATGGGCAGTCCGTGACAGTCCCATCCGGGCACGTATTCCGAACGGAAGCCCTGCATGTTCTTGGACTTGACGATGATATCCTTGATGATCTTGTTCAGAGCGTGTCCCAAATGGATGCTGCCGTTGGCATAGGGCGGGCCGTCATGCAGGACATATTCGCCCTTGGCTCCGCTGGCGGCGATCATGGCGTCGTAGGCCCCGGTCTTTTCCCAGAAGGCGAGCATTTCCGGCTCGTTCTGCGTAAGATTGGCTTTCATGGGAAAGGTGGTCTGGGGCAGATGCAGCGTCTTTTTGTAGTCGCTCATTGAAATCTCGTTCTTTTTTGTGTCGTTGATGATGCAAGGGGGGAAGAATGCTGCAATGCATTCGTAAAGTCAAGGCGCGGGCAGGCTGTGTCGGCTTGCAAAGGGCCATCCGCCATGGCGCGCAAGCCGATAGACCGGGGCACCATATCCGCTATTGCCGGCTTTCCACCGTCACCACCGTTACCATTGGCATCACCGCCACCGCGGTCGCCACCGTCGTCGCGGGAGTTACGGTTGCAATGGTCTCTATTGTCGCGACTGTCGGGATAGTCGCGACTGTCGGGATTGTCGTGCCAGTCGAGCCATTCCTGCCGGTCGTGCCTGTTCTGCCTGTTCTGCCGGTCCTGCCAGTCACGATTGTCTGCCGTGCTTTGTCCGCAGGCGCACCGTGCGCGAACAACCTATCCCGTCGGGAAGGGCATGCCTGATTACGCGCAAATGGAGCAATCTGTTCCGTGTACTGCAGAACCATGGCAAAAACTATGCACGCAGGGCTGTTCAGCGCAGTCACGCACAAAAACAGCACAAGAAGAGGCGGATACATCCGCAACAATACGGCAGACGGCTCCCGGTGTGTTACCGGATGCGCCCCAGCAATGTCTCAACCGAAGGGAGGATATTCTGCGCTATCCTTGTCATGCCTTCAGCATTGGGGTGGATGCCGTCTTCAAGATTCAGCGCAGGCTTGCCCAGCACGCCCTCAAGGAAGAAGGGGTAGAATACCGGGTCAAACCGCTCCACAAGCTTAGGGAAAAGCCCCTCGAACGCCCGGACGTATTCCTCGTCCGCAGGAACGAGTGGTCGCATTCCGGCGAGCAGGGCAGGAATCTCTTCCTCCGCCAGCCGTTGCAGCAGGCTGTCCAGAGTGGCTTCCACTTCCCATGGGTCGGTGAGCTGAATGGCATCGTTAGCACCCAGTTCCACGATAACGGCGTCTGGTCTGGGCCGCGTGGCGAGGTACCGTTCCAGCCGTTTAAGCCCTCCCCACGCCGTGTCACCGGAAAGGCCCTGATTGATAATGGAGACATTGTGCCCGCGCTGGCGCAGCAGTCTTTGCAGCACGGCGGGAAAGGAAGCCTCAGTCGGGAGGCCGTATCCCTCTGTGAGAGAATCTCCGAGGGCGAGGATGGTTTTCAAACGGTTCACAACAGCACCTGATGCAAACAATCGTATGGGTTAGAAAGCGCCGGGGGAATCTTCGTTGATATTCGCCATTTGCCTGAGAAGGCGCAGTGTTTCCTGCGCTTCTTGAAAATCGAGTTTGCGCAGGGCAAAGCCCGCGTGCACAATAAGGTAGTCGCCAATTTCAGCGGCAGTTTCCAGCAACATGGTGGAAACGTCCACATAGGTGTCGCTTTTACCCACACGGCAACGGGCCATGTCGTTGGGATGCAATTCAACAACTTCAGCGGGTATGGCAAGACACATGGCAACCTCCGGGTCTGTTTATCCAAAAAATGTCGGTCAGCGTCAGCAAACAATGGGCGTGTAGCTTCCGCCTGCGGCAGTTATTTCATCAAGAACACATCGGCACATGTGGGGCAACCGTTCAGCCACATCGGGCGAAACCTCCAGCCCCATGCTATGGTAGTCCACAGGCTCCATGCCTATAACCACCGTTTCCGGCCTGTTGCCCGCAAGTTCACAGTAGATGAGCGTGTCAACAAGATCCGTCTGATGCATGGAATCGTTGAACCCCAGACTCTTGCGCAGGTCTTCGCCCGTCAGGCGGTAAACTGTGGCAGGAGTGCTGCCCCCGAGCACTGCATCTACTACGATCAGATACTGGCTGTCCATCATGGAATCCATGAGTTTCATGCCCAAGGTGCCGCCATCCATAAGGGTTACGTTGTCGGAAAACGTATATTCCCGTTGCAGCATTTCCACGGCGCGCACGCCCAGCCCTTCGTCAGTGTACAGGATGTTGCCTACGCCAAGCACCAGAATTCGTTTAGCATCACTCATGCGTGCACCTTATCTGAAAAAGGGAACCCGGCGCAAGGCCGGGTTCCCGTGTTTTGAGGATTTTCTTTCAATTACAGAATCTTGAACTTGTGCACTTCGTTGGTGCGGCTGTCTATGACGTGCACACCGCAGGCGATGCAGGGGTCAAAGGAGTGCACCGTGCGCAGAATTTCCACCGGGCGCTTGGGATCTGCCACGGGGGTGTTCATCAGGGCTTCTTCCACGGGGGCGAGCTTGTTATTGCCGCAGCGCGGTCCAAGGCTCCATGTGGAAGGCACCACGAGCTGGAAGTTCTCGATCTTGTGATCGCGGATCTTGATCCAGTGAGAAAGTGCGCCGCGCGGTGCGGTGACAAAGCCCACGCCTTCCGCATCGCGGGGCATTTCAATCTCTTCGTATATCTTTCCGTCACCGGCGGCCACATTGGCTTCCAGTTCGTCCAGCATGCGTCCGGTTTCTTCCGCAATAACCACGGTCTCAATGCCCCGTGCCGCCGTGCGGCCAAGGGTGGAGAACAGGGCTCCTGCGCCCACGCCAAGCTTACCGAGAACCATGTCCACCAGCGGCTTGATCTTGGGATGCCCCTTGGCATAGGCGGCCAGCACCTGCGCCAGCGGCCCGGTTTCCATGGCCTCGTTCATGTAGCGGGGAGCTTTCATCCACGAGTAACGGTCTTCGCCGTGCATGTCAGTGTAGCGCGGCTCGGTAACGCCTTCATAGGGATGATGGGCCTTGTCGCCTTCATACCAGCTGTACTTGACGTGTTCTTCGATCTTGTTCTGATCAAATGCCTGCATGTTGCCAAGGTCACGGTTAAAGATGACACCGGGCGGCAGGAAGCGGCTGTTGAGGTTGTATTCATCCGTCGGGAATTCCCCGAAGGTGATGAAGTTCGAGGTGCCGCCGTACTGGGTCCAGTCCTTGTAATTGGCGGCAACGGCCAGCAGGTCAGGAATATAGACCTGATTGATGAAGTCGGTGGTTTCTTTCCACAGTTCGCGGAATTCCTTGATGCGCTTGGGGGTAAGGGCATCGTAACAGGTAACGCCGCCGGCCACTGTGAACTGGGTGTGCGGATTCTTTCCGCCGAAGGCGGCCATCATGCGTGCGGCCTTTACCTGAAGGCGCAGGGCTTCCAGATAGTGCGCGGTGGCGATGAGGTCCACTTCCGGTTCCAGATAGTAGGAGGGGTGCCCGCCAAGGAAGTAGGCGTTGGTGAAGGGGCCAAGCTGGCCGCTGTCCACAAACGCTTTCAGTTTGGTCTGCACGGCCTTCAGGTCTTCCGCCTTTGTGGGGCGTCCGGAGATAGTGTTGGCAATTTTGGCTGCCTTTACCGGGTCAGCCTTCAGTGCGTTGGTTACGTCCACCCAGTCAAGGGCGTGCAGATGATAGAAATGCACAAGATGGTCGTGCATATACTGTGCACCAAGCACTATGTTGCGGATAAGGGTCGCGTTCTTGGGAATACGTACGCCTATGGCGTTATCCACACAGCGTGTGGATGCGAGGGCATGCACATAGGTGCACACGCCGCACGAACGCTGGGTAAAGTGCTGCGCATCGCGCGGGTCGCGGCCTTTGAGAATGATTTCCAAGCCGCGGAACAGCTGGGAAGAGCTCCATACGTTGGAGATTCTGCCGTTGTCCACTTCCACTTCAATACGAAGATGCCCCTCAATGCGGGTAATGGGGTCAACGACCACCTTGCCCGAATAATTGCTCTGCGGAGTAACCGGGATACCGGCAGGGGCCTTCTGCGCTCTACAACCACTCATAGTCATCCTCCTTGGGATGTTCGTTCAAGATCAGTTTTCCTTGCGGCCTACATTTCATAGAAGGGGCTCATGTCATCCCAGAAATTGGGCTCTGAGCACCCAATGCAGGGATGACCGGCTTCTACGGGCCAGCTGGTCTGGTTGAACTTGATCTTGGGGCAGTTGTTGTAGGTGCTGGGGCCTTTACAGCCCAGCTCATACAGGCACCAGCCCTTGCGGGCTTCTTCCGAGTCAAATGAGGGGGCGAACTCTCCCGCCTCAAAGTGGGGAAGGCGTTCGCACTGTTCATGCACGGTCAGTCCGAAGAACATGGTGGGCCGGTTCAGGCTGTCCAGTTCGGGCAGGGCCTTCTTGGTCAGGTAGTACACGATGGTGCCCACCAGATTATACGGGTTGGGCGGACAGCCGGCAATGTTGATGCCGTTCACACCCAGATGTGCCAGAGCATCGTTAATACCCTTGGCGTCGGTGGGGTTCGGGGCGGCCGCCTGCACGCCGCCGAAGGTGGCGCAGGTGCCGTAATTGATAACAGCCAGTGCCTTGGGCAGGATTTCGCTGTTAATCTGCAGCATGGTGTGCCCGGCAACCTTGCCGTAGATGCCGTTATCCTTGGTGGGAATGGCCCCTTCGGTGATGGCGATAAAGCCATGCGGGCTGTTAACGGCATGGTGCAGTGCTTCTTCAGCCGCATCGCCGGCGGCAGCCATAATGGTTTCGTGATAGTCCAGCGAGATGGTGTCGAGGATAAGCTCGTCAATGAAAGGCTGGAAAGTCCGCAGCACGGATTCGGAACACCCGGTACACTCGGCATTGTGCAGATACACCACGGAAGGACGGCCGGGAGCGGTCATTGCTTTAGCAATCTGCGCTCCGAATGCCGGTCCCATTCCCATGGCAACAGCAAGTGCGGAGCAGAACTTCAGGAAGTCACGGCGGGAGACGCCGTTCTTTTCCAGCCGTTCCTCAACGCCTTCTTTGCCGAGACCCACAGAGAACTTCATAGGAACCTCCTTGAATGAAACAGGGTCTACTGCCCCGGAGTATCCCTATCTCCGGGGAGAACACCGGCAACACGAATTGCCGGTGCTGTGCGTTACCTTCTGCCAGGATAGGTTAGCACGACTCCCGCAAAAAGCAGCACCCTCATGCAGGAGTCACGGGAACCATACAATAAAAAAGTACAAAAGATAAAGTGGTGTGGAGAAAAATGTTTTGTTGGATTGTTTATTATAATGCAGGGATAAAAAATGTATTCGCTTTTTCGATGGAGTGAGAAACAGTTTCATGCTCGTGCGTAACACATTGAATGAATGAACAGTCGTTGTTGCCAGTAGTCACCTGCAAAGGTATACAAAGGGCGAACGCAGTAAAGACGCATGCACTTGTGTGCAAGTCTTTGTAGTCAGTGCGGTGATGGGCAAATGCGGTGCGCGGCAGAGCATCATTGCACCCAGTTGCGCTCTCAGCGACGGGGTTGGATCAGACTTGAAACCGGAAAATGCTGATTGCCTGAACAGGGGGCCGAAGGGCATATCTATGCTGCGGTGTCTATAGAAAAGTGCGCCTGGTTGGGCGTAGGTGTGGATGAACCAAGAAGCGCCCCGGATTTTTTTATGCCGGAGCGCTTCAAAAAGCTCGTGCGGGGAAAAGCCGCTGATAAAAAGGGTGAAGAAAAACAGAAGCAAAGCCGGACATACACCATCAAGAAAAAATCTTGATGTTCTCCAGACCATTTCCTTGCGAATACGTAGGGTGCGTAACTGTCAGGGGTTGTTACGCATCTCGCTGACAATACGGGCAATTTCCTTCCGGGCCAGTTCCAGAAACGTATCAAAGCGTTCTTGGCAGGGCACAGAAAGGCCAATGTTCCATGTGGTTATATCCTGCGGCTCCATGCCCAGAATTTCCATGCGGGGGCGTGAGCCGTTCTTCAGTTCGCACATCTTCAGCGAGTCCAGCATGTCAATATCGTGTATGGAAATACGCTGGCTTTCGTTGGAAACAAGGTCATTCTCGGTAAGCGTGTACAGCGTGCCGGGCTCGTGCCCACCGTGGATGACATCCAGCACCAGCAGCCTGTCATATCCTTCAAAAAGATAGAAGATATCCTGTGTAAAGGTGCCACCTTCCATGATGGTCACTTCCGGCGGCCAGGTTTCTTTCTGCAAAGCCTCAGCGGCAAAAACGCCTACGCCATCGTCTGTGAGCAGGCTGTTGCCTATGCCCAGAACAAGCAGTTTCTTCGGTGTGGACATGCTTTGAATCCGGTAACGTTTGAGTGGTTGTATGAAACAGCAGGGCAGCGGGTAAGGGCAAGCGTATGTTGTGCTTTGCACAATGCATGTCCTTATGCACCTGCCAACGGCATTCCGCAGGAAGAATACCGGCAGTACGCCCCGCACCGCAAGCGGATATTCTGCACGCCGGGGCAGGCATGCCTGCCCCGGTTTGGCAGAAGGTAACGCACCGCATTGCTGCAGGCGGTTCCACTAAAAAAGAGGGCCGGAATGCCCGGCCCTCTTCAGTATGGCGGTATCTATGTCAAGTTACTTGCACTCAACAACGGAAACCTTGCCGGTCTCTGCGTGCATCACGTGCACGGCACAGCCCAGTCACGGGTCAAAGGCGCGGATAAGCCGCGCCACGTTTACCGGGTTTTCAATGTCCGGTACGGGAATGCCGATGAGCGCTTCTTCCACGGGACCACGCTGCCCCTTATCGTCGCGGGGGTTGCAGTTCCACAGGGTGGCGGAAACGATCTGGTAGTTGTCAATCTTCTTGTCCTTGATGCTCAGGAAGTGCAGCAGGGAGCCGCGGGGGGCTTCGGTGAAGCCGGTACCCACGCCGGTGTCCGGAATTTCGGGCTTAACGTAGGTTTCTTCGCCGGGCTTAACTTCCTTCAGCCAGGATTCGATGAAGTCGAGCATGTACCACGTTTCTTCCGCACGGGCCACATGGCGACCCATAAGGGAGAAGGCAGCGTCTTCACCAAGGTCGCGGAAGCGCTTGGCGTCCAGACCAAAGTGCTCCTTGAGCGCCTTCTGGCCGATGGGCGACAGCGGCGGGTTCTCAATCCACATACGGGCGAGGGGGCCCACTTCGCAGGCAACACCGTTGTAACGGGGAGCCTTGACGAAGGAGTAGGCACCTTCCTTATGGGGGTTGGGCTTGGTCTGCCCCTTGGAGTAATGCAGACCGGTGGTGCTGTCGTCAAACCAGGAGTACTTCACGTCTTCGTGAATCTGGGCCGGATCAAGTGCATGATCCTGTCCGTTGTAGTATACGCCGGGCTTAAGCATGAACTCTGTCATGGCATCGTTCAGGGGGAACACGCCGTAAGCGATGCATGCGCGGTGTCCCTGGCCCACAGCAAACAGGTCCTTGTACTGGGAACCCACCAGATATACGACAGGCAGGTATTTTTCGATAACGAACTTCTTCACCAGATCAAAACGCGCAGCATATTCTATGAGGCGTTCCTTGGTGGGAATTTCGGATGAACCGCCGGCAACAATACCCTGAACATGGGGCATCTTGCCGCCGAACATGGCTACCATTTCATGGCAGACCTGGCGCACGGTAAGGGCTTCCACGTACTGGTCAACAGCAGCGGCGTTGACAGCGGCAAGGCCCTTGTTACGGTCTGTCAGCAGGTCGGAGTTTTTGTAGCGCGGCACAAAGGGGGCGCTGTCCGGGCCCTGCACAAAGTCCTGCGCAGCCAGATGGTAGAAGTGCAGAATGTGAGACTGCAGGTAGTTGGCACCAAAGATAAGGTTACGGGTAATGCGTCCGTTGGTGGTCACCTTGGTGTCCATGGCAGCATCCTGCGCCATAACGGATGCGGTGGCGTGCGCAGTGGGGCATACGCCGCAGATGCGCTGAACGATCTGGGAAGAGTCGCGCGGATCGCGTCCGCGCAGAATGGTTTCAAATCCGCGGAACATACCGCCGGAAAGCTTGGCATCGACAACCTTGCCACCCTCAACCACCACCTCGGCTTTGAGGTGGCCTTCGATACGGGTAACCGGATCGATGTGCAGCGTGGTCTTGCCGGTTGCGCCAGCAACGCGCTTACAAGAAGACATATGATTCCTCCTTCAAACAATGAAAGACAAGGGTGCGACTACATTTCGTAGAAAGGCGACTTACCATCAGGGAAGTCCGGTTCCACGCAGCCGATGCACACGGCGTTGTCGATGCACCAGTTAATGCCGTTGTTCCACTTGCGCTTGTAGCAGTCTGCCATGGTGCTCGGGCCTTTACAGCCCACTTCCATGCGGCAGCCGTCCTTGTCGCTCAGTGTTTTACACATCTTGTCATCATCGAAAGCAGGCAGGTACGGACAGTTGTCATGGATGTTCTCGCCGAAGAAGGGCGTGGGACGTCCCTCGCTGTCGAGAAGCTTCACCACTTCGCCCAGACCGGCAGCAAGGCCGTGGGTCTTGATGGCTTCCAGGGCAACAACCACGGTTCCCACAATCCAGTCGGGGTGGGGCGGGCAGCCGGGAATGTTCACTACGGGCGTGGCAATGCCTTCCTGAGCAAAGAAGTCGCGAACCGACATGGCGCCGGTTTCGCTGCCTTCCGCAGCAGGAATACCGCCGTAGGCGGCGCAGGTGCCAAGGGCAAGAACGGCGGCAGCCTTGGGTGCCAGGTCCTTCATGGCCTGCACCATGGAGATTTCCTTGTGGTGCGCTTCACCAATGATGCAGTACTTGCCGTCTGCGGCAACAGGAATGGAGCCTTCAACCGCGAGGAAGAAGCCACCCTTGTATTCTTCGGCAATCTTGTACATGTGCTCCATGGCGGGTTCGCCTTCCCACGCCATAACGGTGGGGTGATACTCCAGACTGATCACATCAAGAAGCAGATCCTTGATATGCGGGTTTACGGAGTTCAGCAAAGATACTGAACATCCGGTGCAGCCTGAGCCCTGAACCCACAGCACGGGGGGGCGGCTGCCATTAAGCGAGCCGGAAATGGCTTCACAGACACTGGGGTGGAACATCTGGGAAATTCCCATTCCAGCCACCGTGCCTGTGCACAGTTTAACAAAGTCACGCCTGCTGAGACTCATCCCTGCCTCCTTACCTTTTTGGCGTTTTGAAAAAACCCCTCAGCTATAAACACCCTATAGCTTTGTGAAATACCTATTGATAGCTACAATCCTTTTTAATGTTGTGTCAATGGATTACAAATGTTTTCGACCAGAATCGATAGAGAAAAGTTATCGTATCACAGCTCAAAAAGTGTTTGGGTACACAGTTCTTTGTACGAGTGTGTGAATCGTGAGGAAAGAACAACCTGAAAAACTGTGCAATTTTACGCTCGGCAGCCAGATGTAGCCGGGGCAAGATGTGGATTGTGCAATCAATCAATAAAAGAGGGGGGTGAGGGGGCATCCGAAGACATTTGCAAAGCAGCGGACAAGGCGAAGAGGTTGCATATGAAAAAGCCTGCCCCGATAGTGCACGGAGCAGGCTTTTTGTATTGTATTATCAGAAGGTGTGGTGACTACTTGTTCATCGCCATGAAGAACTCGGCATTACTCTTTGTGCCACGCATCTTTCCAAGCAGGAATTCCATGCTGTCGATGGAGGACATGGGCGAAAGTATTTTGCGGAGAATCCACACGCGGTTGAGCGTTTCCTCGTCCAGCAGCAGGTCTTCTTTGCGGGTGCCCGTGCGGTTTATGTCTATGGCGGGGAAGACGCGCTTGTCGGCTAGGTGGCGGTCCAGATAGATATCCAGGTTGCCGGTGCCCTTGAATTCTTCGAAGATGACTTCATCCATGCGTGAGCCGGTGTCTATCAGCGCGGTGGCAATGATGGTCAGGCTGCCACCTTCCTCAAGGTTGCGCGCAGCACCGAAGAAGCGTTTGGGGCGTTGCAGTGCGTTGGCATCCAGACCGCCGGAAAGCACGCGGCCGGAAGAGGGGGTAACAGCGTTGTAGGCGCGGCCCAAACGGGTGATGGAGTCCAGAAGAATCACAACATCCCGTCCGCGTTCCACAAGTCGCTTGGCCTTTTCCTGAACCATTTCAGCAACCTGAACGTGGCGCTGCGGCGGTTCGTCAAAGGTGGAGCTTACCACTTCCGCGTTTTTGACCGTGCGCTCCATGTCCGTCACTTCCTCGGGACGTTCGTCAATGAGGAGGATGATGAGGTAAACGTCCGGGTTGTTGGCGTTTATGGAGTTGGCAAGAGATTGCAGAATCATGGTCTTGCCGGTGCGCGGCGGTGCCACGATAAGGCCGCGCTGTCCGCAGCCGATGGGGGCCATAAGGTCAATGACGCGCCCGGAGTTGTTGTCCTGCCCCGTTTCCATCTTGAGTTGCCGCAGGGGGTAGATGGGGGTTAGGTTGTCGAAAAGAACCAGATTCTTGGAGCGCTCCGGCGGCTCAAAGCCTATCTCGGTCACGCGCAGCAGGGCGAAATAGCGTTCCCCTTCCTTGGGCGGACGTATGTGGCCGGAAACCACATCGCCTTTGCGCAGGCCAAATCGGCGGATCTGGGAAGGAGAGACATAGATGTCGTCCGGGCCGGGCATGTAGCTGTACATGGGGGAGCGCAGAAACCCGAACCCATCGGGAAGAATTTCCAGCACGCCATCGCCCGAAATGGCTCCGTTCTGCGCCGCACAGCGCTGGAGCAAGGCGAAAATCAGCTCCTGCTTGCGTAGGTTGCTGGGGTTCTCAACCTGATACTGGTCCGCAAGCTCCATGAGCTCGGCTGCGGATTTGAGCTTAAGCTCCGAAAGATTGAGCCCGCCTTCGCCGTTCACATCAGGGGTGACAGCCATATCCAGATCGGCGTCATCATACATGTCCGCTTTTCGATTCTGGTGCTGGGAAGGTTTGGACTTGGAGTCGCCCTTGTTGGAAGAGGGGGATTGTTTGCGTTTTCTCTGAGCAGGCTTGGACTGTCCTCGCGGGCGCTGTGGGGACTCCTGCCTGTTATCATCAACGTCTTTCTTTGTAGCCATAAGGACTCAGATGCGTTGGAGGGTGATGTTTCGGATGTATGTGCGCATGCAAAGCAGAATGGAATCCTGCTAGCCTGAAATGAATGGATGATACTAGGAAATTCTGTCTGTGCATCTGCCGATGCACGGCAGGAAGGACACCGGACGCTTGTAGCGGGGAAATGTCATGACGGCGCATGCAGTAAACCCCAAGCTTGTCCGGGAAAAAACCTAGCCTATTGCAACGTGGAAAGCAACTGGAAACCGCTAATTTTTTTCCTGCGCCTCAAGCACATCGGCAAACATGGCTTCAATCTCAGACTGCACGGCCGCCTGTTCCCGGTCAAGGGCATGGGCCAGTTCCAGCGTTATGAGTCCCATGGCCTGTTCCAGAAGCCTTCTTTCACCAAAAGAAAGCTCCTTATCCTTGCCTATGAGCAGCAGTTCCTTAAGCACGTAAGCCACATCGGCAAGCTCGCCGCTTTTCAGCTTTTCGGAATACTCTCTATAGCGGCGGTTCCAGTTCTGGCCGGTGTACCCGGTAAAGTCGGAACGGTCAGCAAGGCTTTGCAGGATGGAGTTTCCCTTCTCTGCGGAACATACAGCCCGCAGACCCACGTTGGTGGCGTTTTTCACGGGCACCATGAGGGTAACGTTGTTGCTCAGGATGCGTACAATGTAGAACTCGGCTGCGGCAGACCCACCTATGGTCTGGCTCTCAACCTTTTCCACTCTGCCCACACCCTGGGCCGGATACACCACTAATTGGTTCGGCACGAACAACTGTCAAACTCCTTGGATACTCCGCACGGTTTTTTAGCGCGAAAAAGAAATATAGCCCAAACCGCCATAAGAGTCCATGTCAATTTGGTAAAGCCGTAATCATACTCCCGCATCAAAGGCGTTAACCATATGAATGGCCTGCGTTGCTCCCTGCTCGGCAAAGCAGAGCATGCCGCGCACTGCGCCGACCATTACTCGTTGAACAGTGGTCCACTCCTGCGGCGAAAAGCGGCTGAGCACGTAGCTTGCGGTGTTGGGATGATCCGGCTTGCCTATACCGAGACGCAGCCGGTGAAAGTCGCGGGTGCCCAAATGTTGTGCTATAGATTTCAGGCCGTTATGACCAGCCAATCCTCCGCCTGTTTTGAACTTCATGCGTCCGAGAGGCAGATCCAGCTCATCATGCACTACAAGCACCTGTTCCGGGTTCAGATTGTAAAATCCGCAGATATGTCCCACGGCATCACCGGAAAGATTCATGTATGTCTGTGGCTTGGCAATGAGCCACGGAGTACGCAGGCCACCGGGAAAACACTTCCAGAGCAGATACTTCTTCTTGCCGGAAGAGAGGGGGGTGCACGCGTCAGGCTGAAAGCGACGCGCATCGTCCATCAGCGCGTCCACAGCCATAAAGCCCATGTTGTGGCGCGTGTTGTCGTATTCTTTGCCGGGGTTGCCCAGTCCTACGATAAGTCCCGCTACCTGCATTCGTGTGCCTCCCCGCCGGATGGAGAATAGTCCTGTAACCCGTTGACCAAGCGCTGTCAGGGCATCCGTTAAAAATAGAAAAACGGCCCCAAGCCATTCGGCAAGGGGCCGCAAAGGATAAGCAAAGCTTACTTTTTCTTCTTCTTGCCGGTTTCTTCAGGGGTTTCTTCGGCAGCAGAGGAACGGCCGGGCACAACACGCAGGATGACAAAGTCATTGTCGTACACTACGCGCACGCCTTCAGGCAGCTGAAGAGCAGAAGCGAAAACGGCGTCTTCGATCTGCATTTCAGTAACGTCCACAGTAATGAAGGGGGGCAGCAGTTCGGGCTTGCCGACAATGGTTACGGTGTCACGGTAATCTTCCAGACGACCGCCAGCCTTAACACCCTTGGAGGCGCCAACCTGCTTGATCTCAACCTTTACGGAAACTTCCTTGTCAAGGTCCACACCGTAGAAGTCGATATGCTGCACGCGGCTTTTGAAGGGGTGCATTTCCACCTTCCACAGCATGCAGGGCTTGCTCTCGCCTTCGATATCCAGATTGAAGACGGTGGTCTTGCCCACGCTCTTATACAGCTTTGCGAAGGGGAGCACTTCCGTTTCCACGGGAATGTTTTCACCGGTGGGGCTGTAGAAGATGCCGGGGATAAGGCCATTCTCGCGCAGGCGGCGGTTTGCGCCCTTGCCCAGACCTTCGCGCTTTTTGACGGGGTAGGTAATTCTTTCGGACATGAGTTACTCCTTTGGGTTCCACCGCGAGGTGTTTCACTCGCTACGGATGAACATGCTAAACGAATAGCACGCTTACGGACGATTCCGTATGTATGTTATGAATGGAGCGGGCCAGCAGGCTGGCTATGGAAAGTACGGTAATCTTGTCACAGTGCTCAAGCTTATCGCCTAGAGGCACGGTGTCTGTTACCAGAACCTTGGAAAATGCGGAATTATTCAAGCGTTCTATGGCGGGGCCGGAGAGAACGGGGTGGGTGGCGCAGGCCATAACTTCCTTGGCACCGTTTTCCATGAGCACCCTTGCGGCTGCCACCATGGTACCTGCGGTGTCGATCATGTCGTCCACCACAACGGCCACCTTGCCCTTCACGTCACCAATGACATGCATGGCCTGAGCCTGATTGGGCTGGTCGCGGCGCTTGTCGATGATGGCAAGCCCTGCGTTCAGCCGCTTGGCAAAGGCACGGGCGCGTTCAACCCCACCTGCGTCGGGAGAAACCATCACGATGTCGCCCTGAATGTCGCGCAGGTAGTCAAGGATGACGGGCGCGGCATACAGGTTGTCCACCGGAGTGTTGAAGAATCCTTGAATTTGTCCTGCGTGCAGATCAACCGTAACCAGCCGGTGCATACCGGCAGTGGTGAGGAAGTCCGCCACAACCTTGGCGCTTATGGGCGCTCTGGGTACAACTTTGCGGTCCTGTCGTGCGTAGCCGTAGTAGGGCACAACGGCAGTCACGCGGCCCACGCTGGCGCGCTTAAGCGCGTCGAGCATAAGGCAGAGCTGCATAAGGTTGTAGTTAACGGGTGCGCAGGTGGACTGAACAACGAAAACGTCATCGCCGCGGACATTGGCCCCGATTTCAATGCGTATCTCGCCGTCGCTAAATGTCTCGCAGACAGCAGGAGTGAGCTGGCAGCCCAGATGGTTGCATATGGCCTTAGCCAGTTCCGGATTGGATGAGCCAGTGAGTATCTTCAAGTCGCCGTGCATGATTTTCAGGTCCGGGCTTGAGGTAAGTAACTCACCTGTAAATGGAGTAAATGGCTGGGGCGGAAGGACTCGAACCCTCGAATGACGGGACCAAAACCCGTTGCCTTACCAACTTGGCGACACCCCAACATCTACAGGTGGTGGATGTAGGTCCGCACGCCTTCTTTTTCCAGAAGTGCTGCGGCCTGCATTGCCTTTTCCATCTCTCTGTACAGGCCGAAGAGGCTTGCGCCACTTCCACTCATCAACGCAACGGCGGCACCATGCCTGATGAGTGATTCCTTATACGCCCGCAGCTTCGGAAAGGCTGCAAATACCACCGACTCAAAGCTGTTAAAAAGCCACAAGGCACGAGAGAAGGGCCTTGTAAACGTATGGGCGGAATATGTCAACCGCTCCGCTTCGCCTGCGGGAAGGATTTTTCCGGGATTCTGCCTATCCCACGCGCCATATGCCCATGGTGTGGAAACACGTTCAGGCGGACAGGCCAGAAGCAGGGTGAACCCGCTCAGGTTCACGGGGTGTGGAGTCAGCTTTTCGCCAATGCCGGTTGCCCGTGCCGGAACATTGCGCAGAAAAAAAGGCACATCCGCCCCGATGCGCGCCGCAAGCATTGCCATCTGTTGCTCAGATAACGCTGCAGGGCCGGAGGTGGATGCTTCGTTCATACCGTTCGTCGCATGCCGGTTCAAATAGTCGAGAAACACCGCTGCATCAGAGCTGCCTCCCCCCAGACCCGCTCCGTCCGGAATGCCTTTGAACAGCCGCACCTGCAGGTCCGGGGCATGCCCGGTCATCTCGGCAAACAGCCGCCACGTTTTGTGCAGAATGTTGTCCTCCGTGCACAGATCGGCCCGGTCACATTCCAGTACAAGGCCAGCCCCTGCCGTTGCAGGCGCAATTTCCAGCCTGTCGCAGGGAAAGGGCAGGGGGTGGAACAACGTATCGAGCTCGTGGTAGCCGTCCGGGCGAACCCCTATGATGTGGAGGGAGAGATTTATCTTGCATCCGGCCGTGAGAATGACCGGGGGGTGCTGTGATGTTGATGACATGCCTTAACGCCTACCGGGAAATGGTTTCCACCGTGAGATTGGCGTTGGTGAAAACGCATATTTCTCCTGCGATCTCCATGGACTTGCGGCAGATATCTTCAGCCGAAAGCTCCGTGTTGCGGGAAAGGGCACGCGCGGCGGAAAGAGCATACGCACCGCCGCTGCCTATGGCGGCAAGGCCGTCATCCGGCTCAATGACATCCCCCGTGCCGCTGACAATCAGAATGTGCTCCGCGTCCGCCACAATGAGCATGGCTTCAAGCCTGCGCAGGTATTTATCCTTGCGCCAGTCCTTGGCCATCTCCACACTGGCACGCAAAAGATTGCCCGCAAACTCTTCCAGCTTGGCCTCAAACCGTTCAAACAGGGTAAAGGCATCGGCCGTTGCTCCGGCAAAACCCGCGATAATGCGGTCCCTGTAGATACGTCGCACCTTGCGGGCGGTGTGCTTCATGACAATGCTCTGGCCAAGCGTTACCTGCCCGTCACCCGCCATGGACACTCCGTTGGCGTCCTTCACCGCAAGAATCGTGGTTCCCCTGAGTTGCATGTATGCTCCGTACTAATCCTTGTTCCAGAACTCAGCCCGCTCGGCGTGGCGCAGGTCAAACCGTTCCAGCGCTTCCTTGTCTTCCGGGGTGGCCGCGTTGCTGCGTGCAAGGCCTAAATGGTATTGTGTTTTCTTTTTATCGTTCTTGTACAGGGCACTGTATGCAAGGTGCAGGTGCGCCTTGAACAGTCGCCTGTTCTGTCCGAGAAGCCGCCCGTAGTAATAGTGAATTTCAGGGTCTTCAGGCAGGTGCACAAGCATTTCTTCAAAGTAGTTCGCAGCGCCGTTTATGTCGCCCTTGTCGCCCAGAAGTCGTGCGTAATAGAAAAACGCCATGAAGTCGCGCGGGTTAAGCAGAATGGCTTTTTGCAGCAGGCTGCCCGCCCGGTTCAGGTCTCCTTTAAGATAGTGGAAGGTGCCCGCCTCGCGGGAGATAAGATGGTCACGCGGGCCGCATGTCAGAGCCCTTTCAAAGGAATCCGCCGCCTCTGTCACCCGGTTCAGCCGCGAAAGCGTAATGCCCCGGCCCATCAGGCTTATGCAGTCCTGCTGGGTATCGGTATTGTCAAAATGCAGCAGAGCCACTTTGGGGTCTGTGTAACGGGCGCGTATGAGCGTCTGTATGCGCCTGAAGCGGCTGTTGTCTTCCGTGCGTGCGCGGATTTCTTCCGGCAGGGCGCGTATGCGGTCAGAAAGATACTGCAGACGCTCGTCAATATCCGGGTGGGTGCTCAGATAGGCGGGCATGGTGGAGCCCATCTGCCAGCGCCGTTTACGGATGGCTTCAAATCCGCCGAGCATGCCCTGCGGAGGATACCCGCCGCCCACCAGATAGATAAGTCCCATCTGGTCCGCGTCGCGTTCATCCTGTCGGCTGTAGTTGAGCATGGCCGTCTGAGCCGCCGCGATGGATCCCACGGCAAGCCCGCCCTGCATGTTGCTGTCGCCTCCCAGCAGAATCCCTGCCAGAGCACCCGCAAGACCAAGCAGTTGCGTCTTCTTCGCTTTGGCAAGGCGGCTGGCAATATGCTGCTGGGTAATGTGCGCCAGTTCGTGCGCCAGAATACCTGCAAGGTCCGACTCATTTTCCAGATTGAGCAGCATGCCGGTGTTTATGAACAGGTAGCCGCCGGGAACGGCAAAGGCGTTCATGGAGTTGTCCAGCAGAACGCTGGCCTCAAACGTGTAGGGATGTGGCCGCATGGAGGCTTTCAGCCGGTCAATAATCTCGGCGATGTAGTTGACCACCTCCGGGTCTTCAATGATAGGCATGCGCGATTTGATCAGCACGCTGAACTTGCGGCCCAGTTCCATCTCGTCTTTGAGGGTGAAGTCGCCAAACAGGTCGCGGATATCCGCATTGCCGGACTGCACCGGCATAAGCAGTGTTGCGCACACCAAAGTCAGGCACAGCAAAAGCCGTCCGCAACGGCGCGCGCAGAACCCAAGGGCGGTGCGGCGTGCTGCGGACACGGTTCCGGCGGACGGCTTGTTCATTTGGTTTCCTACAGCACATCCCATGCGGGACCGGCGGGAGTATCCCGCACGTCCACACCCAGAGCGGCCAGTTTATCACGCAGGGTGTCAGAAAGGGCAAAGTCCTTTGCCTTCCGGGCTTCCTGCCGCTGCTGTATCAGGTCTTCCACATGGGAAGGAACAATGCCTTTGCGGGCAGCCCTGCACAGCTTCAGTTCATCAAGAAAGGCGCGCGCGTCCGTTCCGAACAGACCGAGCACGGTATTCCACGATGCAAATTCATCCAGAGCTTTCTGGAAAAGAGCACTCGCTCCCTGACACTTGCGCAGGTTCTTGTCCTCGGCCACACGATTCAGCAGTCTGACCAGTCCGAATACATGGCCCAGTGCACCGGCGGTATTCATATCGTCTTCCATGGCGGCATGCCATGCGGTCACATGCTGGTCAAACTCCTCCGTCATTTCGGCGGGCAGTTCCGCACCGGTCCACTTGTCGCGGGCCAGTTCCTCGTGCAGCAGGGCCTTGGTTTCATAGATGCGCTTGAGATTCTTCTCTGCCTCCTCCATCACGTCAAAGCTGAAGTCGATGGGACTGCGGTAGTGCTTTGTGAGAAGGAAAAACCGAAGCGTTTCAGGAAGGTATCGCTCAAGAATGTCGCGTATGGTTTTAAAGTTGCCGAGCGACTTGGACATCTTTTCCGAATCCACCTGCACAAACCCGTTGTGCACCCAGTAGCGGGCCATGTGCTTGTCCGTTGCCGCTTCCGTCTGGGCGATTTCATTTTCGTGGTGCGGGAAGATAAGGTCCAGACCGCCTCCATGAATATCAAGCGGCAGCGGCATGTGCTTTTCGCTCATGGCAGAGCATTCAATATGCCATCCGGGACGTCCCGCACCCCACGGGCTTTGCCAGTGCGGCTCGCCCGGCTTGGCGCTTTTCCACAGCGCAAAATCCAGCGGGTCTTCCTTTTCCTCGCCGGGGGCAACCCTCGCGCCGGAACGCATTTCGTCAACATCCCGACCGGAAAGCTTGCCGTATTCCGGGAAGGCGCGCACACGAAAGTACACGTCTCCGGAAGCGGTGGCATAGGCCTTGCCCTTGGCAATCAGGTCCTCGCACAGGGCAATCATCTCGCCTATATGCTCTGTGCATCTGGGTTCTATGTCCGCCCGCAGCACATTCAGCCTGTCCATGTCTTCATAGAAGGTGCGTATGTACTTTTCCGCCACCTCCGTGCTGGAAATGCCTTCCTGATTGGCGCGGACGATAATCTTGTCGTCCACGTCCGTGAAATTGCGGGCAAAGGTCACGTCCAGCCCCTTGCTGCGCAGGTAGCGGACCAGAACGTCAAAAACCACGGCGGAACGGGCGTGACCTATATGGCAGAGGTCGTATGCGGTTATGCCGCACACGTACATGTTCACTTTGCCGGGTACGGCGGGAACAAATTCCTCTTTTTTGCGGGTAAGGGTATTGTAGAGTTGCATCGGGCGTTCTCAGTTTCCTTCAAAGATATCGATTCGTCGCTGGTGGCGGCCCCCCTCAAAGGGGGTTTCCAGAAAAATGCGGGCAAGTTCCATGGCAACGCCGGGGCCGGTCACGCGCTCGCCAAGGCAGAGCACGTTGGCGTTGTTGTGCTGGCGGGTGGCCCGGGCATGGAATTCGTTTGTGCACAGGGCGGCGCGTATACCCGGCTGCCTGTTGGCTGCCATGGACATGCCTATGCCTGTGCCGCAGATAAGAATGCCGGGAACCTCTTCCGCCAGCACCATATCGCACACCTTGCGGGCAAAGACGGGGTAGTCGCAGCTCTGGGCCGATTCGGGACCGGCATCGGAAACGGTGTATCCGAGTGACTCAAGGTGCCGCACGAGCACTTCCTTGAGTGCAAAACCCGCGTGGTCCGAGCCGATGATCACTTTCTTGGACATGGAATTACCTCTGTATGGGCGGTGGGCCGTCTTCCCGGCAGGAAGTTCCGACTAGTCGCGGTTGTTGTGGGGCGCACGTTCCCGTGCCCTGTTGGCAGCATCTTCCTGTTCCGAGCGCAGACGCAGAATTTCGTCCTGCAGAAACTGCACCTGCCGGGCGGAGCGGATCATATCAAAAGAAGGCGGCACGGCTTCTTCACCGGAGGCGGCAAGATGTTCGGCAGTATGCCTGCCAAGCGCAGCGCATTCTTCGTCCAGCCGTCTTTGCAACTGGCGCAGTTCAAAGGCTCTGCCTGCTCCCACGAGCAACAGTCTCATCTCTCCCAGCCATACCTGAAATCCTATGCGCAGGTTGCGCAGAATAGTGGTTTCCGGCTGTACCCCGGCGTGTTGGTTATTTTCTGTAGTCATTGCATCCTCCGGTAAACCGGGGCTTGATGATGTCAGTTGCGCGGCAGGGGCTTGATGTGCGTTCCTGCAGGAATGTCCACCGCCAACTGAGCGTCGGAGAAGGGCGTTTCCGGCCATGCCCGTTCCCGTATGAGCAGGATGGCGTTCTTGTCTTCTCCCATCTGGATGGTGAAGCGGCGGGGCAGGGCCTCCGGCGTGTCATACCCGGCAATGGTCAGCGCCATGCGGTTGGTTCCTTTGCCTGCCACCCACTCTTCTGGCTGACCGGCAGCGTTCAGCCGCAATACGCTGCCGTGGCCGTCTCTGGAAGTGGCGGGAAGAGTATAGGCAAAGCCGCCTCCGGGGGCAATGGCAACCGAGGAGTATTCCCCAGGTATTACGCGGTCAAACCTGCCTGTCATCAGATTGCCCAGATCGCGGATGCCGAATGGCACAGGCAGACCAAAGCGGAGCAGCACGTTCCCGGTGTCGTTGTTCACATAGGCCTTCTGTCCGCGGGGGTCATAAGCGACAAAGGAATGGCTGTCCTGCCGTATAAGGGCAAGGGTCTGGCCCACACCGGCCTCAATGTCTATGCGCATGGGATCCAGCCCGTTGCCCCATGCCCGCAGCACGAGGCGGTGGCCGGAGTCCGGCGTCGAGTAGCGCAGCGATGCGCCGATGAGGAAGGGCGCTTCGGAGTTTCTGCTTTTGGCGGTGTGCAGATACTGCAGCCAAAGGGCGTGCGCTGTCTCACGCACGGCAGGGTCCTGAATGGCCTCCGGCGGCAACGTCTGCCGCGTGGCACAGCCGGAGAGTGCGGCCAGTGCCAGCAGGAGCACGGCGGAGAGAAGAATGGGCATGCGTCGCGGCGTCGCACTCTGTCCGTTTCCGTGGCACGAACAGGAGAAATGCGGCAGAAGCGCGTGAAGCCTCCGTGCTATGGGCATGGTACTATTTTTCCTGAAGTTTCTTCTTGATTTCATCGGCATTTCCCGGGTTCATCTTCAAAGCTTCCCGGTATCCCTTACGGGCTTCTGCCTTCCGGCCCATGGCCTTGGCAATATCGCCATAGTGTTCCCATATGGTGGGGTCTTCCACGCCAAGCGAGAGACAGCGGTTAATGGCTTCCCATGCCTCTTCCAGATTACCCAGCCGGTAATGTACCCAGGCAAGGGAATCCACAATGTACGCCTTGTCCGGTTCCTGCTTGAGCGCAGTCTCAATGAGCACAAGGGCGCGCTCAAGGTTCAGTCCCTTGTCCGCCAGTGTGTATCCCACGTAATTCAGGGCCTGCGGATTTTCCGGGTCTATGGTGATAACCCGCTCCATGGTCTGAAAGGCTCGCTCCTTGTCCCCGGCAAGGTCGTAAATTGACCCCTTGGAGAAAAGCAGTTCCGGGTCATCGGACCATCGGGCAAGGGCCTCATCCAGAGTGGCGTGGGCCTCGTCAAACAATTGCATGGAGGCGAGCATGTCCACTTCCATGTCCCAGAATTCTCTGTCGCCGGGGTCAGAGGTCCGTCCCTGCGTCACTATCTGCAACGCTTCGTCCTTGCGGTCCACCTCATAGAGCAGCTGTGCGCGGAAACGGGCACTTTTAGCCCACAGCGGGCTGTGCTCCGGTATGTTCTCCAGCAGATCCACGGCCCGTGCAAAATCCTTGTCCACCGAAAAGGCTATGAGTGCGAGATGAAAAAAGACCTCGGCGGGCGGATTGTTCTGGTCGGCAAGCGGTTCGAGCAGCTCCCTGGCGTGTTCGTTGAATCCTTCCTCCATGAACGCTGTTGCCGCCTGCAGATGAAAACCCGTCTCTTCCGGCCCGTTCTTGGCTATGGAAAGTGCTTTGTCGGGCCTGTTCAGCTTTATGTTCAGGGCAATGAGCCGCAGCCACACTTCCTGCCCTGCCTGACCAAGCTCGATGATGCGCTCATAGGTCTTTTCCGCAGCGACGTAGTCCTTCATCACCTCATACAGAAAAGCCAGTTCAGCCCAAGCCTCCACAAAGTCGCTGTTGGATTTTACAGCGGCCTTTAGTTCGCGCTCAGCATCCCTGAATTTCTTAAGGTTAATGTAGGCGCGCGACAGGTAGTACCGGGTAAGCGGGCCGGAACGGATGGCAGATGGTGCGGCCAGAAGGTCCGCCGCTTCGGCGAAACGGTCATGGGCCAGAAGTACCTGTCCCAGATGCAGCCGGGCGTCGGCCGATTCGGGGTTGCGGGTTATGAGGTCCCGCAAAATCCCCACCGCCTCGTCAATGCGGTTTTCTTCCAGATAGGTTTCCGCCAGCAGCACTGTCAGATCAAAGTGGTCAGGAAATTTCTCCAGCCCCATTTTGGCTATGTCGCGGGCAAGGGTAATCTCCTTGCGCAGTCCGTAAAAGCGCGCAGCATCCAGAAATACCGGAACACCGGGGTCCAGTTGCAGCAACTGCCCGATAGCCCTTCCGCCGGCGCGCAGATCGTTGTTGCGGGCCGCCTCGTCCAGCATGAGGTAGTAGTAAACCTGCGCGGCTTCAGGCGTCATGGTCAGCTTCTGACCGGAATCGGGAGGAGCCGCCTGTGTTTCAGGCTCCGCAGGCTTAGGCGACATGGTCGGCTGGCGAACGCATGCGGTCGCCGCAAGGCTCAGGCAGATCAATGCGCATGCGGCGGTGTTGCGCATCAGGCGTGAAGAGGAGCGTGCTGTCATGGGGGAGGTGTCCCTCGGACTTAACGGTTGATCCATTCCTTGGAAAAATCCTTAATCTCCCGGAACAGGTGGTCCCGGATTTTCTGGAGCAGGCGGGCCTCAATCTGTCGGACCCGCTCCCTCGTAATGTCATATTTCTCGCCAATTTCCCGGAGCGTGACGGGGTCTTCAGAGAGCAGCCGCCCGTGCAGTATTTCCAATTCCTTGTCATTGAGCAAGGGCTCAATGGTCTTGAGGTGTTCCCTGAGCATAGTGCTTAATTCGTTGTTGGCAAGCACATCTTCCACTCCGGGCCCAAGAGCGGGCAGAAAGTCCATACGGGTAGCCGTAGAGCCTTCGTCGCCCACAGGAATGTCCAGCGACATGTCGTTGCTGTTCAGCCGCTGCTCCATTTCCACGATCTGCTCTTCAGAAACGTTCAGCTTTTCAGAAAGCATGGCCGAATCGGGCGAAAAGCCCTGCGAAATAAGCCTCTGGCGCTCTTTGTTCAGGTTGTAGAACAGTTTGCGCTGAGCCTGCGTGGTGCCTATCTTCACCAGCCGCCAGTTGTCCATGATGAATTTAAGGATATAGGCCTTTATCCAGAAGGAGGCATAGTAGGAAAATTTAATGCCCTTTTCGGGATCGAACTTGTGCACTGCGCGCATAAGTCCCACGTTGCCTTCCTGCACCAGGTCAAGCACGTTCTGCATCCAGCGGCGTTGGAAATCCATGGCTATTTTTACGACAAGACGCAGATGCGAAGAGACAAGACGGAAGGCGGCGTCCTGATCACCTTCGTCCAGAACCTTGCGTGCAAGCTGAAACTCCTCGTCCGGCTTGAGCAGCGGAAATTTGCTGATTTCACGCAGGTACAGGTGCAGCGAGTCCTTGGAAGAAGCCTTGTCCGGCGAGAGTGCGAACGGAACAGGGGCGAGTGAGCTTTCCAGGTCGATGGTTACGTCATCGTCCAGGTCGATGAAATCCTCGTCAAGCTCCAGCGATTCGTCCTCATCCTCTTCAGGGCCGTCCAGTACCTCAACCTCGGTTTCTTCGTGTTCCGGGAGTATATCTTTTTTCTGGGAATTCTTGGATTTGGTCATTGTTTCGTCTTGTTGGAAATCTCGGATGCTTTGGCCGGACGCCGAACGCGATAGGCATAACATATGAATGGTATAGTTTTCGTTTGTCCTTTTCAATGTTTTTCAGTAGACCGGATCGGGCAATGATCATGATGGGTTCCCGACTGGCGCGCGTTGCCGCCGGAGAACGGGGTAACGATACTACGCTTTTTGCCGAGGGATAGCACGTGCTTGATTTCAGACGGGCCTTACACGAAGGGCGTTTTCTGTTTTTTGACGGTGGTATGGGAACCATGCTGCAGGCAAGGGGCTTGCCTGCGGGCGTGAGCCCGGAAATGTGGTGTCTGTCCAACCCGGATGTGCTTAAGGGTATCCATCTGGACTACGCCCGCGCCGGGGCCGATGTACTCACCACAAACACCTTTGGCGGCACCCGCTACAAAATGCCTGCGGGAACGGATATCGTCGGGTTCAACCGCGCCATGGCCCACGCCGCGCGCCGCGCTGCGCAGGAGGCTGGCCGTCCGGTGTTCGTGGCGGGCAGTGTCGGGCCCACAGGGCATTTCCTCAGGCCGCTCGGCGATGTGGACTTCCATGAACTGGTGGATGCCTTCAAGGAACAGATGCGCGGTCTGGTGGAAGGCGGGGTGGACCTCATCCTTCTGGAAACCCACTTTGACATCGCGGAACTGCGCGCCGCCGTTGTTGCCGCACGCGAGGTCTGCGACCTGCCCGTGGGCGCGTCCATGACCTTTGAAAACGGCGTAAGCCTTACGGGCAGCGCGCCGGACGTGTTCGTGGAAACGGCGGTCAACATGGGAGTGGACCTTGTGGCCACCAACTGCAGCGCCGGCCCCGAGCAGATGGTCGCCGTGGTGGAACACATGCTGGCTGTCTCTTCCGTCCCCGTGCTGGTCATGCCTAACGCCGGACTGCCGGAACTGGATGCGGCGGGCAACACTGTCTTCAGGCTCAACCCGGCATCCTTTGCGGAGCAGACCAGACGCTTTGCGGAAATGGGCGTGCGCTGTATGGGCGGATGCTGCGGCACCACGCCGGATCATATCGCCGCGCTCAAGCAGGCCGTTGCGGATGTGCCGTGTCAGCCCGTGCGTGCGCCGCAGGCGGGAATGGCGGTCACATCCCGCGCTGCGCTGGTCCATTTCGGCGAGCGGCATCCCGTGCGCATCATCGGCGAGCGCATTAACCCCACGGGCAAGAAGCAGCTTATCGCGGAATTGCAGAACGGCCAGTTCACCACCTGCATGATGTTCGTACAGGAACAGGTCGATTGTCATGCGCCGCTGCTGGACGTGAACGTGGGCGCACCCATGGTGGATGAAACAGTGCTCCTGCCGGAACTTGTGGGCCGCATTGTTTCACAGTATCCCGTGCCGCTGGTGCTGGACACCTCGAACATGGACGCTCTGGAAAACGCTCTCGCCATGTATCCCGCTTCGCCCCTTGTGAACTCCATCAGCGGCGAACCGGGGCGCTTGGAGCGGCTCGGCCCGCTCTGCCGCAAGTTCGGCGCGCCGTTCATCCTGCTGCCCCTCAAGGGCCGCAAGCTGCCCGTGGCGGCGCCTGAACGTATTGCCATCATAGAAGAACTGCTCGCGCAGGCAGACGCGCTGGGTATTCCGCGCCGTCTCATCATGGTGGACGTGCTGGCGCTGGCGGTTTCTTCCAAGGCAGAGGCCGCCAAGGCGTGTCTGGAAACCATCCGCCATTGCACGCGGGAACTGGGGCTGCCCACTACCATCGGGCTTTCGAACATTTCCTTCGGCCTTCCTGCGCGCGGTCTGCTGAACAGCACCTTCCTCGCCATGGCGGCTGCGGAAGGGCTTTCCTCCTGCATCGCGCACCCCGGCAACGCGCGTATCCGCGAAACGCTTGCCGCAGCAGAAGTACTGCTGGGCCGCGATGCCAACGCCGCTCAGTTCATCGCCGATTATGCGGAATGGAAACCGGGCAACGCCACGGTTGCGGGTGGAGGAGCCGTCTTTACTGGTGCCGCTGCCACCGCATACGAGGCAGTGGTGAAGGGAGACAAGGACAACGTGGTGGAACTGGTCCGCAAGGAGCTGGAAGGGGGCAAAACCGCGTTCGAAGTGGTGAACGGAATGCTCATCCCTGCCATAACCGAAGTGGGCGGAAAATATGAGCGCAAGGAGTACTTCCTGCCTCAACTGCTGCGTTCGGCAGAGACCATGCAGCACGGGTTCGCCTTCCTCAGGCCCATGCTGGAGGAGTCTGGTGAATCAGGCGTAAAACCCACCATAGTCATGGCAACGGTGGAGGGCGATATCCACGATATAGGCAAAAATATCGTCTGCCTCATGCTCGGCAATCACGGTTTCAACGTGGTGGACCTCGGCAAGGACGTGAAGGCGCAGGCCATCGTGGACGCCGCCGAAAAACATGGTGCCGGCATCATCGGCCTTTCCGCCCTCATGACCACCACCATGGTGCGCATGCAGGATACCGTAGACCTTTTGCGCGAGCGTGGACTCGACCACATCAAGGTCATGGTAGGCGGCGCCGTGGTTACACAGGCCTTTGCGGACGCCATAGGAGCCCACGGCTATTCCGTGGACGCCGTTTCCGCAGTACGGATCGCGCAGTCATTTGCCGCTGCACCATAGGAGTGTTTTTTTATGTATCCTACCTATTGTTCAGAAGGCTCTGTGCAGGCCCGCAGGGGACTTTTTTCCCGGTGGGCAACCCTGCTGTGCGCACTTGCGTTTATGCTGGTTCTGGGAGCCGGTTGCGCGCAGGCGGAAAAAGAGGCCGTAACCGCGGTGGAAGAGATTTCAGCCACCGACCTGCTCACCAAAATCCGGGCAGAGCGCGGCAAGGTTGTGGTGGTGAATTTTTTTGCTTCGTGGTGCCCCCCCTGCAAGGTGGAAGTACCGGAGCTTATACGCCTGCGCAATGAAGTCAGCGAGGAACATATGGTGCTGCTCGGCGTTTCCGTAGACGAGAATCCGTCTGAACTGCAGGCCATGGTGGCCCGTGCGGGCTTCAATTATCCCGTTTTCAGAGCCAAGCAGGATCTGCCCCCCGTCTTCAATATCTCCTCCATCCCCCGCCTGCTTATCTACGACACCAGAGGCGCTCTGGTTGTGGACCATGTGGGCGTGGCCGATCAGGCGGCTTTGTCCGCCAAGGTTGATGAACTGAAGAGGAACAACTAGATGGGCAAGCCCTATATCCGCAAGGCCCGCATGCAGGATGTGAAGGCAGTGCACAAGCTGCTCATGGAATGCTCGGGGCAGGGGCTGCTGCTGCCCCGCCCGTTGAACCAGCTATACGGACATCTTCGCGAGTTTTACGTGGTGGACCCTGACGATGGCGGTCCCATACAGGGCTGCTGCGCCCTTGCCATTGTGTGGGACGGTCTTGCAGAGGTCCGTTCCCTTGCGGTGGATGAGCGGCTGAGAGGACAGGGCTTCGGGCGTAAGCTGGTGGAGGCGTGCCTGAGCGAGTCGCTCACGCTGGGTATTTACAAAGTCTTCACTCTCACCTATCAGGACTCCTTTTTCAGGAAAATGGGATTTGCAGAGGTTTCTAAGGATGTGCTACCCCAAAAGGTGTGGGCAGACTGCATCAATTGTCCCAAATTCCCGGAATGTGATGAAATTGCCATGCAGATTGATCTGTAGCATCGCACACGGAGCGTGACGGAATGATAGTCAAGGAATTGAGAGTGGTGTATGACGAGGCAGCGATAGACAGGCGCCTCAATGAGCTTGCCGAGCAGATAAACCACGACTACGCGGAAGAAGAGCTGGTGGTGGTGTGTGTGCTCAAGGGCGCGTTCATGTTTTTTTCCGATCTGGTCAAGCGCATAACTGTGCAGCCGGAAGTGGACTTTGTGCGGTGTGCAAGTTACGGAAAGGGAACAAGCAGCACCAAAACCATATCCTTTACAAAGGATCTCGAGGTTTCCATCGAAGGCAAGCACGTGCTTGTGGTCGAAGATATAGTGGACACCGGGCATACCATGGCGTTTTTGGTGCGCCAGCTTGAGGCGCGCGGAGCCAGAAGCATCAGCATTGCTGCCATCGTGGACAAGTTTGAGCGCCGCGAGGTGGACGTAACCGTCCGGTACCCCGGCTTTACGTTGCAAAAAGGGTTCATTGTCGGATATGGCATGGACTATGCCGAAAAATATCGTGAACTCGGGGCTATTTACGAGGCAATTGTCGAATAGCTGCACCAGAGCAGCAGAGCATTGAGCAGAAAACAGGAATCGCAATGCACGTAACATGTCCGAATTGTTCTACAAAATATAATCTTCCTGATAAGATGTTCAAGCCCGGTGCCAAGGC
This sequence comes from Desulfovibrio psychrotolerans, assembly GCF_013340305.1. Taxonomy (NCBI): domain Bacteria; kingdom Pseudomonadati; phylum Thermodesulfobacteriota; class Desulfovibrionia; order Desulfovibrionales; family Desulfovibrionaceae; genus Desulfovibrio; species Desulfovibrio psychrotolerans. The sequence goes on from NZ_BLVP01000036.1 coordinate 140,660, forward strand.
TCGCTGCACCGTGTGCAAACATCTGTTCCCGCTTGCCGCCCCTGTGCGCGAGATGAAGCCGGAACATGCCCCGCTGAATGATGATTCGCTAGACGATTTGCTGGGCGACAACGATGCCTCATTCAGCATAGACTCCAAGCCCGCGAAAAAGAAGAGTGCCAAGGGCGGAAAAAAGGCCCTCGTGCTGGTACTCCTGCTTCTTGTTCTGGGCGGTGCCGGGGCGGGGGTGTTCTTTTTCAAGCCCGATATTCTGGATAACGCCACGCAGGCACTGGTGCAGGGCAACGCAAGCCCGGAAGATGTGGTGGCTACAGATAACATCAAGCATCTGGCGTTGCGCAACATCCGGCAATACTATCAGCCCAACGAAAAAGTGGGGCAGCTGTTCGTCATAGAAGGAAAGGTGGTGAACAACTTCAACGTTCCCAAGGAACTGGTGAAGGTGGAAGCAACCCTTTTTGATGCCAGCAACGTCACCCTTACCAGCAAGCAGCAGTACGGGGGAGTAACCGTCTCTCTTTTCCAGTTGCAGGTTCTCGGACAGCAGGAACTGGAATCCGCCCTCAACAATAAGATAGAAATCCTCACCAACAACACAAACATCGCTCCCGGGCAGGAAGTGCCCTTCATGGTGGTGTTCTACAATCCTCCCGCCAACGTGGCTGAGTTCGGCGTGAAGGTTATAGAAGCGAAAGACCCGCCCAAAAATTAGCCGGGATTTTTCGTGAAGACCAAAGAGATTTACCACTGTTCATCCTGCGGAGCCTCCTCGCCGCAGTGGCGCGGTCAATGCCCCCGCTGCGGCGAATGGAATACCCTTGAGGCAAAAATTGTCCACAAGGAGCAGGAACGGCGGCGCGCCGCATCCCCTCATGCGTCCGGGGCAAAGATTTTGCCGTTGCGCGAAGTCTCCGAGGAGCGCGAAGAGCCCTTCGCCACGGGCATGCCGCAACTCGACCGCATCCTCGGCAACGGGCTTGTGCCCGGTGCCGCGCTGCTCATCGGTGGCGAGCCGGGCATAGGCAAGTCCACCCTGCTTTTGCAGGTGGCCGGTGCTGTTGCCCATGCGGGCAGAAGGGTGCTCTACCTTTCCGGCGAAGAAACCCTCGCGCAGCTCAAAACCCGTGCGGAAAGGCTGGACGCCCTTGCCGAAAACCTCACCGCCGTGTCCACATCGCGCCTCGATGATGTGCTGCCCGCTCTGGAAGATTCTTCTCCTCCCGACCTGCTTATCGTGGATTCCGTGCAAACCCTCACTTCCGTGCGTGCCGAAGGCATTCCCGGCAGCGTCAGTCAGGTGCGCGCCGTTGCCACGGAGCTTATAGAGGTATGCAAGCGCGTGGGCACCACGCTGTTGTTGGTGGGCCATGTCACCAAGGACGGCCAGCTGGCCGGGCCCAAGCTGCTGGAACACATGGTGGATACCGTCATTTCGCTGGAAGGCGACAGGCGGCAGATGTTCCGCATGCTCCGCGTCTTCAAAAACCGTTTCGGCCCCAATCAGGAGCTGCTGGTTTTTGAAATGGCCCAGCAGGGCATGTGCGTGGTGGACGATCCCTCCACGTATTTTCTGGGAGCGCGCAATCCGGAGCTTTCCGGCACCGCCGTGGTCATGGCGGTGGACGGGCAGCGTCCCTTTGCCGTGGAGGTGCAGGCCCTTGTCAGCCGCAGCTATCTGACCATTCCGCGGCGTACCGGGCTGGGGTTCGACGTCAACCGGCTGCACCTGCTTCTCGCCGTTCTGGAAAAACGGCTGCGTCTCAACTTCGGGCAGGTGGACATCTACGCCAAGGTGGGCGGCGGCATGCGGGTGCAGGACCCCGGCATGGACCTCGCCCTTGTGGCGGCCGTGCTTTCCTCCTTTTATGACATCCCGTTGCCGGAACGGTGCGTCCTGTGGGGAGAGGTGGACCTGAACGGTCAGGTGCGCCCTGTGGCGGGGCACGATATCCGCCTTTCGCAGGCCCGTCGCCTCGGCTATTCCCCCATTTATTGCCCCGGCGGCAACGGCAACGCGCCGGATACCATCCTTTCGTTGCAGGAATCCTTGTTCAGGCGGTCATGAATGCGCAGGGATACCAAGCCTTTCCCCTGTCGCCCGTTTCGCCTGTCCTCACCATCCCGGCCCGCCGCTTTGCTTTGTGTCCTGATCCTCACCGTAATGAGCGGCGGTGTATCGTTGTGTCTGGCAGAAGAAAACACCCTGCACCTGCGGCATGTGCGGCAGTATATGCAGCCCCTGCGTGACGGTCGGCAGGCGGTGGTCATTGAAGGCGAGGTGCTGAACGGCACATCTGCCGCCCTTGATCATGTAGCCGTCACTGTCATCCTGTATGACCGTGACGGCAGTGTCATTGCCTCCCTGCGCAGATTGTGCGGCCATGTGCTTAGTCGCGAACGTCTTTCTGTTATGGATACGCAGGCTGTTGTCGCCGCGTTCGGTTCCGGCGTTTTCCATAAGCCGCCGGCTGCAACCGCAACGGTGTTGCCCCGGCAGTCCGTTCCGTTCATGGTTGTCTTTCCCGATGAAAATATGTTGTATGAATACAGTGTTTCCGCATACCGTATAGATATTGGCGGCAGCAACGTTTCCGCTGAATGATGTTGCCCGCAGATTGTTCTGCGGTGTTCCGCGCGGCCTTTCGTAACCGTACGTAAGTGTTTGTAACCGTTCGTAGCCGTGCGTAACCGTGCACACAGGTACACCTCGGTGCGCGCGTTGCTTGCCCTGTGTACCATCTGACATGCCGGAGCTTTTGATGATCGATTCCAGCCTCACTGCAATGCTCACCGTCCGGAGTCGTCTAGGCAGAATAATCGCCTCGCGTGAGGATGATTTCCTCGCCCTCGGTGCCGACCTGCACGCCCTTTCTGACCGGGTGGAACTGTTGGCGCAGAAGGGTGGCGAACTTATCGAGACCACCTCCGGGGCCATCCTGCACAATTCCATCGCACAGCTTGCGGATAAGATGGTCGCCATGCGCTCTCTGTGCGCCACCGGCGACGGAAGCGATCTTGCAGAAATAAGCAAGGTCCGTGCTGCGCTTGCAGAACTTGTGCGTCTGCTGGAAAGCTACGGGCGCATCGTACGCACCCTGCAGATGCTGGGCATCTCCACGCGTATAGAAAGTGCCCGGCTGGGCACAGACGGCAAAGGATTCACCACCCTCGCGGACGATGTGGAAAAACTCGGCCTAAAAATTGTGGAATACTCTGCAAGCATACGCGGATTCGCGGAACGGCTGGAGCAGCTCTCTCTTGTGGCGCATGACCGGATAACCACCATGCAGTCCATGCAGACGGAGTGCTCTGTTACCCTGTTCGACCGGGTTCAGGGGAATCTGGAGCGCCTTCGCGCCCATTCGGAAAAAACCGTTGCCGCCTCCCGAGAACTCAGTGCCATTGTACAGGCTGTGCATGATCATACCGGAGAGATCGTTTCCTCTGTGCAGTTTCACGATATAGTCCGTCAGCAGGTGGAGCATGTGGAAGAGGCTCTGGATGAGTCCGCCCGTTTCGTTAAGGCGGAACGGGGCAGGCATCCGGAGCAAGATGTCGCACAATGGCTTTCGGCAGTGAACACCGTGCAGGCTTCACAACTGGACAATGCGCGGCAGAGCTTTTCCCGCGCCGTGCAGGGGCTGCGCACAGGGCTCAATGCTCTGGGCGGTCAGGTGGACGGCGTGCACCATGTCCTTGCCTCCGTAAGCACCGGCGAAACCGGCGAATCGCCGCTGGCTACCATAGGCGGCACGGTGCGTGAAATTGCTGAGCGGTTTGGCGAACTTGCCCGTCAGGGCGAGAGCATGGGCAACGTTATGATGGACGTGGCCAACACCGTGTCTGACATGACCGCCTATCTGGATAAGATTGAGGAAGTGGGGGCAGAGATTGAACTCATTGCCCTGAACGCAAGCATAAAGGCGGCGCACACCGGCGACATGGGCAAGGCCCTGGGCGTGCTTGCCACGTCCATCCAGCGTCTGTCGCAGGACGCTGCGGAACAGACTTCGGGCATTGCCGCCAACCTCACGGCCGTGGATGCCTCGGCCATGCTGCTGCGCGAGCATGCTGCCACTTACTTAGATACATCCCGGGCAGAGGCCGTGGTGACTGAGCTTTCCGGCCTTATGACGGAATTGCGCTCCGTGCAGGGCAGGGCGGATGGCCTGATTGAAACCGTGGACCGCGAGGCCTCGGACCTCTCGCACGAAACAGCATCGCTGGCACAGTCCATCCGGGTGGATGAGGATGTGTGCGCCGCACTGGCTGAGGCGCAGGAGTCGCTGGAACATCTGGTTTCCGGCCTGCCGCAGCAGACAGGCAGTGTTGTGCTGCCTCCCGCCCTGCAAGCATTACTGGACCGCTACACCATGGAGAGCGAACGCCATATCCACCGAACCCTGCTGGGGCGCGGCGGTCACGGAACTTCGGCCCATGCCGGGGACGATGTGGAATTGTTCGATGATTCCTTGGGTGATAATGTCGAATTGTTCTAACTGATGGCAGATACTGGCATTCTTCTGCGGGCCGTTAAAGAATGGTAAAAAGCAGAAATCAGGAAATGTTCAGGATTGAAGCGTAGATAGGCACACGATACTCTGAGCATTATTGCGTCGGAAGCTGAAGACGCAGGGGGATTTGCGGTTCGCCGCAGCAAATAATTGCCGTAAGGGGTTTGGAATGACAAAGACTATAATGACAGTGGACGACTCCGCCAGCGTGCGGCAGATGGTAAGCCTTACGCTGAAAAAGGCAGGATATGACGTCATTGAGGCGCAGGACGGTAAGGACGCTCTGGCAAAGATGAAAGGCTCCGTACATATGGTTATAACAGACCTGAACATGCCGAATATGGATGGCATCACGCTCATCCGCAGCATCCGCGCCATTCCCGCCTACAAGTTCATACCTATTGTCATGCTGACCACGGAGTCGCAGGCGTCCAAGAAGCAGGAAGGCAAATCCGCGGGGGCAACGGGCTGGATAGTCAAACCCTTCAAGCCCGAACAGCTTGTGGACGTGGTGCGCAAGGTGTTGCGCTAGGCGGCAGAGCAGTGGGCGTGTTCCCATGCCTTCGGGGTCCGACAACGCAGCGTATAAGGACATGGCAATGCAGGATGACATAAACACTCAGGCCTTTCGCGAAGAGGCGCAGGATCTGCTCGCGGAGCTTGAGACGGCCCTTCTGGAACTCGAGGAGCAGCCCGAAGACGCCGATCTGGTGGATCGCGTCTTCCGGGCCATGCACACCATCAAAGGCTCCGGGGCCATGTTCGGGTTTGACGATATTGCCGCGTTTACCCACGATGTGGAGAATATGTTCGACAGGGTGCGCAACAATGAACTGCCCGTCACCCGCGAGCTGCTCAGCCTCACCTTGCGTTCGCGCGACCATATCGCCCACCTGCTTGCGTGCAGCGTTTCCGGCGAACATCCGGATATGGATCAGGCTGCGGAGCTCACCGCCGCCCTCAAGGGGTTTCTGGGAGAAGTTCCCCCTGCGCAAGGGCAGGATATCCGGCCGGAAGAGAGTTTCGAGGAACTGGCTTCCGGCAAGGTTACCTACCGCATCCGGTTCAAACCCGCGCGGGATATCTTCCTTTCCGGCATCAATCCGTTGCATCTGCTGGACGATCTTGCGCAGATGGGCGAAATGCGCTGCTTCCCCCATGTGCGCGAACTGCCTGCACTGGAGGAACTGGAGCCTGAATCCTGCTACCTGTGGTGGGACGTGCTTCTGCACACCACGCAGAACGAGGAATCTATCCGCGATGTTTTCATGTTCGTGGAAGATGAATGCGAACTGTTCATTCAGGTCATAGATAAAGGCGACCGCCTGAACAATGAAACGGCCTACAAGCGTCTGGGCGAAATTCTGCTGGAACGCGGCGACATTACGCCGGAAAGCCTCAAATCGGTTCTGGACGAGCATAAGCCGTTGGGCAGGGTGTTGCAAGATGCCGGTCTGGTCACGGAAGATCAGGTGGACTCTGCCCTTGCGGAACAGCAGATCGTGCGCGAAATGCGCCGGAGCCGCGAGGTGGGAGAAAAGCCAGAACCCGCAGGCGCGTCCAGTATCCGCGTGGCGGCGGACAAGCTGGACAGTCTGGTGGATCTGGTGGGGGAACTGGTCATCGTGCAGGCGCAGATAGCCCAGTACGTGCATTCTTCGCCCGATTCTCTTCTGGTGAACCTTTCCGAACAGCTGGAACGCCTTTCCAACGATCTGCGCGATTCCACGCTGGGCATCCGCATGCTGCCCATAGGCACCACCTTCAGCAAGTTCCGGCGGCTCATCCGCGACCTTTCGTCCGAATTGGGCAAGGAGGTGGAACTGGTCACCCACGGCGCAGAAACGGAACTGGACAAGACCGTCATAGAACGGCTGGGCGACCCGCTCATCCATTGCCTGCGCAACAGTCTGGACCACGGTATAGAAAAGCCGGAGGCGCGCAGGGCTGCGGGCAAACCTTCTGTGGGCACCATCACTCTTTCAGCGGAGCATTCCGGCGGCGAGGTGCTCATTACCATTGCTGACGACGGTTCCGGGCTGAACAGGGAGAAGCTGTACTCTTCGGCGGTATCAAAGGGTATCATCAGCCCGGATGCGGAGCTTTCCGACCGCGAAATCTGCAATCTCATCTTCGCACCGGGTTTTTCCACGGCGGCGCAGATAACCAATGTTTCCGGGCGTGGCGTGGGTATGGATGTGGTCAAACGCTCCATAGACTCGCTGCGCGGCAGCATAGAATTGCAAAGCGTTTTCGGAAAGGGCACCACCATCACCATACGGCTGCCGCTCACACTCGCCATAATAGATGGTCTGCAGATCCAGGTGGGCAACGAATACTTCGTCATTCCCCTCAATCATGTGGAAGAGTGCGTGGAGCACATCCGCGCTTCCGTGAACGGGGGCAGCCAGCGCATCATCAATCTGCGCGGCGAGATAGTGCCCTATATCACCCTGCGCGAGCAGTTCGAGGTGCCGGGAGAAGAACCCGCCATAGAGCAGATCGTGGTGGTCAGTTCCGGCGGGGCTCGCTACGGCATCGTGGTGGATCATGTCATCGGCGAGCACCAGACGGTCATAAAGTCGCTGGGCAAGGTCTACAAGGATGTGGAAGGCATTTCCGGGGCAACCATCAAAGGCGACGGGTCCATGGCGCTGATACTGGATATCCCCCGCCTCGTACAGAGTGCCATAGCCGGTCAGTAGGGGAAACCAGTGAAGAACGCCGAGAGCATGCCGGAACCCTCGCCCAATGCCGCAGCCGTTAATTTTCGTCCTTCTCCCATGTCGGATAAGGTCTTCCAGCGTCTCAGCCTGTTCATTCATGAGCGGGTGGGCATAAAACTGCCGCCCAGCAAGCGGACCATGCTGGAGGCGCGGCTGCAGAAACGCCTGCGCACGCTGGGCTACATGTCCTACGAAAAGTACGTGGACTTCGTGTTCACGGAGCAGGGCATGGAGCAGGAACTGCGCAACCTTATTGATGTTGTCACCACCAACACCACGGAATTTTTCCGGGAACCCAAGCACTTCGAGTTCCTTGTCAACACGGTGCTGCCCGACTGGGTGCGCCGTTACGGAAGTCGTCAGTTCTGTCTGTGGAGTGCGGGCTGCTCCATAGGTATGGAGCCGTACACGCTGGGCATGGTCATGAGCGATTTCGCAGAACAGTATTCCGGGTTCTCCTTCCGCATACTGGCTACGGATATCTCGTCCCGCGCCCTGCAAACCGCCGTTAAGGCCGTGTATGAGGAAGACAGAATATCCACCATCCCGGACCGGCTGTGCAAAAAATACCTGCTGCGCAGCAAAGACCGCACCAAGCGGCTTATCCGCATCGCTCCGGAGGTACGCCGCGTTGTGGAATTCCAGCGGCTTAACTTCATGGAGCGTTTTTCCTTCAAGAATCCTATGGATGTTATTTTCTGCCGCAATGTCATCATTTATTTTGACAAGCCTACGCAGGAGCGCCTCTTCCGGCAGTTCTGCCAGTTTTTACAGCCGGGTGGCTACCTGTTCATAGGTCACTCAGAAAGCCTTGCCGGAATGGACCTGCCGCTTACGCAGGCGGCTCCGACTGTTTACAGGAGGATATAACGACATGCCCCCCCGTATAAAGGTGCTCATCGTGGACGATTCCGCTCTGGTGCGGCAGACCCTTGCAGATATTTTTGCCGCCGACCCGGAACTGGAAGTGGTGGGCACCGCGTCCGATCCTTTTGTCGCCGCCAAACGCATGGAGTCCGTGGTGCCGGACGTGATCACGCTGGATGTGGAAATGCCCCGCATGGACGGCATCACCTTCCTGAAAAAGATTATGACCCAGCATCCCATCCCCGTGGTCATCTGTTCGGCTGTTACGGAAAAGGGGGCGGAAGCCACGTTCAAGGCGCTGGAGTACGGCGCGGTGGAAATCATCACCAAACCCCGGCTCAGCACCAAGCAGTTTCTGGAAGAATCCGCCATCCGCATATGCGATGCAGTTAAAGCCGCTGCCCGTGCCCGCATGAAACGGGTAACGGAAAAGCTTAAGGTGTCCCCCAAGCTTTCGGCAGATGCCATGCTGCCGCCGCCATCGTCCGCCACCCGCACCGTTGGTGCCACGGGCAAGGTGGTCGTTGTGGGGGCATCCACAGGAGGCACCGAGGCACTGGCAGCCCTGCTTATGGGCATGCCCGCCAACTGTCCGCCCATAGCCATTGTGCAGCACATGCCGGAACATTTCACCAATGCCTTTGCCAGCAGGCTCAACCTTTCCTGTGCCATGTACGTGAAAGAGGCAGAGGATAATGACCGCATGGAACCGGGCAAGGTGCTCATCGCCCCCGGCAACATGCATATGCTGCTCAAGCGCAACGGCTCGAACTATTTTGTGGAATTGAAGGACGGCCCGCTGGTACGCCGCCACCGTCCCTCAGTGGACGTGCTGTTCCGTTCCGCCGCGCGCTATGCAGGCGGTAACGTGGTGGGAGCCATCCTTACCGGCATGGGCGATGACGGAGCAGCAGGCATGAAAGAAATGTTTGATGTAGGTGCCCACACCATCGCGCAGGACGAGGCCACCTGCGTGGTCTTCGGCATGCCGCAGGAAGCCATAAAGCTCGGCGGTGTGCGCAAGGTGCTGCCCCTGCAGGGTATTGCCGCCGAGATACTGCGCATGTGCGGCTGATGTTCTGACAAGTAACAATTTCCCCCGGCTGTTCATCGTGGCAGATTGCAGATGGTTGTACCCGTCCGGTACTGCTGTGCGCGTAAAAGCGGGTGCATGTCCGCAGGGCTTGTGCCGTCTGTGGCCCACCATTTCAGGCAGCCGGCTGCCATGAACCCGAAAATGAAAAAAAGGATGCATCGCATGTCAAATCCCCTGGAAGGCGCCATACTGCAACGCGACAAGCAGACCTACGCCATTGTTCCCCGTACTCCCGCGGGCATGCTTACCCCTGAGATTCTGGACACCATCTCCTACGTTTGTAAAAAGTATGAGATTCCCATCATAAAGATTACCTCCGGGCAGCGTATCGCGCTTGTGGGTATGCGTGAAGAACAGGTGCAACCCGTGTGGGATGAGCTTCAATGGCGGGTGGGGCGTGCCACGGAGCTGTGCGTGCACTATGTGCAGGCATGTCCCGGCACCGCCGTGTGCAAGCTTGGGTTGCAGGATTCGCTGGGCATGGGGCTGGAGATAGAAAATATGTTCCACGAAAAACCGTACCCCGCCAAAGTGAAGATAGGCGTGTCCGGCTGTCCCATGTGCTGCGGCGAAAGCTACGTGCGCGATGTAGGGCTTGTGGGCACCAAACATGGCTGGAACGTAATCGTGGGCGGCAACTCAGGCGGACGCCCGCGCATCGGCGATGTGCTGGCAGAAAACCTCTCAACGGAAGACGCCAGGGCGCTGGTGGACAAGTTCATGGACTACTACCGCGAAGGTTCCGGCAAACGGCTGCGGGTAGCCCGCTTTGTGGAAAAGGTGGGAATTGATGCTGTGCGCGCGGCGGTGCTGTAGCCTTCGTCTCCGTTCCGGCAGTTCCGGCAGTTGCGGCAACATGACGCAGAATCATGTTCGCGTCCGGCTCCGGTTGAAAAAGGAATGCCTGATCCCGAAGACCGTGCATGAACGGTCTGTCAGGGGTCAGGCGTTTTTCTTCCCCTCGTTATGGCGGTAGAAGATGACGCGCACAGGCTCCACGGTTACCAGTCCCTCAAGGATAATGGCGTCCAGCAGGGGCAGAAAGGCGTTAATCTTTTCCGGGGTGTCAATAATTTCCACCAGCAGGGGCAGGTCTTCGGAAAGACGCAGCACCTTTATGGTGTGCACCCGGCTGTTGGCGCCAAACCCGGCAATACCCCGCGTGACCGTAGCGCCCGCAAGGCCGTTTGCGCGGGCCATTTCCACAATGCACTCGTGCAACGGACGCCCCTTGTGAGAGTCTTTTTCTCCGGTGTAGATGCACAGGCGTTCTGCCGTCTGGGGAAGAGAAATCATGGTCTGCCTCCGGTGAGATATCGTGATGTCCCCGCATGGTGTGGGAAGCGTTTTTGCGTTACAGCAGTTTTCCCGCATACAGCCCAAGCCACAGCAAGGCCATTCCGACAAGGAGCTGTCCTGCGCAGTTAGCAAAGGCATACAGCCACTGTCCTCCGTTCAGCAGGTTGGCTGTCTCGAAGATGAATGTTGAAAAGGTGGTAAAGGCTCCCATAAAACCCGTCAGCACAATGATACGTGTATCCGGGGGCAGTGAGAGACGTTCTTCAATAACGCTCCATGCCACGCCGAAAAGCAGGCAGCCAAGGCAGTTCACCATAAAGGTACCTGCGGGAAAGCCAGCCCCGAACACACGGTGCACAAGGCCGGAAATAGTGTACCTGCCAAGGGTTCCTAGTCCGCCCGCAAGGGCAATAAGCAAAACCTTCTGCACTGTAAAAACTCCTCATGCTGCGGCGCGGCACTTGCATGGCACGGCGCATTGAACGTTGCCCGGAACTATATACCAAGGTTGCGCAAAAGCCCATACACATAATGGGTAAACAGACGAGGGGGAGGGATGTATGGCCCACGAAACAGAACTTAAATTCATAGATGCCGATTTTTCGTCCTTGCGGAAATGTCTTGCCGGGCTTGGCGCAAAGAGCTTGGGGCGGCATGTGGAGCGGAACATGGTCTTTGACACGCCGGAGCGTACCCTGCGGCAGGCACACACGTTGCTGCGCCTGCGTTCCCAGCAGTGGAAGGACCGTCAGGCTACGCTGCTCACGCTCAAATGTCCCCCCTCCGCGCCTGTCCCGCAGGACGTGAAAGTCTACGATGAGCGGGAAACTGCCGTGGATGATTTCAATGCCATGCGTTCCGTGCTGGAGGGGCTGGGCTACGGGGTCGCCTTCCTGTACGAGAAACTGCGCGAGGAATGGCGGCTTCCCGGTGTGGAAATCTGTCTGGACACCATGCCCTTCGGCCATGTGGTGGAACTTGAAGGAGAACGCGATGCCATCCTCGCCTGCGCCCGGCAGCTGGGACTTTCCATGGACAAGGCAAGCCGTGCTACGTACCATGAACTGAACCGGCAATGGCGGCTTGCAGAAGGGCTTGCGCCCGACGAAAGCTTCTGTTTTCCGCCGCAACGGTTGCATGAACTCATCAAGGGATTATAGTATGGCATCGCGGCATCAGTGCCGTGTGCCGGACAACGCGCAGGTTTGCAGTGTCCGCGGCAACCGGCCGCCTTGCCGTATCCGGCGGTTTGCCGACACGGGAGCAGGTGCCGCTATGATAAACAGGAAGAGCCGGATCGAACCATGAGTGCGAACCATGAGTGATAAATTTGCCAGTCCCGACCGCAGGGAAGACATCCTTCTGGAAGACGAGGTGCGCGAACCGCGCCGCTTCCGGGTGCTTCTGCACAATGACGACTACACAACCATGGAGTTCGTCATCGCCATTCTGACGGAGGTTTTCCGTAAAACCACGCGGGAGGCCACAGCCATCATGCTCAGTGTGCACGAGCAGGGAGTGGGGGAGTGCGGCGTTTATACCGCTGAAGTGGCGGAAACAAAGGTAGCCATAGTGCATGCGCGTGCCCGCAAACAGGGGTTTCCCCTGCGGTGCAGCATGGAAGAGGTGTAGATATGCTCGGAAAACGGCTTGAATCTGTCCTTTCTGCGGCAGTGGCAGAGGTGCGGGTGCGTAACCACGAGTTTCTCACTCTGGAGCATCTCCTGTTCGCTATCCTTAACGATGAACAGGGCAAGGGCATTCTGGTGGGGTGCGGTGCGGACGCCGAAGCCCTGCTCCGCAGGCTGGAAGTCTTCTTCTCCTCGCATTTGGAGCCGCTCCCGGCAGATACCCCCACAGAGGTGGTGCAGACGCTGGGTGTCCAGCGGGTGCTGCAGCGCGCCGTGGTGCAGATGCAGTCCTCCGGCAAGGAGATAGTGGACGTGGGCGACGTGCTGGCTGCCCTGTTTGAAGAAGAGGATTCCTATGCTGTGTATTTTATGCGTTCGCAGGGACTCACACGGCTGGACGTGCTTGAATACATTTCTCACTCTCTTCCCGGCGAAACATGGACAGGAGCGGAGTCTCCCAAGGGCGATGCGGACAAGGCAGATGCCCTGCGCCAGTTCTGCGTGGATCTCACGGCTCGTGCCCGTGAAGGAGGCATAGACCCGCTCATAGGCCGCGCGGAGGAACTGGAGCGCACCATTCAGGTGCTTGCCCGCAGGCGCAAGAACAACCCCCTTTATGTGGGTGAACCGGGCGTGGGCAAAACCGCGCTGGCAGAGGGGCTTGCCCTGCGCATAGTGGACGGCACCGTGCCGGAAAGCTTCCTCAATGCCACCGTCTTTGCGCTGGACATGGGCTCACTGCTGGCGGGCACCAAGTACCGCGGCGATTTCGAAGCACGCCTCAAGGCCGTCATCAAGGAGCTTACGAACAGAGAAGGAGCCATCCTGTTCATAGACGAGATCCACACCATCGTGGGTGCCGGAGCAACCAGCGGCGGCTCCATGGATGCCTCAAACATCCTCAAGCCCGTGCTTGCCTCCGGTGCCATACGCTGCATCGGCTCCACCACCTATGAGGAATACCGTAATCATTTCGAAAAGGATCGCGCCCTTTCCCGGCGGTTCCAGAAGATAGACGTGCCGGAACCTTCCACGGAAGAATGCCTGGAAATCCTCAAGGGACTCAAGCCCTATTATGAGGAGCATCATGGCGTACGGTACACTCAGCCTGCCATCAAGGCGGCGGTGGAGCTTTCCGCCCGCTACATCAACGAGCGGTTCCTGCCCGACAAGGCCATAGACGTCATAGACGAGGCCGGTGCAGCCTACCGCCTGCGCAGTGCGCAGCGCAAACGCAATACCATCACGGCGGGCGATATCGAGCGTGTGGTGGCCCGCATGGCCCGCATTCCGGAGCAGCGTGTCTCCGCAGGCGACCGGCTCAAGCTGGCCGATCTGGCTCCCACGCTCAAGGGTGTGGTCTTCGGGCAGGATGATGCCGTAGACGTGGTAGGCAAGGCCATCCTGCGAAGCAGGGCGGGCTTCGGGCGAGATGACAGGCCCACCGGTTCCTTCCTGTTCTACGGTCCCACGGGCGTGGGTAAAACGGAGCTTGCCAAGCAGCTTGCGGCCACGCTGGGCGTGCAGTTCCTGCGGTACGACATGAGCGAGTATATGGAAAAACATGCCGTATCCCGTCTCATCGGTGCGCCTCCCGGTTATGTGGGATTCGATCAGGGCGGGCAGCTCACAGACGCCATCCGCAAGCATCCTTACGCCGTGGTGCTTATGGACGAGATAGAAAAGGCCCATCCGGATGTCTTTAATATACTGCTGCAGGTCATGGATTACGCCACCCTCACCGACAACACCGGGCGCAAGGCAGATTTCCGTAACGTCATACTCATCATGACCTCCAACGCCGGAGCACGGGAAATGGCGGCCAAACCCATTGGCTTCGGGTCCGTGGCAGAAGCGGATGTGGCCGGGCGCGGCCTCCGGGAGGTGGAAAAGACCTTCTCGCCGGAATTCCGCAACCGGCTGGATGCGCTTGTGCCGTTCCACGGGCTGTCGGAATCCGTGATGCTGGGCATTGTGGACAAATTCGTGGGTGAACTGGAAGTCCAGATGAAGGACAAGCGTGTCCGGATAGAACTTACCGATGCTGCCCGTAAGCGGCTGGCACATCTGGGATACGACCCGGCCTTCGGGGCACGGCCCATGCGCCGCGTCATCCGGCGCGGGCTGGAAGATGAGCTTGCCCGCGAGGTGCTGTTCGGCAAGCTGCAGCGCGGCGGAGTGGTCAAGGTGGGAGCCCGCAGGCTCAAACCTGAAGAGGGCAAAGAGGTATACGGCCTCACCTTTACCTATTCCCCCCTGTAGGGGCAGAGCGGCCTGTGTGATCCGATGAATGTCTTCTGGCTGCCGGACAAAGGGGTGGATTTTCCCAACCCGCAACTGGCCGATGCGGAAGGGTTGCTCGCTATAGGGGGCGACCTGAGCGTGGAGCGGCTCATCTCCGCGTACGCCTGCGGAATTTTTCCGTGGTACAGTGAAGACAGCCCCGTGCTGTGGTGGTCGCCTGACCCGCGCTTCGTTCTTTACCCGGAAAAACTGCACATTCCCCGCAGTCTCAGGCGGGTTCTCAATGCACGGCGTTTCACCGTCACCATGGATACCGCCTTCCCGCAGGTCATCCGTAACTGTGCCTGCGCGTTGCGTCCCAACCAGAACGGCACATGGATCGTGCCGGAGGTGGTGCGTGCCTATACGGAACTGCACGCCCACGGCATAGCGCATTCCGTAGAGGCGTGGAACGGGCACCGGCTGGTCGGCGGCATCTACGGCGTATCGCTGGGCAGGGTTTTTTTCGGGGAATCCATGTTCTTCAATGAACCGGATGCCTCCAAGGTCGTACTGGTCTGGCTGGTGCGGCTGCTGCGGGAGTCTGGCTTCGCCATGCTGGATTGCCAGCAGGTTTCGGACAATCTTGCCCGCTTCGGCGCAGAGTGCGTTCCCCGCAGCAGATTTCTCGGGGAACTGTCAGAGGCCCTGCGCACGCCTACGGTGCAGGGCCTCTGGGCGTTTCCCGAATCGTTTTTTCCGCTCTGATGGCCGCCTGCTGACCGTCTGTTAACCGCCTGCTGGCCGCCTGCTGGCCGCCTGTGGACCGGCTTCGGCTCACTGGCCCAGACAGGACGCGCTCGACAGGCCAAGATTGACAGGCTGCGCCGCTACTGTCGGGCCTCCGGTGTCCTGCCTTTACCGCACAGCCTCTGCTGTCCGGCCTCTAGCGGCCGGCCTGTTCGCCTTCCTCTCCGGCCTGATGCACCAGCGGTTCATGCTGGGCAAGGTCGTAGAAGCCGCGTATGGCAAAGGGCAGCGGATACTCCTTCACATCCGTGAACCGGATAAAGCCGAAGCTCTTCCCCTCCGTTATGGAGGAAAGCGGCGTAACTCCCTGCGGTACCGGCAGTTCAACGGGGCAGGCAATGATGGATTCCAGCCTGCTGCCGTAGCGTTCGGCAAGATAGGCCACCACGGCGTCCCGCTCCTCCCGCGTAAAGGCCTCCATAAGGGTCTTGCGGGCATCCTCTGCCGTGCCGGGATGCTGGGGGTCCATGGGCGGGCCGATCAGGCTGTTCCAGTCGTACCCGGCTGCTTCCGTCATGTCCGCATCGCACCGGAAGACATGCGCCTCCACGTTGCGGCGTCCCTTGAACGTGCGAATGGTGATGGAGATGCTGTATATGCGTTCGATGGGGCTGTCCGCGCCAGCCTCAAGTATCGTGGTCTGCATGGTTCCTCCGGAAGAAGTGGTTCTGGGGATGGATCATACCTAGTCCATATTTTGCGTGTCCGCAACCGTGCCCGCCCATCCCCTGCATAATCCCCGCCTGCCGCTCCTGCTTCGCGGACATGAGCGCTCTCCGCTCTTTACCGTGCCTGCGGGGCGGTATAGAGTATCCGCCGAGGTTCTAATCCGCATGCACGATTCCACATTCAGGCTCAGCACGGAGTTTGTCCCGCAGGGCGACCAGCCGCAGGCTATTGCGGAACTGACCGCCAATCTCAACGCGGGCATCCGCGATCAGGTGCTGCTCGGTGCCACCGGCACGGGCAAGACCTTCACCGTGGCGCAGACCATTGCGGCAACCCAGCGCCCAGCGCTGGTGCTGGCACCCAACAAAACCCTTGCCGCCCAGCTTTACAACGAGTTCAAGGAGCTTTTTCCGCATAACGCCGTGGAGTATTTCGTCAGCTATTACGATTACTACCAGCCGGAAGCCTATGTGCCCAGTTCCGATACCTACATAGAAAAAGACTCCTCCATAAATGACAACATAGACAAGCTGCGCCACGCGGCAACCCACGCGCTGCTCACCCGGCGCGATGTCATCATCATCGCCTCGGTTTCCTGCATCTATGGTCTGGGTTCGCCGGAATACTACGCCAAACTGGTCATTCCAGTGGAAACGGGGCAGGCCATGAGCATGGATTCGCTCATCACCCGCCTGATAGAGGTGCAGTACAAGCGTAATGACTACGATTTTCACCGCGGCACCTTCCGGGTGCGGGGCGATGTGCTGGAAATTATCCCCGCCTACCATCACGAGCGCGCCTTGCGGCTGGAATTCTTCGGGGACGAGATAGAGTCCATGAGCGACATAGACCCTATTACGGGCAACGTGCTGGGCAAGGTGGGCAAAACGGTCATCTATCCCGCAAGCCACTATGTTTCAGACAGAGACAACCTCAGCCGCGCGGTAAGCGATATCCGCACGGAATTGCAGCAACGGCTCCGGCTGCTCAAAGATGGCAACAAACTCGTGGAAGCCCAGCGGCTGGAACAGCGCACCATGCTTGATCTGGAGATGATCGAAGAGATGGGCTACTGCACGGGCATAGAAAACTACTCCCGCCATCTGGATAACCGTCCGGAAGGCTCGCCCCCCTCCTGCCTGCTGGACTATTTTGCAGATGATTTCGTGCTCTATGTGGACGAAAGCCACATCACAGTCTCGCAGGTGGGGGCCATGTTCAAGGGCGACCGCTCCCGCAAGCAAACCCTTGTGGAATACGGATTCCGCCTGCCCTCCGCACTGGACAACCGTCCCCTGAACTTCGATGAATTTCTGGAACGCATCGGGCAGACGGTCTATGTTTCCGCCACGCCCGGTAAATGGGAACTGGAACGGGCGCAGGGCTTGGTGGTGGAGCAGATCATCCGCCCCACCGGCCTTCTGGACCCCGTGGTAGAAGTGCGCCCCGTGCAGGGGCAGATGGACAACCTGCTGGGAGAATGCAAGCTGCGGGCGGCGCGTGATGAGCGTGTGCTGGTTACCACCCTTACCAAACGCATGGCAGAAGACCTCACGGAATACTTTAACAGTATGGGCACAGCCTCGCGTTACCTGCATTCGGATATAGATACCATGGAGCGCATGGCCATTCTTCAGGCGCTGCGCCGTAAAGAGTTCGATGTTCTTGTGGGCATAAACCTGCTGCGCGAAGGGCTTGATATCCCGGAAGTTTCTCTGGTAGCCATTCTGGATGCGGATAAGGAGGGCTTTCTGCGGTCCATGGGGTCGCTCATTCAGACCTTCGGGCGCGCTGCCCGGAATGTGGACGGTCGGGTCATCATGTACGCAGACGCGGTAACCCGCTCCATGCGTGCCGCCATGGACGAGACGGCACGCCGCAGGGAACGGCAGCAGAATTTCAACAGCGAGCACGGCATAACGCCCACCACCATCCGCAAAAAGCTGGAGAGTTCCTTCGATTCCCTGTACACCGCCGCCGATGCCAAGGCCAAATCCGGCAAGGGCAGGGCGGAAGCGCCGCAGACTCAGGCAGAAGGCTGGGGGCTTTCGTCGGAAGAACTGGGCAAGCGCATTCAGCAGTTGGAACGCGAGATGCGCGAAGCAGCGCGTGAGCTGGAGTTCGAACGGGCGGCGGAATTGCGTGACCGTATACACGTGCTGCGCCGCAGGTTGCTGGAAGCCGAGGCATAACCGGAACGGAAGAGAGAAGGGCGGTAATGGCCGGAGAAACAACGCCTTCCATGCGCATTGCGGTGATCATACTCCATTATGGCAGGCCAGCCCTTGCGGGGCGTCTTTACGCCCAGATAACCGGGGCAGACCCGCAGTATGCGGAGCACGTCTTCGTGCTGGACAACTGCGCCCCGGAACCGTATCCCGGCGCATGGCGCAGAACGGAGCACAACCTGTACTGGGCGGGGGCGCTGGACTACGCCCTTTGCGAGATGGCGCAGCAGGACTACAGCCACGTCTGGTTTTTGAACAACGACCTGCTGTTTGACGGACCGCCGCCTTATCTGCGCCGTGCCATGGGCAGGCTGGCGCGCATGGAGGGCACCCTCGGCCCCGTGGGTATTTACGCCCCTGCCGTGACCGGCAATCCCTACCATCCGCAGATGGTGGCGGCACCGGGCATGCAGTACCGCACCGTGGAGTATGTAGACGGCATTGCTCCCCTTGTGAGCGTGGCCTGCTGGCAGGCGCTGGGCGGGGTGGATTACACGGGCAATCCATACGGCTACGGCGTAGACGTATGGTTTTCCCTATGCGCCCACCGGGCGGGCTGGCGGGTGGTGGTGGACCACGGGGTTCCCGTGCGGCACCGCTACCATTCCACCGCGCGGGAGATTTCCGGCTTCATGCATACCGCAGCGCAGGCGGAAGCGGCATACCTTGCGGCCCGTCTCGGCCCGGACTACCGGACCGTTCTGGCGCAGAGTGCCCGGCACTGGCACGATGCCGATTCCCTGTAACGGGCTGTGTTTTCAGCGACAGTAATTCAAGGATAATGAAAGAGCATGGCAGATTCTGTTTCGCCTCCCGTATCAGCGCTCCGCGAGGCGCATGCCCGCGCCGAAGAGCTGCGCAGCCTTCTGGAACACCACAGCCACTTTTATTACGTGCTGGACGCGCCGCAGATTTCCGATGCCGAATACGACGCCCTGTTCCGCGAACTGCTCGCACTGGAAGAGGCGCACCCGGCGCTGGTCACGCCGTCCTCGCCCACGCGCAAGGTGGGGGGCGAGGTGCTTCCCTCGCTGGAATCGCGCCGTCACACCCTGCGCATGTTCAGTCTGGATAACGCCTTTTCCAATGATGATTTCCGCGACTTTGTGCAGCGCATCTACCGCGCGGCCGACTCCCCGGATGCGCTGGGGCCGCAGGATGAACTGGCCTTCTGGGCAGACCCCAAGATGGACGGCCTCGCCATGGAGGTCATCTACGAGCGGGGTGAAATGACAGCCGCCCTCACGCGCGGCGATGGCGAAACCGGCGAACTGGTCACCCATACCATGCGCACGGTGAAGAACCTGCCTCTGCGCCTGCGGCAGTCTGCGGGCCCTGTTCCCCTGCGGCTGGAAGTGCGCGGCGAGGTGGTCATGCGCCGCGATGATTTCGAATCGCTCAATGCCCGGCAGCGCGAGGCGGGCGGCAAGGTCTTCGCCAATCCGCGCAACGCCGCCGCAGGCTCCGTGCGCCAGCTCGATTCCCGCGTGGCGGCGGACCGCCCCCTCATGTTCCTCGCTTATGGCGTGGGCGCGGTGGAATGGGAGCAGGAGACGCCGCACTGGACCACGCAGCAGCAGATCATGCTCGGCCTGTCAGACCTCGGCTTCCAGATTCCTCCGCAAACCCGGCTGTGCACAGGCGTGCGGGAAGTGCTGGAGCATTTTGCCTCCCTCGGCGCCATGCGCGGCGACCTGCCCTTCGAAATTGACGGCATGGTGGCCAAATTGAATGATCTGGCATTGCAGGAAGCATTGGGCTTCACCGCACGTTTCCCCAAGTGGGCTATCGCCTTCAAGTTTCCTGCGCAGCAGGCCCGCACCCGGCTTCTGGACATCCAGATTCAGGTGGGCCGCACGGGTGTGCTCACGCCCGTGGCGCATCTGGAGCCTGTAGAGGTGGGCGGCGTGGTCGTCTCGCGCGCGACCCTGCATAACGAGGATGAAATCCGCGCCAAGGACCTGATGATTCACGATACGGTCATCGTGCAGCGCGCCGGAGATGTCATACCGGAGGTGGTGCGCGCCCTTGCGGAGGAACGTACCGGCGGAGAACTGCCGTTTGATTTTCCGTCTGTCTGTCCGGTATGCCAGTCTCCCGCCGTGCGCGAACAGGGCGAGGCCGCATGGCGCTGTATGAATATGGCGTGCCCCGCCGTGGTGCGCCAGTCCATCGCGCACTTTGTGTCCAAGGCCGGGCTGGATATTCAGGGCGTGGGCAAAAGCTGGGTTGAACAGCTTGTGGACCGTGGCGTGGTGCAAACCCCCGTAGACCTCTTTGCTCTCACCAAGGGCAGGCTCATGGGCTTCGAGCGCATGGGCAGCAAATCCGCGCAGAATTTCGTACAGGCTCTCGCAGGGGCAAAACAGGCGGCCACTCTGCCGCGCATGCTCTGTGCGCTGGGCATCCGCCATGTGGGCGAGCAGACGGCGCGCGTGCTGGCGCAGCACTTCAAATCGCTGGATGCCCTTGCCGCCGCAGATACGGAAACCCTCACCGCCCTTCCCGATGTCGGGCCGGAGGTGGCGGCGTCCATCCGGTCATTTTTCGGCAATGAGGCCAACCGGAACCTGCTTGAGCAGTTCCGTGAGATAGGCCTGTGGCCCGTGTACGAATCGGCACCCGTTGCGACCGACCATCCGCTGGCGGGCAAGCGCATGGTCTTCACGGGCACGCTGCCCACGCTCAAACGGTCCGCCGCACAGAAAATGGCGGAAGAAGCGGGCGCAGTGCTGGTCGGCAGCGTTTCCGCCAAGGTGGACTTTGTCGTGGCAGGCGAAGAGGCGGGCAGCAAGCTGGATAAGGCCCGTCAGCTCGGCGTTACCGTGCTGGACGAGGTGGCGTTCCTGCACCTTCTTTCCGGCGCGGGGGAGCCGCAGCAGGCCGCAGAGCAGGAACAGCCCGCGCTGCCTGCGAACGATGTCCGGCACGATGTTTCGCCGGAGCAGCCTTTGCCAGACACGCCAGACACGCCAGACACGGCAGGAACGGATATGGAAGTACCGGTTGCGCAGCAGGCACCTGTCGTTCAGAATGACGCTGCCGGACGCACCCCTTCAGGGAACAAGGGCAATAAGAAAGATCAGCACAGCCTGTTGTAACAGCCGATGGGCAACACCAAAGGAGAACATATGAGCGTGTTAGTGATAGTCATGGGGGCCAACGGGCGCATGGGCAACATCATTGCCCAGATGGTGAAAAACAGCGACAAGCACACCCTTGCCGCCGTGGTGGAACGCCCCGGCAATACCCAGCGGCTGGATGCGTGGGGCTGCATAGTGGGAACCGATCTAGACGAGGTGCTGCCCAAGGTTCCCGGCGGTATCGTCATAGATTTCACCGCGCCGGAAGCGAGCGTCGCGCATGCAGAGGCGGCCGCCCGGCACGGCAACGGCATTGTCATAGGCACCACGGGCCTCAATGATGAGCAGAAGGCCAGACTGGCGGAACTGGCGAAAAAGACCCCGGTGTTCTGGTCGCCCAACATGAGCGTGGGTGTGAATGTGCTGCTCAAAATTCTTCCGGACCTTGTGCGGCATCTGGGCGAACTCTACGACCTTGAAATGGTGGAACTGCACCACAACAAAAAGAAAGACTCCCCCAGCGGAACGGCGTTGCGCCTTGCAGAATGCCTTGCCGAGGCACGCGGATGGGACCTGAAGGACGTGGGCAATTACCACCGCGAAGGCCTCATCGGCGAACGCCCCAGGCAGGAGATAGGCGTGCAGACCATTCGCGGCGGCGATGTGGTGGGCGTGCACACCGTGTACTGCCTCGGACCGGGCGAACGCATAGAGGTCACGCATCAGGCTCACTCGCGTGAAACCTTTGCCGCAGGCTCCCTGCGTGCCGCCGCGTGGCTGGCGGACCAGAAGCCCGGCAAGCTGTACACCATGTCGGATATCTTCTGATGCGCATAGCCTTGTTGCAGTGCAACCCCGTGGTGGGTGATGTGGTGGGCAATGCCCGCCGTATCCGGGAAGCAGTGCTCCGCGCGGCGCATGACGGGGCCGATCTGTGCGTCACGCCGGAACTCGCCATATGCGGCTATCCTCCGCGCGATCTGCTGCTGCGCGAAAATTTCGCGCAGGCCTGCTGGATCGCACTGGAGGAACTGGCCCGTCAGCTTGCGGATACGGGAGAGAACGGATTCGCCGCCCCGGCTGTTCTGGTCGGTACGCCCGTGCGTAACCCGCATCCCGTGGGCAACCCCGTGCACAACAGCGCGGTGCTGCTGGAAGGCGGTTCCGTGACCGTGGTGTCGCACAAGACCCTTCTGCCCACCTATGATGTGTTTGACGAACGCCGGTATTTTGAGCCGGGCAAAGGGTGCGGCCGTGTGGTGGTCGCCGGAAAGCGCGTGGGCGTAACCATCTGCGAAGACGTGTGGAACGACAAGCACTTCTGGAAATCCCACCGTTATTACGATACAGACCCCGTGGCCGACCTTATGGACGGCGAGGTGGATATTCTGGTCAACCTTTCCGCTTCCCCCTTCTCGCTGGGCAAACAGTCCGTGCGTGAACGCATGCTCGCATCCCTTGCCGTGCGCCACGGTGTTCCCGTGGCCTACGCCAATCAGGTGGGCGGCAACGATGATCTGGTTTTTGCGGGCAAAAGCGTGGTATTTGATGCGGCAGGCAAGCTCGTGGCGCGCGGGCAGGGCTTTTCTGAAGATGTGGTGCTGGCCGACCCCTTCGCGGGAACAGGCACCGTGCAGGCAGACGACCCTGCCCCGGAAGCTCAGGCTTGGCAGGCACTGGTGCTCGGAACCCGCGACTATGTGCGCAAGTGCGGTTTCTCCTCCGTGGTGCTGGGACTTTCCGGCGGCATAGATTCCGCGCTCACCGCCGCTATCGCTGCCGAGGCCCTCGGGCCGGAAAACGTTCTGGGTGTGCTCATGCCGTCCCCGTTTTCCAGCCGTGGCAGCGTGGACGATTCGCTGGAACTGGCGTCCCGGCTGGGCATCCGTACCCGCACCATCCCCATTGAGCCGATGATGCATGCCTTTGAAGATGCCCTCGCTCCCGTCTTTCAGGGCAGAGCGCGTGATGTGACGGAAGAGAACATCCAGTCCCGCGTGCGCGGCAATCTGCTCATGGCCATATCCAACAAACTGGGGGCCATGCTGCTCACCACGGGCAACAAGTCGGAGCTTTCCGTGGGCTACTGCACCATCTACGGCGACATGGCGGGCGGTCTGGCCGTCATATCGGACGTGCCCAAAACACTGGTCTGGTCCATCTCCCGCTGGCTGAACACGCAGGAAGGGTCGGAGCGCATCCCGCAGGTCATCATAGACAAAGTGCCTTCCGCCGAACTGCGCCCCGACCAGAAGGACAGCGACAGCCTGCCGGAATACGACGTGCTGGACGCCATCCTCAAAGCCCATGTGGAAGGGCGGCAGTGCCGCGCCTCCCTGCTGGCGGCGGGGTTTGCCGTGCAGGACGTGGAAAGGGTGCTGCATCTCGTGCGCATATCCGAATTCAAGCGGCGTCAGGCGCCTCCCGGACTCAAGATAACGGATACCGCGTTCGGCACAGGGTGGCGCATGCCCGTGGCTGCCCGTGTGAACCTGCCGGAAGATACGGGACAGGCAGAAGATGCAGGACAGGCATAGGCTGGCTGCCATGGCTGCCTCTGCTGTTTGATATAGTCAGTATTCCACTCCGTGTTTTCGCAACGATTTCAGGCCTTGGCGCATATGGGTATGCGCCAGGGCCTGTTTTTATGAAGCGTCTTTCAGGCACAGCCTGATATGAAGCGGCTGACAAGGCTGTTGGCGCAGGTACAAACGAGGGAGCAGCGACAGGCGCGACATCAGTCATGAAAGCAGCCATGACATCAGCCATGACATCAGTCATGACATCAGGCGGAACATTAGGCGGAACATTAGGCGCAGCTTCAGCAGCAGGCGCGCGGCATAGGTCCACGGCCCGCGTAACGGTGCCTTGGAGCATCCGTTTCCATGCGGAAACAGCACATCCAGCACATGAAGAACGGGCGGGGAATCGTTCCGGCGTGCAGCCGTTCCATTGCTGCGGTTCTGTGCCGCAAGGTCTTCGCCCGAATGCTTGGTGTCCGGACAGCTCAGATACCGGGCACATCCGGCACAGTAGGTGATCATGGTCCGGCCCTTTGCCTGCCGCTGTCTTCGCGCCGTCCACCGGCGGGCATATTCGGGCGCACGCAGGCTCACGGCCCCACCTTCGCCGCAGCACAAGGTACGGCCCCGTGCGTGTGTCATTTCCTCCACCCGCATATCCTCGCGCAGCAGCAGTGTGCGCACGGCATCGTGCACGGCTGTCTCTGTGCGCAACGGGCAAGGGTCATGAACGGTCACAGGCTCCGTCCCAGACGCGGTCGCCGGCACGGTCACAGGGCCGGTCACTGGGTATGTCTCAGGTGCGTTCCCAGAGGCGGTCCCAAAGGCTGTCACAGTCGCTTTCATTGTCCGGTTCTGCTGTGCATCTCCGGGCTTCTGCGGCGGGTGTCCGGTCAGCGTTTCATACACGGTGCGCACACGCAGGCCTTCCGCATACCGGCTGAACACCTTGTGGCAGTTGGGGCACGCCGTGAGCACTGTCTCTACCCCGGCTTCACGCAGATTCCGGCATAAGGCCGTGAACCGCCGGAGAAAATACTCCTGTCTGCCAAGGTCGTGCGAAGGCTTGTGGCAGCAGTCCAGCACCATGCCCAGCGCGGGAATGCAGGAACACAGGTGCGTGTAAAGCCGCCATGTTGTGCCGGGGCGGGTTCCGGGAAGCGTGCAGCCGGGGAAGAATACCGTCCGGCAGCCGTCCGGCAGTGCGGCATGGCGGAACAGGGCGGAACTGCCGGTTTGTTCATACGCCAGCAGCGGCCTGTAGGGGGTTATGTCCAGTTCTCCTTCGGTCACGGCAGCCCTGCGCATGCACAGGAGCATGGTGGCGGGGTCAAGCCCTTCCGGGCATACGGCCGTACATAGTCCGCACAAGCTGCACAAAAAGGCAGTGCTTCTGGTGCCGGGGCCGTCGGTTTCGTGCGCCAGCGCAAGTGCTTTTGGTGTGCCGTGGTCCTTCAGAAAAGGGCACAGGGCCACACACGCCCCGCATTCCGTGCATGCGCGCGCCGTATGAAGAACGGGGTCGGGCATCCGCTTAGTTTTCCAGCCGGGCGTGCTGGCTGTAGTAGGCCGCGGTTTCTCCCATGTCGGTGATACGCGGTTCTATGAGCGGATTGGCGCAGTTGCCGTGCTTCATCCAGCCGCCGCGCCGGATGATGGCACAACGCGGGTGCAGGTCGGTCAGCACCTCCACGCGCACCGCCATGCGCCCCTTGGGCGTGGCAAGGTAGATGGGCCGGGTGTTGTCCAGCGTGCGCAGAACGGGATTCCCTATGTTCACCCACACGGTAGGCGGAGCATCCTGCACCACCTCCGGCATCTGGGAATGCAGAAAATCCCGGTGTACGAGCGAAAGCAGTTGCAGCGGAAACCCCTGCGGTACAGGCGGCTCCGTGTGCAGAGCTTCAGGCAGGCGGTATTTTCCGTCGGGGTGGGCAAAGTCATAGTTCTCCCACGCCACGGCGGGATGGTCCGCCATGGCAAACCCCTTGGCCCGCAATTCTTCCAGTGAGACAGAAAGATACGGGCTGTCCAGTGCCTGCCGCAGCACGTCCTCGCGCGTGGGGGCTGCAATGCCAAGGCGCGCCGCAATATCCGTCATAATGTCAAAGTCATGCCGCGCCTCTCCTGCCGGGGCAAACACGGCGGCGGAATACTGCACGCCGTTATGCAGGCACGACCCCAGAATTTCCTCGCGTTCGTGGTTCATGGCGCACGGCAGGATAATGTCCGCCCGCATGGCGGTGTCCGTCATGTAACCGTCCACCACCACCTTAAAGTCAATGGCGTCCATGGCGGCGGCGTTGGTCGCCGCGTCCGGTGTCTGATTTACAAAGTTGGAACCGTCCGCCCACAGAAATTTCACGGGCGGGGTTGCCTGCAAAATCTCTCTGCCGATGGCGGGCAGGAGCAGCCGCCGCGCCGGAGTGCCCGCGTTCTTTGCCCAGTCCGTATTGAGGTTGCGACCGGAGGAGATGTTGAAATACACCCCGCCTCCCGCCCGTCCCACATGTCCGGAAAGCAGGCCAAGAGCGTTGATGAAGCGCACGTTCTCCGCCCCGAACACATGCCGCTGCATGCCCCATCCGATGATGCTGGCAACGGGCTTCAGATCCATGTTGCCGTACACGTTTGCCAGCAGGTTCAGGTCCTGTTCTGAACAGTCGCAGTCGCGTAGCAGGCTCTGTTCGTCCTGCGCGGCGATAAGCTCCTTGAAGGCATCCCAGTTGGCTGTCTTGAAAATGGCACTGGTGGAGGCGTACCCGCGCACCAGCAGCTTGCGGATGATGGCTGCGGCCAGAAAACGGTCGGTTCCGGGGCGTATGCGTATGACGGTATCAGAAAATTCGGCGTTGCCGTCTCCGCCGGGTGAGATAGAGATAACCTTTCTGCCGCGTTTGCGGACTTCCTTCACCAGTTGGGCGGTGTGGATGGAAGAACGCGAAAGGTCTTTGCCCCAGTTCACGATGAATCCGGCGTTGAGCATATCTAGGGGGTCATTATGGTCCAGCGCGCCAAAGTCCGCAATGCTGGCCTCTATGCCCGCATCGTCACACAGTGCTCCGCGTGTGGTGGAGGCACCAAGAGAGCGGAACAGGAATCGGCTGGCTTCCGCCAGTGCGCCCCGGTAGCCGTGGGACCGTATATGCAGTATGGAGGCAGGCACATGGCGCAGGGCGTTCAGCCTGTCCGCAATGCGGTCCAGCGCGGTGTCCCAGTCCACGGGCCTGAACGCGCCGTTGACCTTGGCAAGGGGCGTGGTAATGCGCTCCGGGCTGATGATGCGTTCATGGGCCTTGCGTCCCTTGGAGCAGATGAAGCCTCTGGTAAAGGGATGGTCCGGGTTGCCGGTAATGGAAACCTTGCCGTCCGGCCCGGTTTCCACAATGACGGAACAGGCGTCCGGGCAGTCCAGTGTACAGGCGGAAATATATTTCATGGCTATCCCTTGATGCAGATGAGGGGTTCGGTCCGGGCCACGCGCCGCGCAAGTCCCGCGGCTTCCGTGGCGTGTACCACGGTGTCCACGTCCTTGTACGCCTGCGGAGCCTCCTCCGCAATGCTTCGCGGGTCTTTGGTGCGGATATGTATGCCGCTGCGGTCCAGCGCGGCAAGCATTGCTTTGGCGGCAATATCCCTGCGGGCAGCCGTGCGGCTCATGGCTCGTCCCGCCCCGTGATTGGCGGAATAAAAGCTCTGTGCGCCAGATTCGCACCCGGCCAGTATGTACGATGGCGTCCCCATGCTGCCGCCTACCAGAACAGGCTGCCCCACGGCGCGGCAGAATGCTCCCAGTGCTTCGTGTCCGGGGCCGAAGGCGCGCGTTGCCCCCTTGCGGTGCACAAAGAGACGGCGGGCAACCCCCTGCACCATGTGGGTTTCTTCTTTGCAGGTGTTGTGCGAAACGTCATACACCATGCGCAGCCGCGCGTGGGAGAAGAGGCTGTGCAGCACCGTCCGTGCAAGATGCGTCAGTACCTGCCTGTTGGCCAGAGCGCAGTTTATGCCCGCCCGCATGGCAGCAAGATACTGCTGGCCCAGTTCGGAAAGAATGGGTGCGCAGGCCAGCTCCCTGTCCGGCAGGTGCAGCCCGAATCGTGGAGCCGCCTCGGTCATCCGGGCCAGATAGTCCGTGCCTATCTGATGCCCCAGTCCGCGTGAACCGCAATGGATGGAAAGCAGAATGTCGTCCTGCGCCAGCCCGAATGCCCTTGCGGCTTCGGCGTCATGGATATGCGTCACCCGCTGCACTTCCATGTAGTGGTTGCCGGAACCCAGCGTGCCCAATTGGTCCGCAAACCGCTTTTTCGCCTCAGCGGAAACATGGGCGGGGTCGGCTCCGCGCATCCTTCCGCCTTCTTCCGTCCTGTCCAGGTCGGCGGCGGTGCCGTATCCGGATTCCACGGCCCATACGGCTCCTCCCCGCAGCATATCGTCCAGCTTGCCGGGAGTGAGCGGCATGGCACCTCCGGTACCCACCCCGCAGGGAATGGCGGCGAAGAGGGCGTCTGCAATCTCCCGCCCGCGGGAACGTACATCGTCCGGGGTCAGCCCCGTCACCAGCGAGCGCACCCCGCAGGCTATGTCAAAACCCACCCCGCCAGCCGATACAACCCCGCCCGCTTCCGGGTCAAACGCGGCAACCCCGCCTATGGGAAACCCGTATCCGCTGTGCGCGTCCGGCATGACCATGCTGGCTGTGACAATGCCGGGCAGGGCGGCCACGTTGCATGCCTGCCGCAGGGTGGTTGCGTCCAGCGTGGCGCGCACTGCGTCCGTGGCAAACAGACGGCAGGGCACGCGCATGTCTCCCTGCGGGTCAATACGCCACACGGCATCAGATTCCCGTACAAGATGCAGGGGCGGGGCAGGTGTGCTATTGTGCCTGTCTTTTCTGGTCTTATTATTTTTCATGGCACTGTTCGGGGTTCAAAAATACACAAGGCCGGAACAGTCCGGCCTTGGTTGTCTTGTTAGCAGGCGTAGAGCTTTTCCCCGGGTACGATGGGAATGCAGTGCTTCTGCAAAATCTCCAGAGCCTGATCGGTTCTGTCAAAGCGGAAGATGAGGGTGGCGTTGGCCACGCCCTGCTGCACAAAGGCGTACATGTATTCCACGTTCACGCCGTTGTCGCTGAGCGTGGAAAGAATGTGGTGCAGCCCGCCGGGCTTGTCGTCCACTTCCACGGCCACCACGGTGGTCCGGCCCACGGTGAACCCGTTATCTTTGAGCACGGCCTTTGCGCGCTCATGGTCGCTGACAATAAGGCGCAGGATGCCGAAGTCCGAAGTGTCCGCCAGAGAAAGGGCGCGGATGTTGATCTTTGCATCGGCGAGGGTCTTCGTCACCTCGGCCAGACGACCGGCCTTGTTTTCCAGAAATACGGATATCTGTTCGACTTTCATGGCGTTTTCCTCCGAGGCGTAGGTCCGTTGTTACTGTATGCGGGGCGTTCCTGCGGGCACCGCCTCTTCGGGTGCCTGCGCGTGGTCTGGAACGGTGATAGGCAAATTGTCTTTTTCCTGTATCACTCCAAGAGGTCGATGACAAGCGGCCTCTGCCATGCGCCTGCCGCGATTGTTCACTTTTTCACACTGTTCCGGCTTGCATGCAGTGCTGCTTCGCGTATACCTGTACTTCCGGATACCACCCGGCATGTTTCCCTGCGGAACGATCTGTTCCGGTATGGGGGAGTATACCAGTGCAGGCCCATACAGGCGGCTTCCGGCCAAGTCAGGCCGATTCAGGCCGGTTTAAACCGGTACAATCCTGTACTGTCCTGTACAAGAAGGATAAGACAATGAGCACGAATACGGCGCAGACCGGTGCCGGAACCATGAACTTCGGTTTCATGAAGGCGGAATCCGCCCCCCCCAACGGGCGCAACGTGGCGGTCATCGGGGCCGGTCCCTCCGGGCTTGCCACGGCGGGCTATCTGGCCTGCCTCGGATATCAGGTGCATGTGTACGACAAGCTGCCCAAACCGGGCGGCCTCATGGTGTTCGGCATTCCCGGCCATCGCATACCGGAAAGCCGCATCCAGCGTGGCGTGCGCGACCTTGAAAGACGCCTCGGCGTGGTCTTCCGCACCAACACGAAAATATGCTGTAGCGCGCCCATGCACGAGGAAGAAGGCGACCACTTCGCCTGCGACATCCTCAGCCTGAACGACCTTGTGGAGAACTACGACGCGGTCATGATCTGTTCCGGTTCGTGGAAGTCCCGCAAACTGGGCGTTCCCGGCGAGAACCTGCCGGGCGTGTATTCCGGGCTTGAGTTCCTGTTCCCCATCCGCGCCGTCCGCTATGCCTCCACCAACGTCGCGGTGCCGGACGTGCGGGGCAAGGCCGTTGCCGTCATCGGAGCCGGTTTTTCCGCTGTGGATGTGGTGGATTCCGCCCATTCCCTCGGAGCCTCCGCAGTCTACCTGCTGTACCGGCGCACCGCGCGTGAGGCCCCCTGCGGCAGCTTTGAGATAGACCGCATGCGCGAAATGGGCTGCCAGTGGATGGAACGCCGATCCCCCGTGGTCATTCTCGGAGAGGGCAGGGTGGAAGCCTTGCAGATAACCAACGCCGCAACCGGAGAAACCGAAACCCTGCCCGTGGACGTGGTGGTCAGCGCCATTGGCGAAATTCCCACCCCGCCGTTCCAGAAGGAACTGGGACTGGAAAACGTCAGGCGGGGCGAGGTGCGCTGGCTGAACATGACCGCCATAGACAATGTTTTCGTGGCGGGCGATGTGCTCTCCGGCCCCAGCAAGATAGGCAAGGCCGTCTACAGCGGACTGCGTGCCGCGCGTTCTCTGGCCAATTGGCTGGACCTCAAGGCGCAGCACCGTGAGGATGAATACAATTTTGACGCGGACAAGATGACACGGTAGCCCGGCGTTGCACGGCCTCGCCGCGTTCCCGGAACTGCGGGAGCCATGGCGGGCCATTCTCCGGATTCCGTGTCGTATTCACATCCACCCCGCACGACGGCACGCAGCAGCAGATTATGCGCACCCGTCGGCTCCCCCTTGTCCCGGAGGCAAAGGATATGCTTGAGGGCACAAAAACGCTCTATATAGATTACGCAAAATGCATCGGCTGCGAAACCTGCGAGGCCGTGTGCAAATTTCTGTATGATGTTCCGCGCATCACCATGACCCGGACCACAGAGGGAATCATGGTCCCCCTCTACTGCAAGCACTGCGAAAAGGCATCGTGCATGAACGTGTGCAGCCGTGGTGCGCTTAACCGCGACAGAGACGGTGCCGTGGTGCTGCAACCGCTGCTCTGTCGTGGCTGCGAAACACGCAACTGCGTCATCGCCTGTCCCTATGCGGCATTTTTCGCCACCTGCAGCGGAGTGGCCGTGGCAAAATGCGACCTGTGCGCCTCGCGCCGCGCTATCGGGCTTGGTCCCGCCTGCGTGGAAATGTGCCCCTGCGCGGCCATTCTGTATGTGGACAGGGCAGATATTCCCGCGCTGGAAACCGAAGAATCCCGTAAAGCCTACCAAAGGGTCATGGATCATATCCGTCCGCCCAGATGCGAGACACAGGAATAGCAGACCGAAAGGCCGCTCCGATCGGGGTGGCCTTTTTCCTGTCCTCTGCGGAATGGTGCGCCCCCGTGCCGCACATGTATGTCTCTGTAGGGTGAATCCAGTCCTGTGTTGACTTTGAAATTCAATTTCACTACGTTCACCCCTGCATACCCGCAGCAGCCATACAGACCGGAGGAACATCCGCATGAAGCCGTCAGAAATAGTCAATGCCCTCGCCACCCTCATCATCGTGGAACAACCCGCCTTTCTCTGGGGGCCGCCCGGCGTGGGCAAAAGTCAGATCGTGGCGCAGGTCGCGGCAGAAAGGGGACTTACCCTTGTGGATATCCGTGCCGTGCTGCTGGACCCGGTAGATCTGCGGGGTCTTCCCCGGTTTGACGACGCAGGCCGCACCGTCTGGTGTCCGCCGTCCTTCCTGCCCGTACAGGGCAGGGGAATCCTGTTTCTTGATGAACTGAACGCCGCGCCGCCCCTCGTGCAGGCCGCCTGCTACCAGCTGGTTCTGGACCGCAGGCTGGGAGAATACGAACTGCCTGCAGGCTGGACCGTCATCGCGGCGGGCAACCGGGAAACGGATAAGGCCGTCACGCACCGCATTCCTTCAGCCCTTGCCAACCGCATGGTGCATCTGGATGTGGACCCCGATCTGGAAGACTGGCTGACATGGGCCAAAAGGGCGGGCATAGATGCGCGCCTGTGTGCATTTTTGCAGTTCCGCCCGCGCCTTCTCCATGCCTTCGACCCCAAGCGCAACGATAAGGCCTTTCCCTCGCCCCGGTCATGGGAATTCGTGTCCCGCATTCTTTCGGCCCATCCCTCTGCGCTTACGCTTGAAGCACTCCTCCGCGGAACCGTGGGCGAAGGGGCTGCGGCGGAGTTCTGCGCCTTCCTGCGCCAATACTCCTCCATGCCCGATGCGGACGCCGTTCTCGCCAATCCCGGCGGCATACATTTGCCGGAAGATCCCGCCGTCATCTGCGCCCTGTGCGAATCCGTGGCCCGCAAGGCGGCGGAAGAGGTTATGCCGGAATTTGCGGTGCTGGCTTCCCGGCTGCCTGTAGAGTTCGGAGTGCTCCTCATGCGGGATGCGGCGGCGATCCAGCCTTCCATAGTAGAGACGGAAGCCTTCCGGGGCTGGGCCTGCGCAAACAGCGATGTGCTGGTCTGATAATCTGGGGAACCCTTATGATCAATGAAACGGCACACCGCAAGATGCAGCGTGCCAGAAGCGAACTGGTGCTCGACCATCCCTTCTTTGCGCACCTCGCCCTGCGGCTGGAGATGCGCGAAGACCCCACCTGCCGCACCGCCTGGTCCGATGGTCGCGTGCTCGCCTATAATCCTCTGTATGTGGAATCCCTGCCCCTCGGCAAGCTCAAGGGAATGCAGTGCCACGAGGTGCTGCATCTGGTCTGCAACCACCATACACGCCGTAACGGAAGGGATGAGCGGCTGTGGAACATGGCCTGCGATTACGCCATTAACCCTGTTCTTCTGGAGGCGGGCATAGAACTGCCGTCCGGCTATCTGGATAATCCTGCCCATCATGGATTGAGCGCAGACGCCATTTATGCCGGACTGCTCGCCTTGCAGGAAGAGACGCACGGCGGTGCCGAAGGCGGCGCGCGGCAGGGCGAGGAGGTGGCATCCGAGCAAGGTTCTCCCGGCGGGGGTGCGGAGGATGGCGAGGCGGGAGAAGAGAGCGATGCAGGCGAAACGCCTCTGCCTGAAGCCGGAAGGGAAGACGCGGGCGGCAATTCCGGTGCCGAGGGCGAAAGCCCCTCGGAGAAGACTACGGAGGCCGAAGGCGACCCCGGCATGAGCGGCGAGGTGCGCGATTCCCCGTCTCAGGCAGCAGGCGACGGCGGAGCCGAATCCCTGCGGCAAGAAGAGCAGTCATGGCGTGCGGCCCTTTCGGAAGCCCTGCATAAGGCCCGCGAATTCGGCAGCCTGCCCGGCAGTCTGGAACGTCTGCTTGATGGCGGGCATCAACCCGCGCTGGATTGGCGGGAACTGCTGCAGCGGTTCCTGTATAATGCCGCCCGTAACGATTTTTCCTGGGCTCGCCCAAACCGGCGGTTTTTGCACACCGGGTTGTATCTGCCCGGACTGCATAACGAGGAACTGGCACAGGTGGCCGTGGCTGTGGATGTGTCCGGCAGTATCACGCCGCCGGAACTGGAACGCTTCGCATCAGAACTTTCCTCGGTGCTGGAAGAATTCGATGCGGCTATCACCGTCTTCACCTGCGATGCGGCCATAACCCGGCGCGAACATCTTTCGCGGTGGGATTTGCCGCTGGAATTCACCGTATCGGGTGGTGGCGGAACGGATTTTTGCCCGCCGTTCGAGCACCTGCGCGAAGAGGGAACCTCTCCCGCCTGCCTCATCTATTTTACGGACATGGAATGCGGCCATTTCCCGGAAGAGCCGGAGTATCCGGTCCTGTGGGTTACGGCAAACGGGGCGCACACCCCGCCACCCTTCGGCGACGTGCTGCTCATGCCGCCATCGGCCTGAAAACGGGAGGATACGGGAATGGATATGGAGTGGACCATCCTGAAAAAACGCGGCAACTTCCGGCCTGTCCTGCGCTACACGCTCACCCTCACTGAATTCGAGGTGCAGTTGGGCATGCCGGCGGTGCGTGTGCAAAGCCCCATTCCCAAGCCGCCGGACGCAGGCTGGACCCATTGCTGGCCCGGACAGAATGAACGTGCGGAGTGGATTCCCGCTGAGTGGTATCTGCTCATGACCCCCTCGTACCGCACAGTCACGGTCACGGAAGATATCCGGCTCCCGTGGCGTGCAGACAATGAATACCCGGAAGTGGAGGCGGCCTTCACCCAACTGCGCGAAGCCTTTGAGAGTGCCCTTGCCGATGCGGTGGAAAGCGCGCCGATGGATGAGCGGGGCAGCATGCAGACCTCGGCCGCCGCCAAGCGTGTTATTGCCCCTGCCTTTGCGGCAGAACGTCTGTTGCGGGCTGTCCGGGGCTGACCTACCCCTGCACGCTGGCCGTTTGAGCACATAGCTGGTTGTCTCAATCTGAAAGGCCGCTCCTTCCGGGGCGGCCTTTTTCATGGCAACTCAGTCTTCGCGGTAGTGGCAGCCTATGCTCTGCCGGTTCCGCTTGGCGGCAAGGGTTATCACATGCGCCGCCTGACATCCGTGGAACAGGTCTATGAGCCGTTTGGAAAGCGGAGTCCGCTTATAGAAATCGTGCACGTTCTTGGCAAGCTGCCCCATGTCTTCCACGGCGCGCGAAAGGCGGCTCGTGGTGCGGGTTATGCCCACATAGTTCCACATGGTATGGCGGATGCGTGCCCAGTCCTGCGCAATAAGGGCGGGGTCGTCGTTGTGCTCCTCGCCCGTGGGGTCCCAGTCGGGCACTGCATCGCGCAGCCGTCTGCTTAACCTGCGGGTTATGCGCTTGCAGATGTCGTCGGCAGAAGAATGCCCCCATAACAATGCTTCCAGCAGCGATGTGGAGGCCAGACGGTTGGCACCGTGCACGCCGGTGCAGTTGCATTCGCCCACGGCGTACAGCCTCTCCAGCGTGGTGCGGCCCCTCGGGTCCGCCAGAATGCCGCCGCAGAAATAGTGGGCAGCGGGCACCACGGGAATAAGTTCCCTGCGGATATCTATCCCAAGGTCCAGACAGCGCCGGAAAATGGTGGGAAAACGCATGGCAAGGTCGTGCTTCACCCCGCTCGGGTCCAGATACACGCAGTCCTCGCCCTTCTTGAGCATTTCTTCCACAATGGCGCGGGCCACAATGTCGCGCGGGGCAAGGTCGGCGCGCGTGTCATAGCGCTGCATGAACGGCTCGCCCTTGGCGTTCACCAGCCGTGCGCCTTCGCCGCGCATGGCTTCGGTGATGAGGAACCGTCGTTCGGAGCGGTGGAAGAGAGCGGTGGGATGAAACTGCACATACTCCGCGTTGTGAATGCGTGCCCCTGCGCGCGAAGCCATGGCAAGCCCGGAGCCTATGGACGCCGGGCTGTTGGTGCTGTGCAGGTAAATCTGACCCACCCCGCCCGTGGCAAGCACGGTGTAGTTGGCCAGCATGGTTTCCACATGCCGCAGCTTTTCGTTAAATACATAGGCCCCCACGCACTGGTTGTTCAGCTGATATCTGAATTCCTGGTCGCGCGTGTGGTGGTGGCTGGTCAGCAGGTCCACCGCCGTCCGGTTGGTCAGCACGGTAATGTTGGGGTGCGTAGTCACCGCCTGTATCAACCCGTCCATGATGGCCCGGCCCGTATAGTCCGCGCAGTGCAGAATGCGCGGCACCATGTGTCCGCCCTCGCGGGTAAGGTCCCATTCGCATTCCGCGTCCGGGCTTGCCTTGGCAAAGGGAATGCTCAGCCGTTCCACCAGAATGCGCCGTACAGATTCCGGTCCCTTGGTGCACAGGTAGCGCACCGCGGTCTTGTAGTTGCGGTTGTGCCCTGCGGTAAGAATATCTTTTTCCAGAAGCCGGGGGTCGCCCGCCGTGGCTTTGTAGACAATGCCCCCCTGTGCAAGGGCAGAGTTGCCGTTGTCCAGCGAGTCTCCGGAGGTGATGAGGGTGCATTCAACACCGCTGTCCGCAAGGCTCAGGGCGGTGGTGCACCCCGCAATGCCAGACCCGATGATAAGAACGGGGGTAATATGGCGATATGTGCTCATTTTCTGGCCTGTTGCGAGTTCCTGTTTGGAGAGCCTGTCGGACGTTCTGCCGGAATTTTCACCGGATATGTTTGACGGATATGCTTGCCGGAGATGTTCCTGCCAAACTTACGCGCACGCCTCCAGCATGCGCGTGAGCGCAAGCCGTGCATGGTCTGCAAACCCGATGGGCGCGCGCACTTCTTCTGCCGTGCCGTTTGCCACGTCCTGCAAGGTTATGGCCAGCTTCTCTTCGGTTACGCTTGCCATGTGGGAGCACGCGCTTTCCAGCAGGGGCACCACGGTTTTGCGACCCCGGTATTCCTGTGCAAGCCGCTCCACCAGATTTATTTCCGTGCCAATGGCTACAGCGGAGCCTTCCGGTGCTTCACGTACATAGTTGATGATGAACGAGGTCGAACCGGCGGCGTCAGAGGCAGCCACCACTTCCGGTGCGCATTCCGGGTGTACCACCACGCGCACGCCGGGATGTTCCTGCCGCGCTGTCTCAATCTGCCGCAGGTTAAACCGGGCGTGAATGGCGCACAGTCCCGGCCACAGCAGCAACCGGGCACGGGCGGCGGCATCGGTGTCCACGGCATCGCCGTCCTGCCGGATGTTCAGCATATGCCACGCGCTTTCGGGAATCCCCAGCCTGTTGGCTGTGTTGCGTCCAAGGTTCTTGTCCGGGATAAAGAGCACCGCATCGCCACGTTCCATGGCCCAGCGCATCATGGTTTCCGCGTTTGCAGATGTACACACCGAGCCGCCGTGTTTCCCGCACACGGCCTTCACACCCACGGAGGAATTGACGTAGGTAAGAGGCACCACGGTGCGCCCGGAACCGGCGAGGTGGCGCAGCACCTTGTCCACGCGGGCTGCGGGAGCCATCTGCGACATCACGCAGTTGGCGTCTTCTTCCGGCAGATATACCTTCTGTCCTTGGCGGGCGAGCAGGGCAGCCGATTCGCCCATGAAGTAAACCCCGCAAAAGACGATGTGTTCCGCCTTAACACTCTCCACCTTTCTGGCAAGTTCAAGGGAGTCGCCCTTCAGGTCCACGTGGCGGATAACGGAATCAGACTGGTAATGGTGCCCCATGATGACAAGGCGTTCCCCCAAGTCCTTCCGGATGCGGGCAATGGTTTCCGCATGGCTGTTCATGTATGTGATCCTTCTGTTACTGCACAAGCATGCTGAAATCCGCAGCGGGTGCGGAGTGGGTGAGCCTGCCCACGGAGATGAAATCCGGCCCCCTGTCGGAGGCGCAGGCAACGGAGCGTATGTTCTCCAGCGTCACGCCCCCGCTCACCTCGGTTTCCATGCCGTTCGGAATGATATCCAGAGCCTGGCGAATGCCCTCCGGCTCCATGTTGTCCAGCATGATGCGGTCTGCACGGCATTCCACTGCCTCGCGCACCTCTTCAAGTGTCCTGCACTCCACCTCAATGGGCGGGCAGGGCGTGTAGCGTGCGCGCAGCATGTGCACGGCGGGAGCAATACCGCCTGCAAGGTCAATGTGATTGTCCTTGAGCATGAGCATGTCTGCAAGATTTTTTCTGTGGTTCAGCCCGCCGCCGACAAGTACCGCGTATTTTTCCGGGTAGCGCAGGCAGGGCAGGGTCTTGCGGGTATCCAGCAACCGGGAGCCCGTGCCCTGCAGTTGCCGCACATAGTCGCCGGTAAGGTTGGCTATGCCCGAAAGGTGGGCGATAAAGTTCAGGATCACCCGCTCCGCCTTCAGCAACCGGGCGGCGTCTGCCTCTATGGTGGCAACCACGGTTCTGTCCGCCACCCGTTCGCCTTCCTGTACAAGGGGCTGCCACGACCAGTCTCCGCTGCCGTCCCGTGCCGGGCATCGTTCCATCACAAGGGGGATGAGCGGCAGCCCTGCCACCAGCGTTTCCTGCTTGGCGATTATGCGTGCCGCAAGTCGGTGTCCGGCGGGGAAAATTCCCTCCGATGTCAGGTCCGGCCCGTCTTCGCGCAGGGCAAGGTCTATGGCCTGCAACAGCAATTCATGGGCCTGTCCACGGAAGAAACTGGAAAATTTTTCAATATTCATGGATTGTGGTAGGAACGTCTTGATGATAGATGCTCAATGCCAAACGGGCAGAATCGATCAGGCGGTTCATGAGTGCCCGCTATCGGGTCACCATGAACCGATTTTGGTCTGCAACAGATGCTGCGGAGCCGCGTGCGTCAAGCAACGGCACCTTCTCTTTGCGTGTTTAGGACTCCGTAACCGTTTCGTCAAGCCGTCTTCGCGTAAAGTGTGGGATGGCTTCAGGTAAATCCGGCAGGATGACAGATTATGACTGATACCCGCACAACTCCCCCCATCATTCCGGAAGAGTCTGGCGAAACGCCAAAGCCTGTAGTCATCCCCGTGGACTGCCGCGAAGAGGTGGCGAACATTTCTGTGGAAGAATTCGCCCACCCTGCGGACGCGGCGGAGCACATCCAGAACCTCACGCTCGAAAAACAGGTCTGCATGATGCAGCACCTTGCGGCAGAAGACGCCGCAGAGGCGCTGGCAGAGATGGAAGACCGCGTCCAGACCGACATTCTGGAAAACCTCGACCCCGAGGTTGCCGCGCGCATTCTGGGAGAAATGTCTCCGGACGATGCCGCCGACGTGCTCAGCGAACTGGATGCAGATCACCGTGACCAGCTGCTCCGGTATGTTGAAGCGGAAGACGCGGGAGACGCAGAAGAAATCCGCACGCTGCTCGCCTTTGATGAAGACACGGCGGGCGGCATTATGAACACGGAAATCATAATCCTTAATCACAATCTCACGGCAGATCAGGCTATCATGCACATCCGCCGCGAGATGGAAGACAAGGAAATTCCGTACTATGCCTACATCGTGGATGATAAGCTGCGCCTCGCCGGCGTGCTGTCTCTGCGCGACCTTCTGCTGTGCCGTCCCGGTTCCGTGCTGAAAAACGAACTTTCCGACCAGAGCCTCATCTCCGTGCTCTTCGATGTGGACCGGGAAGAAGTGGCGCACACCCTTGCCCGATACGATTTTATGGCGTTGCCCGTGGTGGATTACGAAGGCCGCCTGCTAGGCGTCGTCACCTATGACGACATCATCGACATCATCCATGACGAGGCGTCGGAAGACATGCTCGGCATGGTGGGCGCGGGGCAGGACGAAACCGTGGATACCCCGTGGCTGGAATCCGTCAAGGTGCGGCTGCCGTGGCTTCTGGTAAACATGTTCAATTCCGCCGCCTCCGCCTTTGTGGTCTATATGTTCGAAGAATCCATAGCCACCATGGCCATTCTTGCCGTGCTCATGCCCATAGTGGCCAATCAGGCCGGAAACACGGGCCAGCAGGCACTTGCCGTGATGATCCGCCAGCTTGCCGTGGAGCGGTTCGACCGCAAAAAATCGTGGATAGCGGTGCTGCGTGAGGCAAAAATCGGCCTGCTGAGCGGACTTATCATCGGCATTGTGGTGATGTTCGCGGTGTTCGGGTTCACCCAGAATCTGCGGCTTGCACAGGTTGTTTCACTGGCGCTGGCGCTGGATATGGTGCTCGGTGCGCTGGCGGGGGCCTCCATTCCGCTCATCCTCAAGGAACTTGGGCGTGACCCGGCGCAGGCGTCCAGCATCTTCCTCACCACGCTTACGGACGGTGCCGGCTTCTTCATTTTCCTCGGGCTGGCCACGGTCATGCTGCTTTAGATTCCCATAGCCCCACGCATAGCAACAAAGAGGCCGCCACTCCGAAAGGGGTGACGGCCTTTTGCTTTCCAAAACGATTGGCAGGTGGGTAACTGTATTGCATCGGTGTTCGGCGCGGGAGATGCGGAATACATCCGGCGCCCATATCCGGCCTGCCGGGAAGATGCACAGAACCGCCCGCATCCTCTGACTGGTTGCCGCAACGCGGCAGGTTGCCTTTTCAAAGGATGTTTAAGGCAGCTCAGTTGCCGTGTGCAGCCTCGGCAGGGCGTACCCGGCGCGCAAGATAGAGAAAGGGCGTATCCAGCAGGGCGACGACAACCTTGAACAGGTAGGTGGTAAGCATAATCTCCATGAGCACGGGCGCGGGAAAAACACCCCAGAAGGCCAGCGTGCAGAAGATGGAAGAATCCAGCGCCTGCGAAACAAGGGTGGAGGCGTTATTGCGCAGCCACAGGGCGCGTCCGTTGGTCACCCGTCTCCAGAAATGGAAGGCCCACACGTCATGCCATTGCGAGACAAGATACGCCGCCATAGATGCCACCGCCAGACGCGGCAGGAATCCGAATATACCCTCCAGCAGAGGCTGGGCAAAGTCGTCCGGTGCCGGGGTGTAGAGCAGGGCTATCTGCATGTACACGGTGGCGAGAATGAGTGTGGCAAAGCCCAGCATCACGCCCTTTTTCGCCTCCTCCTTGCCGTGCAGCTCGCCCAGCATGTCGGTGGCAAGAAACACCCCGGCGTAGAGGATATTGCCCAGTGTGGTAGTCAGTCCGAAAAGCTCCACAGTCTTCAGAACCTGAATGTTGCAGAGCAGCAGGTTGAACACGATAAGGGCAAAAAGCCCCGTCTTGCCGAACAGCCTGTACATGACCAGCGTGACGGTGAGGTCCAGCAGGGCAAAGCCTATCCAGATAAGCTCGTTCACGGTTTTCTTCCTTGCAAAAGGGGAAAGGGCCGGAATGTCCGGCCCCGAGTATGCATTGTATGCGAAGGGGAATCAACGCCCGATGCTCAGGCAGCCCGCTTGTGGCTCATTTTGCTCTGTCCGTCAAGAAGCCCTGAGCAGGTTGGGAACAGGCCCGGAGCAGGTTGGGAACAGCCCGGACAGGCCCGGAGCAGGTTGGGAACAGCCCGGACAGGTCAGGAGCAGATCAGGAGCAGGTCGGGAACAGGTCAGCGTGCCCTGTATTTTCGTCTAGTCCACAAAAACTGCCCCATCACCCCGGTCAGTCACTTTGCCGGACATACTCAAGACTTTTGTGTCCTGTATGCACAAGGTGCCATGCGTCTTCACGCTCCATGCACAGGCTGTGCGAGCCTAGCAGTTCCCCGCCAGCTTGGGTTTTCCGGTCCGGCTGAGCCTGTTCCCGGTCACGGGAGAGCCGCCGCCTGCATGTCCTGTCAGCACGGGCTGCTTGTTGCTGTCCTTGCGTGTCCGGGTCGGGTCCGCTGAAGCAGCTATATGACACTGCGTCGCACTGCACACGCGGTTTCTTCCGCACGCTTTGGCGCGG
This sequence comes from Desulfovibrio psychrotolerans, assembly GCF_013340305.1. Classification (NCBI taxonomy): domain Bacteria; kingdom Pseudomonadati; phylum Thermodesulfobacteriota; class Desulfovibrionia; order Desulfovibrionales; family Desulfovibrionaceae; genus Desulfovibrio; species Desulfovibrio psychrotolerans. Next base: position 181,752 of record NZ_BLVP01000036.1, read on the forward strand.
TAAAGAGCCCTGTCTGCATCGCCCAGAATCTGTTCAGCCGTCTGCGCCTGCGTTTCCGGCACGGGGGAAAGGCCTATGCTCACGGTCACGGGAATGTTCAGGCCTTCATGGCTGAACGGGTGGCCTTCTATAATGGAGCGCAGGCGTTCTGCCAGCATAAGGGCCTGCTCATCGGGCGTGTAAGGAAGAATAACCACAAATTCCTCACCGCCGTAGCGTGCCACATAGTCGGTGGTACGCAGGGTGCTGCGCAAAAGTCCCGCAAGCTGCTTAAGCACGGCATCACCCGCCTGATGCCCGTAGGTGTCGTTAATGGGCTTAAAGTGGTCAATATCCAGCATCATCAGGGTAAAGGGCTGTGCGTAGCGTATGTGCCTCTCGGTTTCCTCCGCCAGCCGCGTATCAAAATGCCTGCGGTTGTGCACCAGGGTCAGCCCGTCCAGATCAGCGTGCTGCTTCACTTCACGGTAAAGCATGGCGTTTTTGAGCGCCAAAGCCAGATGCCGCATGGCCGATTTCAGAATCTGCAGTTGGTCCTTGCCCAGATGCAGTTCGTTGCGGGCAAGCAGGGCAAACGCCCCAAGGGTTTCTCCGCCGGTTTTCAGCGGCAGAATGACAACCTTTCCCGCTTCCGGCAGCACGGGTGCCTCCGCTTCAGCAGGGGCAAGGTACTCCGTGTGGTATTCGTCCACGGAGCGGTCAGAGAGTTTCTCCGCACTGGCAAGCAGCAACGTCACCCATTCATCGTAGGCGGCATGCGGCTGGCGTACGGGAACATACAGTCCGGCCTCAAAACGCCGTCCGGCACCGGGGGCCCAGCACACCGCCCCTGTGGCGGAAATGGGCAGCAGCATGGCAAGATCTTCCTGTGCGCTCTGCATGATCTCCAGCGGCTCAAGGCTTTCCGTGGCACGCGAGAGGAAGGAGACAATAAAGGAAAGTATATCGTTTTTGCGTTCCAGCAGTTCCCGCTCAAGACATATCTCGCGGGTCATGCGGATGATGTCATGATAGAGGTTGTGCGTTTCCGCTGCGCGCATGAGCACATCGCGAATACGCGCCTCCGTCAGCGGCGGCTTGATCACGTCCGTGAATCCGCTGTCCAGTGCGTCTTCCAGTTCATGCATGCTGTAGTGTCCGCCCAGCAGCAGCACGCGGGGAACAATTTCCAGATGCCTCGTGGTATTCACAGGCAGTTTCTTCAATTGGTCCCATGCGGACTTGGCAATCCAGACAAGGCTCGGCTCGTCCCTGTCCATGTCCTTGGCGCTGGGAATGGACCCTTCAGGCAGCATGACGAGCGTAAAATCCTTCCTCCCCACGGAACGGATAAGTGCCTCGTCAGCCTCTTCAAGGCCCATGCCCCACATTATTCTTTTCTTGCTTGTACCGCGCATAGCGCATCCCCTCCGTGGTCATACGGCAGAAACTGCCGAACAAGTCATACACTGGCGTTCATGCTGCTCTTTGCAAGATGGAGACCACCAAGAATAACCGCCCTCCGGCAGGGCTCCCGGTACGCCTGCGTACGGGGGGTGGGATGTACCGTGGACTGTGCAGGGAGTATGAAAAAAGAACCTTTCCGGGCAAAGGGTTATCCGCCATGGCGTTCTGCGTCGTACCCAGCGGAACACCTATGTCCAGAATGGTGGCATCCGCAATGCGTCCGTAAAAGCAGGAAAGGGCAGGGTGTCTGCTTTTTGACGCAAAGATGGCGGCAACACGCACTCCGTGCCGTTCCGTATTTGACAAGCGGCGCGTTCTGTGTCCTTCTCATGCCATGAAAAAGACAGGAATATGGGGAACCTTGCATCCCTTTTTCGAACGCGGCGATATCATGGGACGCAGCGTTGCCAACGAAGGTTTCATCCGCGCTCTGCTGCGTCGCGACCCCTTCGCGGCATACCATTTCTATCTTTCAGATGCGCATCAGACGCGTATCCTTCTGGAGCGACTGCGGGACGAGTTTCCCGTCATGCTGCGCAACGGCAGATTCGTGCTGGGCACGTATGCCGATGTGCCCCGCGCCCTTGCCACACATGATTTCCATTGCTTCCACCTTTCGGACTGCATGCTGCACAACGCACATCTGGCCCGCCTGCGCAACCTGCATTCCCGGCGCATCTTCCCCATCACCGGCAGTACCCATTCCCTCAGCTATGCCCGCTACATGCCCATGCTTCTGGGGCAGGTATGGGCGGGAACCAGCCAGCGGGATGCCGTGCTCGCCACCTCGCACGCGGCCGTATCCATGATGGAAACCGCCTTTTCCCGCCTGCGCAGTGCCTACGGTCTGCCGGCGTCCGTCCCGCATCCCCGGGTGGAGCATGTTCCTCTCGGCATAGACTGCGCCACACTGTCCTGCACCGCCGGTTCAGATACCGTCTCACAGACCGCCGCAAGCCGCGATGAATCCGCTGCAGCAGTTGCGCGTGCAAGAATGCGCACCCAACTGGGGGTGGAAGAGCAAGATGTCCTGCTGCTGGTGTTCGCCCGCATTTCCCATTACTCCAAAATGGATATTCTTCCCCTGCTGCGGGCACTCCAGCGCCTTGCCCGGTCAGGCGTTCCCATGCGCCGCCTGCATCTGTGCGTTGCGGGTTTCCTGCCGCAGGGCGACTCCACGCCCCAAACCCTTGCCGGGCTTGCTTCCGTCCTCGGTGTGCGCATGCATGTTCGGGCCAACCCCCCGGATGCGGAGCGCAACGAACTTTACGCGGCTGCGGATGTATTCGTCTCTCCCGTGGACAACCTGCAGGAAACCTTCGGACTCTCCTTGCTGGAGGCGGCTGCGTCCGGGCTTCCCGTCATCGCCTCAGACTTCGACGGCTACCGCGATCTGGTCGTGCACGGGCAAACCGGGCTGCTTATCCCCACCCTCGGTCCGGCATGGACCGACGATGCGGACACCATGGCCAACCTCGCGTACGACAGTGCCACGCATCTTGCCCTTGCCCAGCGCACCGTGGTGGATGTGGGGGCGCTGGCAGATGCCCTCCGGCAACTGGTGGAAAGTCCTGCTCTGCGACGCGATATGGGACAGAAGGGCCGTGCCCGTGTGACCGCAGCCTTCGGCTGGGATACCGTGCTGGATCAATACCTCGCCTGCTGGGAGCGCCTCAATGCCGTTCCCGTTTCCGCAGAAGGGGAGCAGGCTCTGCGCGCGGCGGTGCATCCGCTGCACATGCCGTATGCGGAGCTGTTCGTGCAGTATCCTTCAGCCATAGTGGAAGGGGCCATGCAGGTGGTCTGGACAGCAGCAGGCGAAGCCGTCTACCGCAACAGGGAACAACCCGTCATTTACGAGGGCATTGCGGCATCCGTGGACCCGGAAACCCTTCGCCACATGCTGTTCCTCGCGCGCCGCGGCATTCCCGTGGCACGTCTCTGCGCACTGCTTGCGGAGCGGGGGGGGCAGGCAAGCTCTTCCGGAAGCCGCACAGATTCCCGAACGCATGAAGCGCTTGTTCTCTGGGCGCTCAAGCATGACTTTTTGGAGCGGGTGTGATGCCGTCTTCTCCCGTTCCTCCCGGCACCATGCCGCACGGTGTGCATCTGCACTCCCTGCTGGCCCTGCGGGGCGGAGCGGCACGCATTGCCGCCATGCTGCGCGACCATCTCGCGTGCGGTATAGCCTCCCCGGATGGTTCAGGCCGTTCAGGCCGTCTAGGTCATCTGCGCGGCACTGTTCCCGGTACTGTTCAGAATACTGTCTCCGATACTGTTCAGAAACATTTTCAGCCCCCCGTGCCAGTCTCCTGCTCCTGCGAGATTGCGGACGAAGGGGCCATATCTTCCTGTGCGGCCGTGTCCCCTGCGGATGTGGCCCTTGCCGTCCCCGGAACAAGCCTCCTGCATCTGCACGGCACGCAGGACTGGACAGCCTGCCTTCAGGGCGTTGCCTGCAGGGAACTCCCCTGTGTCATAACCCTGCATGACTGTTCTCTGCTCACGGGCGGCTGCGTCTACCCGCTGGACTGCCCCGGCGCCACGCAGGGGTGCCTTTCTCCGTGCCCGCGCGGTTATCCGCATGCCGCAGCGGTTCAGCGGGCGCAGCATGCGGCTGTGCGGGCGGCCATAGCCCGTCTCGTTGCTCCTTCCGGCTGGCTGCGTGCCATGGCCAAAGCGGCCCTGCCGGATGTTCCCTGCACCGTCATCCCCAATGGTGTGGAAACGCCGGACCCGGCCATCACCCGTTCACTCGCGCGTAACAGGTTCGGCCTTGCGCCCGGCGCGCGCCTTGTGTTGTTCATGGCCCACGGCGGAGAGCAGGCGGCCTATAAGTCGGGAGGACGCTGGCGCGAGGTGTGGCACAGCGTGCGCACCTTGGTTCCCGGCGCGGTGTGTTTCATGGTGGGGGGGGATGGGCACGCCCGTGAGGATTCACTGGTGCTCTGGCCCTATGTGGACAGGGAACGGGCGCAGTTGTTCATGGCGGCAGCGGACTGCTTCGCCTATCCCACGCTGGCAGACAACCATCCCCTTGTGGTGCTGGAAGCCATGGCAGCAGGGTGTCCCGTGGTTTCTTTTGCGGTGGGCGGGGTTGCGGAACAGGTGGTTCCGGGAAAAACCGGCGTACTTGTGCAACCCGGAGACTGGCAGGCGTTCACCGGTGCCTGCGTATCTGTGCTCACAGGTGCTGCGGAGCAGCGGCGCATGCGGCATGAATCGCAGGAGCTGTTCACCCGCCGGTTCACTGTGCAGCGCATGGTCCGCGATTACCGTTCGTTCTACTCCCGGTTTTAAGCCCGGCTTGTAGCCTCTTTCTTGCCTTCCGTTTTCCCTCAGGTTCCATGCCCCGGTCTACGTCGGGATATGTATCCGGCTTTCCGGCTCCCCAGCGGCTTCCGGTTCTTCCCATTCCGCGTCGCGGTGCAGCAACCCGTCCCCGTGTCCGGCGTGCTCGTCCACAATGGCGCGTATGGCGGCAATGGCCTGCATGGCCGTGCCCCGGTGATAGAGCATGGCTATGTGGCTCACCAGCGGCGTGCGTTCTTCGCGCCACGCGGGGTTGCGTATGTGCAGCCCTTCCTGCGGCAGCACCATGTTGTCCAGCGCGGATGAAAGGCTGTAGCAGGGCATGGCGGGCTGTATGTCTTCGCTTTCAATGCGCCGTATGAGCGGGCTGCGAAAGACTATGCTGCGGCACAGCGAACCTATGCCCAATCCGGCCAGTTTGCTGCCCTGATGGGGAGATCCCAGGGTAACAACGCCCAGAACGCGGTTCTGGTTGTCATTGCGGGCAATCCATGAACGGATGATAAGCCCGCCCAGACTGTGCCCCACCAAGACGGGTTTTACGCCGGGGCAGGCGGCTTCCAGTGCTGCAACCCGGTTTTCCAGCTTGTCCACCAGCGCGTCAAAGTGGGTATTGAAGCTGAAATAGGAATAGCAGAACGTATTGGAAAATCCGGCCTCCTTCAGCCACCTCCTGTACAGCACCCATGCCGAGGCATTGTGATACAGGCCGTGCACCAGCAGAACGGGCGGATTATTCCGGCTGGCGTCTTTCAGGCTGCCCGCGCGGGGAATGGCTGCCCGGTTGAACAGGGCCAGCGGGTAGGTGAAGAAGACTATTGTCTGGCTCAGAAAGCTCATGCCCATACCGCGTGCAATGCAGGCTGCGCGGGTGCACACGCCCGGGTGCGGTCCGTAGGGGCGGCTTCCTTCTTCGTACCAGTAGAGCAGATACGTGATCAGAGAGACAAGCACCGTGAGCAGGATGACGGCCTTGAGCAGAAACCAGAGCATGGCGTACCACCGTGGGGATAGAATGTTTGCACACGGTGTATATAAGGAATGCCCCGTCCGGGCAACCTTTCCCGTACTGGCCTCGCCGGCTGTGCCATGCCACTTTCTGCGGGCCGTTCATCAATGGTGCGATACAAGACGAAAAAAAGTTCAGGGCTGAATCGCATATAGCCATACGCGATGTCAGATATGAACATTTCGCAGCAAGGCGGCGGATTGCCGTATCAACGGCCCGCTAGGTGATGGTGCTCACCAGCTTTCCGGTGGTACTTTCAATAATCGGGCGCACCGTCACGCTTTTAGACAGCTCCGGCGAGGCAATCCCCAGCGAATGGAGCGATGAAAAGGTCTTGGCCAGCGTGCGCAGGTTCTGGCTGGCAACGGATTGAGAAATATTGGAGGCACCCGCAATGGCGCTCCACATCTGCGAAGAGTCAGGTGTCATGGTTCCCCCGCAAAGATAGGCACGAATATACGTTGTCGTGTGTCTTCTGTCTGGCCGCCAACGTTACATCCTCGCGGCATACATGCCTTTTCGCATGCACGTGGCGTCAAATAACCCCGGAGGTACCGCACCACCGGGATATATCTATGCAAAACAAGCACAGCAGTTCCGGTGAAAAGGAGAAAACAGTGCCCCTCCGTCCGGTAACCGTCAATTCTTGACTCACGGATGCTAACTAATTATCCTAGTGGCCTCAAGAGCGATTTGCTCGTTTTTTTTTGGAGAAAAGAATGTCATTTTATACGATTCCTTTTTTTGCATGTTTACGGAACTGCCTGCTTACCGGCTTCCTGTGCTTTGTGCTGTCCGGCGTATCTGTTCTGCCCGCCGTTGCAAACAGCACGCCTGAACCCCCGGCCATGCCTGCCGATGTGGAAGCCGGGTTGGATCACCTCATCGCTGCCGTGGGCGATAAAAATATTTCAGCCGATTTCAATGCCATAGCCGCTGTGCTGGATTATGCCCTGCAAAGCGACCTTGCCCCCGCCAAGCCGGAGGCAGAACCCATGCCCCGCAAGCGGGAGCAGGGCAACGGCATTTTCATGCGTGAACAGATCAACGTGCCCATGGAAAAACTGGTCCGTTATTGCTATGACCCGCAGGTGCCGCCGTCGGTGCTGTTTCCCAACTCCATCCGCCGGGGGCACTGGCTTTCCGGCAGCGATATCCTCGTCAGCGGGGTAAAACTGTGGGACGTGCTGGACGGTCTGGAAGAACCTCTGGTCATGCGCGGGGCAGAGTATGAAGAGATAACCCCGGACGCCTTCAGCGGTTCCTATTACGGCTACAATCTGGACAGGTTGCTGATCGTACTTCCCTACAAGGGGCACCGCATGTTTGTCTCCGTTTCCCGCCAGCAGAACCCTTCCACCGTGGGGATGAAGGGAGCCATCGTGGGTAACGACGACAGCTGGGACTACGTCTATTCCGGTGTTAACGGTGCCACGGCGCGCGGTATAGGCTGGATGGATACCTATATGTACGCCTCTTCCACCGTCACCGTTTTCTTTGACGGCGGGCCGGAAAGCACGCAGACTCAATATGCCGTGTTCAAATGGCTCAAGGCGGGCTGGGCGAATCTCAATGTGGTGAAACGCAGTCATATCCTGTCCGGCACCCGGCGTTTTCTGGACGGGTTCCGCCGGATAATAGAAGACTCCAACCTGCCGCCTGCGGAAGATATCGTGCGGCAGATGCGCGCATTTGAATCTTCGTCCGAACAGGAATTGCAGGCCGCCATGCACACCTATGCCCAGCGGCTGGAAGTTGTGGCCCAAAAAGATGACGTGCTCTCCCGGTCAGACTTCAGGAAGATCATCGCCAATGCCGGATACGCCGTGCACCTGAACAAAGATGAACTGGTGCACGACCTTATGAAGCGGTTCATCAAGAGCCGGCTCAGCATAGCCGATCTGGAAGGCTGAGCCGGGGTATCTCATCACTGCATGCAGTGCGGGCCGGAGCGGATAATCCGTTCCGGCCCGTTTTTTTTGATGACAATGCACGTTGCACAGTCTCTGGCTGCGGCGGCGAAGGGAACTGAGCCGGCTCTGCTCCCCGCATCCGTATGGCTCAATGATTCGCCATTCGGCGTAAGGCCGCTCCCCGCGTCAGCGGGAAATATCTGCTTCAGGGGCTGTCAGCAACCGTACTGTAAACACGTACGAGAAGCGTACTGCGCCTTCAGGCCAGAAAGTTGCGTATGCCGGTAAAGATGATCTGGGCGGAAAGGGCAGCCAGAACCAATCCCGTGATCTTGGTCATGATGGAAAGGCCAATATTTCCGATCACCCGTTCCACCTTGGGTGCCAGATAGAGCAGCACGCCCATGGAAAGAATGGCGGCAACCAGCGCGGCAGTGCCCACAATATTGGCAACAGCCCCCTTCATCTGCGCCCCCATAATGAGCAGTGCCCCGGTGGTGGCAGGGCCCACGGTAATGGGAATGGCAAGCGGCACCACGCTTATGTCGCCTTCGGTTTCCGCCTTGGGCGGAGCCTTGGTGCCCCGCACCAGTTCCACAGCAGAAAGAAAGAGCAGGGCGCCCGCGCCTATGCGGAAGGAGTCAAGCGTAATGCCGAATATGGCAAAGATGGTGTCTCCGAAAAAGTACAGGCTTATGCAGATAACCACCACCGCAGACGTTACACGCAGGGCCGTCTTTTTCTGTCGGTCTTCGGGCATGTCCCGGGTAAGGGCAAGAAACATGGTCATAACAAAAAAAGGTGCCAGCACGAAAAACATCTTTATATACGTAGAGATGAACAGGGTAATGTGTTCCATTTTCAAATTTCCTTTATGGTTTGCAGGGCGTCTCGGGGCGCGGCGGCACACTCCGGGCAAAATTGGTCAAACCGGTTCGCAGCCCCGGATAAGAATACGTCATGAATAAAAAGGGTTGAATGATATCTGTGTGTGTTACAGCAGAAAAGTGCAGTGAAGCAGGAAAAATTTTCAACGTGGCGGATGAGGGCTTCTATCGTGTTGTTGCTTTGTCTTCAAGGGGTTGTTTGAAAAATCAATCTCCCGGCCATATTGGTTCAACCAATCAAAAAGTCGACATTTTTATGAAAAAAATGGTATATGAGTCATCCGTCACATGCTCCTTGCCGGGCTTCTGGGGTTTGCCCGGCATTTACGGAGTATTTCAGCAAGGTGCGTCTCTCCGCTCGCGCGGAAGCGCACCTGAACAACGAAGCGAGAGGAAGTATGGGTAACAATCCAGCCAAAGTTAAAACGGTGTACTATTTTGGCACCTGTCTTGTGGATATGGCCTATCCCAAGGCAGGCATGGCAGGCATCAAACTGTTGCAGCGCGAAGGGGTGGAAGTGATTTTCCCCCGTGAACAGGCTTGCTGCGGCCAGCCCGCCTACAATTCCGGCTTCAGGCAGGAAGCCAAGGACGTTGCATGGAAGCAGGTGCAAATTTTTTCCGGCAACGACTATCCCATCATCGTGCCTTCCGGTTCCTGTGCCGGGATGATGAAATATCACTATCTGGAACTCTTCAAGGACGATCCGGAATACTATGATGTGAAGCGTTTCTGCGACCGCATCCACGAAATCACCTCCTTTTTGCGCAATGTGCTCGATGCGCAGTATACGGACAAGGGCGCACCCATCAAGCTTACGTGGCATTCGTCCTGTCATGCCCGCCGCGAAATGGGCTGTACCGAAGATTCCAAGGCCCTCATCCGCCAACTCAAGAACGTGGAACTGGTGGAAATCGCCCGCGAGCACGAATGCTGCGGTTTCGGCGGCACCTTCTCCATCAAGCAGCCCGAAATCTCTGCGGCAATGGTCCATGATAAGGTGGAAGACATCAAGAGCACCGGTACGCATAAGTTTCTTACTGGCGACTGTGGCTGTATGATGAACATCACCGGCCACATGGAAAAGGAAAAAGTAGCCATTGAAGGCCAGCACATTGCTGAATTTATTCTGGAGCGCATCCATGGCTAGCAACAAAACCTTCGATTTCAAGCAGAATATCGCCGGTGCGCTTGCGGATAAGCAGTTGCGCAGCAACTTCAAAAACGCCACAGATACCCTTCGGGGCAAGCGTCTGGCTGTTTTTACCGATCCGGAAGAAACCCTCCGTCTGCGCCATGTGGGCAACCAGATCAAGCGTGCGGGGCTGAACCGCCTCCCCGAACTGCTGGAGCAGCTGGAAGCCAAGTGCAAGGAAAATGGCATCATCGTGCACTGGGCAGAGACGGTGGACGAGGCAAACAACATTGTCCTCAGCATCATGGAGCAGCATGGCGCGCACAAGATGGTCAAGGGCAAGTCCATGGTTTCCGAGGAAATGCACCTGAACAAGTTCCTCGAAGACAAGGGCAAGCTGCCTCTGGAAACCGACCTCGGCGAATACATCATCCAGTTGAACAATGAGCCTCCGTCGCACATCATCGTCCCTGCGGTGCACAAGAACCGCAAGCAGATCGGTCAGATCTTCGCGGATAACATTCCCGGCGTCTCCTATACGGAAGACACGGCGGAATTGCTCGCCATCGCCCGCGGCAGGCTGCGTGAACATTACCGTACGGCGGATATCGGCCTCTCCGGCGTCAACTTTGCCATAGCGGAATCCGGCACCCTGTGTCTGGTGGAAAACGAAGGCAACGGCCGCATGTGCACCGCCGTTCCGCCCGTGCATGTGGCGCTCATGGGCCTTGAAAAGGTGGTCGGCACGCTGGAAGAGGTTCCGGCCCTGTACCGCCTGCTCTGCGGCTCTGCCACGGGGCAGCGCATCACCACCTATTTCAACATGATCAAGGGGCCCCGCAAGCCCGGCGAAAAGGACGGCCCCAAGGAAGTCCACCTCATCATTCTGGACAACGGCCGCTCCAAGATACTTGCCGACAAGCAGCTTCGCCAGACCCTGCAGTGCATCCGTTGCGGCACCTGCCTTAACCATTGCCCCGTGTACACCCGCATCGGCGGTCACGCATACGGCTCCACCTATCCCGGCCCCATCGGTGAAATCCTGATGCCGCAGATAGAGGGTCTGGACAAAAAGGGCAATCTGGCCACGGCATCTTCGCTCTGCAACGCCTGCGAAGAGGTGTGCCCGGTGATGATTCCCATCCCCGCCCTCATCCGCCGCCTGCGTGACGAAAGTTACGACATGGACGAGAACGGCGTGGTCAAGGGCCACGGGTGCAAGAAGAACCTGCTGGAAACCGTGATCTGGAAGGCGTGGAAGTACATGCAGGTGTACCCGCTGCTCAATACCATCATGCTTAAAAAGCTCCAGCTGTTCGGCAACAAGCTGCCCAAGGTCGGTCCGTTGAAGGCGTGGACCAGCGTCCGCACCGCTCCCAAGTTCGCCCGTCAGAGCCTGAAGGATCTGGCGAAGAAAGAGGGTATCCGCAATGAGTAATACCAGTGCCCGTGAGAGTATATTCGCCCGTCTGCATTCCGCACGTAGTGCGGGTCTGCCATATGCCCCCGTGCCGGAAAAGTGGGAGCCGGCTCCCATAGAAGATAAAAAGGCGCGCGTGGCCCGTTTTGTGGAGCTCATGACTGCCATGCGTTCCGAGGTGTATCAGGTAAAGGGCGACGAGTGGGTCGGCAAGCTTCAGGAAATCCTCGCGGAGCGCGGCTTGAAGAACCTTGTGTACGGGCCCGGAACCGAAATCGCCAAAAAGCTGGAATCCGCGTGGAAGGGTAAAAAGGATGTCGGCGCCGAACTGGTGCCGTGGAAGAATGATGTGGAAGAATTCCGCGACGAGCTGTTTGCTGCGGACGCGGGCATCACCACCACCATGGGCGGCGTTGCCGAGTCGGCAGCCATGATCCTGTGGCCCTCGCCGCAGGAACCGCGCCTGCTCTCCCTTGTGCCCCCGGTGCACTTTGCCGTGGTAAAGGCCGACCGCATCTGGACTTCCTTCGCGGAAGCCATCCGCGAACTGGACTGGAGCGCAAAGGCTCCCACTAACGCCCTGCTTATCTCCGGCCCGTCCAAGACGGCAGACATCGAATTGATTCTGCAGTTCGGCGTGCACGGCCCCACAGACCTTATCGTGTTTGTCGTGGAATAACAGTCCCGGCACGATAACCTTGTGTATCACAGGCACCGGAGAGCCATGCGCTCTCCGGTGCCTTGCCATATTGTCCGCTCCTGCCTCCTGTTGCCCGGCACCGGTCCCTGTCCGGCGGAAGGAATTGCATTGCGCGCGCATCCCCTGTATAGCCCCCGCAGGTATGCAGAGCCAGCCTTCGGAGCGGCGGCGGGGCCATCCGGCGGAGTGTCGTGGTGATAATCATGAGTGATAATCCGGGTGATAATTGGGGGGGGATAATCATGGGTTCGTACTATCGACATTTCAAGGGCCGGTATTATCAGGTAGTAGGCGAGGCGTTGGATACAAGCACAGATTCTCCCGTGGTGGTGTACCGCACCCTGTATCCTTCGCAGTATTCGCTGGTTACCCGGCCCGCAGAGGAATTTTTCGGAGAGGTGCTGCTGGCGGACGGAACCCGCACTGCGCGTTTCTCTCCGGTCAATGCAAGCGATCTTCCCGAAGATGCCGCCCGGTATGCATGTGACCGGCCCTTTGATTTTCCCGTCTCCGGTGCAGGCGGTGTCCGCTGACAAAGCCCGCATCCTGCGGTCAGGTCAGCTCAAGGTCAGGTCAGACGGCTGGCGAAGCTCAGAGGATAAACTTGTGTTAAAAGTTGCACAGTTCCGTGCGCTTGCAAAATATTCTTGCGTCCTGTAGCAACTCGGGTACTTTTTGAGGAAAACCGTCGCCCTCATCGGCGTTACATGAAGGAATGGAAAGAATGAGCGAAAAGGATACGCAGCAGGAAACCCGGCAGGAAGCCGACCCCAAGGGGAAAGGCCCGCGCGGTTTCAGCCCCGGCGGACTCGGGGCCATGCTCAATGAGAAAGAGCGTAAATCCTTGCTTGCCTATATTGCGCTTGGGGTCATCATTGTGGAATTTATGGTCACGGTGGTGGCCATCCTGCACGGCATAACCAACATGCACGCCATGCCGGACGGTACCATGGAATACTCCTTCCCGTGGAAGGCGTATCTTGTGGCCGTGTTTCTCGCTCCCGTCGGCGTCATGTTCATCATCCAGATTATCGGCATGGGTTTCTCGCGCATCATCCTCGGAGATCCGGACCTTGCCGATGCCGCCTCGGAGCACATGCCCGAACGTATGAAACGCTGGTTCGGGCTGGTACAGGGCATGCCCACCATCATCATGCTGGCTGGCCTGCTGCTTGTGGGGCTTGTGCTCTTTAATCTGGACGTCATCATGGGCTTTTTGCTCAAGCTGGGCGAAACAGCAGCGGAACTTGCCCTCTGGGTGGGTGCAGGCCTGTTTGCCGCGTGGCTGATAAGCTACATCGCCAAGCTCTGGCTTATGTACCGTACCCGCCGCCTTGCAGAAGAATACGCCTTCCGGCGCGATGTGCTGGAACGAACGGGCATTGCTATTCTGGATCAGAACACGGCCATCACAGCAGACGGGCGCATGATCACTTCCGGCGGCGAAGACCGGAGCAAGACTATAGAGGCCCTGCCCATGAAGTCCGGCGGAAGCGGCTCCCATGTGCCGCGCAGCCTGCCTGTGGGGCCGTCTTCCGGCGAGGAATAGACCCGCATCGTTTTGCTTTGTACCTGTTTTCTCCAAGGCCCCGGCATCCGTCCGGGGCCTTGTCTTTTTCCTACAGGCTGCACACAAACCGGGGCAGGGTAAAACCCCCCAGTGTACGCTTTATGCTGAAAAGGCATGTGCCCATGGAGTATTCAAAAACCTCCCCGGCGCAAACCTTCAACTGGTTTTTCATGAAGGAAAAGGTCATGGGAACAGTCTCGTTTACGGCCTCTTCACAATAGCTTTCCCGTACAGACGGGGCGTGCTGCACGCGTCTGCCGTCCGGCATGATGACCTGAACGCAGTCCATGGCCGTGACCACATGAACGATATTGCCCTCACCATCAAAGCATAGAGAATTTATATCTCCGCATATACCTACTGCATCCGGGTTGAAGGCGTGTACCGTGCCTATGGGGGTTGTTATCTCCACCGGCATGTCCGGTTCCACGGATTCAATGGCCCCGTTGGAATGAAAGGCAATGCCGTTGCGCACAGGAATCCTGCCCGCCGGGGTGTCCACATCCAGCTTCGTTCCCGGCCACAGGGTTATGCTGCGCATCAGTCCCGTCTTGCCGAAGTGTACCCCCACAACGCGCACATCAAGCCTTCCCAGCGGGGTATCTATGGCAACAGGTGCCGCCAGGGCATCTTCGTTTTCCTGCGTCCAGTAGCCGTTCAGGGTGCCGTTCAGCGGAAAAACCCTGCGCAGCGCCCCGGTCTCATGGAAGGTGATAAGTTCCGCAGGCATCGTGCCCGCAGGCGTCCGGATCTCCGCTTGCGTTTCCAGAGGCAGGGACTTCAGCAGCCCGTTTTCATAAAACTCAATGATGGGTAGTTGCCTGCGGCGCACTTCTGCGGCCGTGTACTGGGGAATGAAAACTCCCCATGGTGTTGCCAGCGGGCTTGCCTCACCTGCCGTGCAACTGCGCAGGGCACCGTTGGAATGATACTCCACCCGTGTGGCTCCGTGTATGCTTCCGTAAACCGTATGCAGTGTGGTCATGGTAACCTCCTGAGTGTTGCAGGGGAGTAAGCATAAACAGTGCCATTCTCTATTTAGCTGAAATAATTCTGTTTTTTTTGTCTGGTCCCGTCTGCGTGCCTACAGAAGTGTAGCGGGCTACATTTATGTATGTACAAGAAAAGATGCATGAATCCGTGCGCACATCGCCCAATCCGGGTTGACAGACGCTCCTGTATGTCCGATGCTGTTCACGGTCAGAGAAGCGTTGCTTAACGTGGTGCTGCCCGGATACAGCCAGACCCGGATACAGGCCAGACCCGCAAAGGGCCGGGTTCGTCCAAGCATGCACGGGTATACTCCGTACAACTGCGACAGTTCATCGATTTCCGGTTACGTTTTCAGGTGAATCATCGCGCCCGTGGTGCGGCTGCGGCGCACCCGGCAGAGCACATGGGCTTCGGCCCCGACCCAACAATGCCAGACTCAGGAAGGTGGTTTCCCGTTCATGCTGCAACCTAAACTGACAGGCATACTCCTCGTCCTGCACATCCTGTTCGTCTTTTTCTGTCTTTCCGGCAGGGCAGACGCGCAGGTCATAGAGGTGCTCTACATGGAGCGCCCGCCCTATTACTACACCAAAGACCACAAACCGGCCGGATTCCTGCTGGAACAGTCCCTGAGAGTCTTCCAAAAGGCCGGGGTGGAGGTGAGAGTCCGCTCTCTCCCAGCCAAGCGCATTTTGCAGATAGTGCAGGAAGGGCAGGCGCAGGTGGCCGCCATCGGCTGGTTCAAGAGCAAAGACCGTCTTGCGTGGGCCAGCTTCAGCAGCCCGCTGTACAGAGACCAGCCGCTTATCGCCCTGCACAGAAAGAAGGCGAAGGACGGATTGGGCGAAACGTCTTCCCTGAGTGACCTGTTTACCAACCCGCAACTGCGTCTCGGAGTGCTGGACGGCTACTCCTATGGCGATCAGGTGGACGATAGCATCCGGCGTCTTTCCCCGCCGCGTTTCGTGCTTTCCGGCGATCAGGTGCAGCTTGTGCGCATGCTTGCCGCAGGACGTGTGGATTACATGCTGATCGCCCCGGAAGAGGTGTCGCACCTTCTTCTTTCCGCAGGAGAAAACGAGCGTGATTTCAGCTTTACCCTGCTGGCGGATGTGCCGGAGGGCAACACCCGCTACATCATGTTCAGCCGGTCCGTTTCACCGGAAATCATCCGCAGGGTAAACCTCGTTCTGCAAGAGGCGGGGTGGTAGCCGCTTACTCGTGGGTATCAGGCGGAAGAGGCTTTTCCAACAGGCCGCCAGGCCACCAGGCCACCAGGCGCAGTACGTGGCAGCCCCTGTTTTCTGCACAGGCGTAGCGTACTCCCTGCGGTAAGGTCTGCAACGTCGTTTCGAGATCAGCGTTAGCGGCGCATAACAAAAAGGCGGCCCTCCGTGTGGAAGGCCGCCCTGCATTGTTCGCATACCGCAGTCGCGTAGCGGAATCGAATGTCCTTTTAGCCGCAGTTGCCCGCGCTGGAGCATCCGCCGCAGGAACTGCCGCCACTGCTCATGGGGTTGGCAGATTCTACCGAAAAGCCCATGTAGGAAAGATCAATCTTCACTGCACCCGTCTGGGCCAGCAGGCCGGTGTTGATGCAGAAGGTGAATTCCTTTTCATTGAAAACCGTGTCGTCATCGTTTGGCTCATCCAGAGCCAATGCCAGGCGGGGGCCGCTTCAGCCACCGGGCGCAAGATAAATCCGTATGCCGGATTTTTCCTTATCCGCAAAATACGCCGCCAATTCCTTGTGGGCGCTTTCCGTCAATGTAAACATCGCAATCCTCCGTAGGGTGTGAAACGAACAAGTACGTACACCTAGAGGTATTGTCAATGGCAAGAGGTCATAGTTATAGATTTCACAACTTGTTGGGTAGGAAAACCGGGACGTTGTGTCCTTTTTCCCGGAGCATCTTCCTGAAAAAGAAAACGGCCCCGAAGGGCCGTCCGCAGCAAGAAGCGTAAAACTGTGCGGCTACGAGCAGCAGGAGGAAGAAGAGCCGCATCCGCTGCACCCGCCGCCAGCACCGGGCAGAGGAACAACGGGCAAAACGCTGAAGCCGCCGCAGGAAACGGAAATAGTCGCTCCCTGCACCTGATCCAGCAGTGTGTTATTCATGATGAAGCTGTAGCCGTTACTTTCCGCAGTGGCGTCGTCGTCTCCGGCTTCATCCAGCGCAAGGGCAAGGCGCGGTCCGCTGCATCCTCCCGGTGCCAGATATACGCGGATGGAAGACTTCTCCTTGTCCGCGAAATAGGCATCCAGTTCCTGCCGGGCGCTGTTTTCCAATGTGATCATGTTGCCTCCGGTCTGCGGGTGTATACACCCGCATTACGTATTTCAATGCCTTGCGGCACCGTCTATTTGTTGTTTAAATATACCAAAATACTCACTTTTTGTCAACGATGAGCAGCCGTTCCCTTCCGACAGGCCTTCCATCCCCGCTGCAATGGTGCGGAGAAGAAAGACAACTTCCCTAAGCTGACGTCTGGCTTCACGCGTCATGTTTCAGGCTTGTGGCTTCGGCTCTCCCGAACATTCCGGAAGGGCAGGGGGCAAAGAGAGCGTGTTCACACATTGATTTGTTGCCCGCCTGCGGGTATGTGTGCGAAATAGAGTGGCGGCTTAAGGTTTGTGCAAGTCCTGCGGGCCGTTTCCCCGAGTCGGTTGGTCCGGTTATTTCCCGGCATGTGTCCGAATCGTTATACAGATCGACCTGCCATGCGGCGTACCTCCCGGAACAGGCGTAAATGCCCATACCGCCCAGCCCCTTAACCCCTTCAACCACCTAACAAGGCCGGTCCCCATGAAGAACGGAATAGTCATCCTCACAGAAGAAGACATGCGCCGCACGCTGGAGCGGCTAGCCTATCAGGTGCTGGAAAAACACGGAGAATGCGCCAACCTGCTCATCATCGGCATCCAGCGCCGCGGGGTGGACCTTGCGGCAAGGCTGCGTGCCATTCTCGGGCAGCGTCTCGGCTGCGAACCCCCGTTCGGCGCGCTGGACATAAACCTCTACCGCGATGACTGGACAAGCCTCGAGTCCCACCCCGTCATCAACCGTACGGAGCTGCCGCAGAACATAGACGGGCAGAATATCCTGCTCGTGGACGATGTCCTCTACACAGGCAGAACCATCCGCGCGGCGCTGGAGGGCATTCTGGATTTCGGCAGGCCGCGCACCGTTGAATTGCTGGTTCTTGTGGACAGGGGCCATCGCGAACTGCCCATCCATGCAGATTACGTGGGCAAGGTGGTCAATACCGCGCGCGAAGAGCGGGTGGATGTACTCACCAAAGAACGCGACGGGCAAGACGTGGTGATGCTGCTCGAAAAGGCATAAGGCTATGTTCCGTTACGCGGCAGACTGAAAAAAGGCCGCGAACTTGCGCTCCCCTTCAGCCGTGCCTATGAGAATAAGCTCGTCTCCCGGTTCCACCACGGTGGCGGGGTCCGGGTTTATGAGCATCCTTTCGCCGCGCTTTATGGCAATGACGCTGCACCCCGTCTCTTCACGAATGGTCTGTTCGTGCAGTGCCTTGTTCACCACCTTCTGATTGGGCATGGACCGGAATATGTTCAGCCCTTCGGAGATCATGAGCAGTTTTTCCGGCCTGAGCAGGTTCAGTATGGTGGTCTGGCACAGCGATGAGAACGACATCACAAGGTTTGCCCCCGCGCGGTGCAGGGTGTTTATGTTTCGGTCCAGGCTGGCGCGGCTGATAATCTGCACGTCCGGCCGCAGCCTGCGGCAGTAGATGGTAAGAAAGATGTTCAGGTCGTCATCGTGGGTGGTGATGATAATGGATGGCGTGTCGTTAATGCCTGCCCGCGTCAGCACATCCAGGTCCGCCGCGCTTCCCAGCACCACGCGCGAATCTTCCTGCACGCGTCCGGCCTTCTTTTCCACCACCCGGTAGTCTATGCCCCTGTCCCGCAGGGTGGAGGCAACAGACATGCCCACTCTGCCGCCACCCAGTACCAGAACCGGCCCGTTGTGAGCGTCAGGCGATTTGGAACTGCTCATCAGCCTGTCATACCGTTCAAGCTGCGTTTCCGAACCGGCCAGCACCAGCACGGTAGAAGCCTCAATCCGCCTGCCGGGACTGGGGAGCATAAACCGCCCCTGTTCCCACAGGCCCACCACCGTAACCCCGCTCGTTTCGCGCAGCCGGCTTTCGGCAAGGGTCCGCCCCTGCAGTGCCGTGCGCATGGCCGGCGTCTCCGCAATCAGCAGTTCGTCAAAGCTGCCTATCACGTTCGCCTTCATGCTCACGCCCAGCACGCGCCTCGCAAGCACCTGCCCGAGCATCTTGGTGAACTGAAAGGTGTGGGTGCTGCCCGCAAGGTTGAGAATGTCCAGCGAATCGTCCTGATCCGCATTGGTAACGGTGATAACGCTGTCAGATACTTCACGGATGGTGAAAATGATGTTGGTGCTGGCTATGTCCTCGTTCATTACAATGACAAGCGCCGCATTCTCCACCCGCAGCCGTTTGTATGTCTCCGGATCGTCCAGTTCGCCCACCACCACGCGGAACCCGGACTCATGCAGGTTCAGCGCCTGCTGCAGGTCAGGCACGAGTATCACGTTGGGAATGTTATACTGGTTCAGTTTTTCCACAATGCCCACGGCAACGGCGTCAAAGTGGGTGAGAATGACATGGCCTTTGGTTCCTTCCGGCACGCTGCGCGGGGTGCGGGCCTTGTTCTGGGCTTCCAGCCACGGGGCATAGAAAAACTGAATGAAGGTGAAGGGCAGCATGATGAGCAGAAAAATCACCCCGCTCAGCATCACCAGAATGGAAAACAGCCGGCCGGCGTCACTGGTGAAGGTAATGTCGCCGAACCCCAGCGTCGACATGACGGTGAGGGTCCAGTACAGCCCCGTGATCCATGAATGTTCCTGTCCCTCATACAGCATGAGAAAGTGAAAGCCCGCAGTGTACGCAAAGAACAGGAACAGCAGAATGAGCAGAAACCGCACCATGAGTCTGGTGTTGTTTTTTTGTTTTCCGGTCTGCACCAGCGCGCTCATCTGCGACAGCATGAATTTCATGTGATTCTCTCGGAATAAAGTTGGGTGGAACATGCGCAGTCGCGCCCAGCCAGCTAAGATATCGTATTGCCCCAAGCCCTTGCAAGCCTGTAAAAAAGGGCTCCGCGTCAGTATGCAGACGCGGAGCCCGGCGTGTCAGGCCCGATGTTCTGGCCCGATATTCAGACCTGATGTTCAGGCCCGATGTTCAGGCATGGTCTCAGGCGTGGCTTCCGGAAGGTTATCCGGGCCGACGGTTTATCAGGACATAAAGGCCGTTGAGGCCAGATACGCCGTATAGGCCACATACACGGCCAGCAGGGCTGCGCCCTCATATCTGTTTATGCGTCCGGGACCGCGGAACCCGTAGCCGAAAACAAAAAGCGAAACGGTTACCGCCAGCATCACCATGATATCGCGCGAAAAAATTTCCGGCCCGAAGGATATGGGGGACATGGGCGAAATGGTTCCCGCTATACCCACCACAGCCAGCGTGTTAAAGAGGTTGGAACCGAGAATGTTGCCAAGGGCAATGTCGTGTTCTCCCTTGCGGGCGGCGATGACGGAAGAGGCAAATTCCGGCAGCGATGTGCCCACCGCCACCACGGTCAGGCCAATGATCAGGTCGCTCACGCCAAAGCCGTGCGCAATCTCCACAGCGCCCCAAACCAGCAGCCGGGAACTGGCAATAAGCAGCAGCAGCCCGATGGCGAGCCAGATGAGTGCCCGGTTCAGCGGCATGGTGTCAGACTCCAGTTCCTTCTCCATATCGGTTCCCAGCTGGTCAGACTTGGCCCGCGTGCCCTGAAACACCGTCCAGGCCATCAGCGCGCCGAACACTGCCAGAAGGATAAAGGCTTCCATCCGGGAAATGCTCCCGTCGTATATCTGCCACGCGGCAAGGCCCGAAATGGCGGTGAGTATGGGCAGTTCCTTACGCAGCACCAGCGAGTGCACGGCAATGGGGCTGATAAGGGCGGTCACTCCCAGAATAAGGGCAATGTTGGTAATGTTGGACCCGTAAGCGTTGCCCAGAGCTATGCCGGGATTCCCCTGTAACGCGGCAATGGCGGAAACCACCATCTCCGGAGCCGAGGTGCCGAATCCCACAACCACCATGCCGATAAGCAACGGGGACATGCCGAAATAGCGTGCGGTGCACGCCGCTCCTTCCACAAAACGATCGGCGCTCCATACCAGAAGCGCCAATCCGGCCACAAGTGCGATGACTGCCAGCAGCATTGCGATGTTCCATTTGGTTTAACGTGTCAGAAAATCGGTCTGCGCACTGCAGCAGCCTGGGCCGCCTCATGCCGCATGACCCGCAACGCGGGCATATATGCCTGCAGCCTTGCGCAGGCAAGGGGAGGGAGAAAATTATTATTTGAAAGGAAGGCCCGCAGTGAGCACGCCCGTGCGCGAGGCGGCTTATCCGTTTTGGGGCAGGGGCAGGCGCACATGAAACGTGGCTCCCTTTCCCGGGGCGGATTCCACGCTTATATCCCCTCTGTGATTGCGGTGAACTATCAGGTAGCACACCGAAAGCCCGAGCCCTGTTCCCTCTCCGGGGGGCTTGGTGGTGAAAAAGGGTTCAAACACGCGTCTGCGTGTTTCTTCATCCATTCCCGGGCCGTTGTCGGAAATGGAGGCTAGCAGGTGGCCGTCCTGCTCCGTCAGGCGGATGGATATCCGCCCCTGCACAGCCTGCCGAGTGTGTCCAGCCGGTTTCACCTGTCCAGCCCGTTCAACCCGTCCAGCCCATTCGGCCCACTCAGCTTGTCCCGCGGGCAGTTCCCTTCTCGCTATGGCTTGCGCGGCGTTGCGGATAAGATTGAACAGTACCTGCACAATCTCCATTTCGGAGCACTCCACTCTGGGCAGATTGGGGGCGTACTCGCGCAGGATTTCAATATTGCGGAAGTCATAGCGTGTATTCAGGTCGTAATCTGCCTGTGTAAGCGCTATGGCCCGCTCCGCCATGTCCGGCAAAGACCGCAGGGCATGGCTGGTTTCGCTCTTGCGGCTGAAGTTGAGCATGTTGGAAACAATGTCTGCCGCCCTCTGCCCGCATTCGCGGATGCCCTCCAGCATCCGGTCAATGCGCCGCAGCCGCATATAAGCCTGCACTGTTTCAAGGCCGCACCCCGCTTCTTCCGCTGCCTTGCGGTTGGCGTCCACATCGCCGGAAAGCCGCCGCGATATGTTCTGTACCCCTTGAAGAATTCCTCCCAGCGGGTTGTTAATTTCATGCGCCATGCCCGCCGCCAGCCCGCCCACGGAAATCATTTTCTCATTCTGCACCATGAGTTCCTGCATCTGTTTGCGTTCGGAAATATCCCGCAAAAAGGCAACCACATAGGTGTCTTCCAGCAATTGCATGGCGGTAATGCTCACCTCTGCCATGAAAACGGAACCGTCAAGGCGTCTGTGCTGCCACTCAAAGGTGTGGCTGCGTCCTGCAAGCGCGTCCCGTACTATCTCTGCCGCCGCAATGGCGGAATCTTCGCCTCCCGGCTGCAGTGGCGGAGAAAGCTCTCCGGGAGAAAGCCCTATGATCTGTTCGCGTGTACAGCCGAACATTTTCAGTGTCTGCAGGTTGCAGTCTACAAACCGGTTGTCCTTAAGCAGGAATATGGCGTCCGGTGAAGACTGGAAAAGCACCCGGTGCTTCTCCTCGCTGAACCGGCGCTCGGTAATGTCGGTATGGGTTCCGCAGATAAGCGCAGGATTCCCCTGCGTGTCGCGTTCAATCACATCGCCTCTGCCCAGTATCCACTTCCATCCGCCGTTTTTGGTGCGCATGCGGAATTCGGCTTTGTAGGATATGGCTCCCCCGGAGCGGATGGTTTCATCAATCTGCACCATGGCTGCGGCATGGTCTTCCGGATGACACAGGCTCTTCCACGTACCGAAACACATGGGCAGTTCCTGATCCCGGTACCCCAGCATTTCGTACCAGCGGGGGCTGAAATAGGTATCCCCCGTGGCGTATGACCATTCCCATATGGCGTCAGACGTTGCGCTGATCGCGCGTGAAAGCCTCTGTTCGCTCTGCTTGAGCGCTGCGTTGGCGTGATCAAGAGCGCGGTAGGAGGTGTCAAGGCGGGTCATCAGTTCGCCAAAGGCGGAACTTAGGTTGATAATCTCCGTATCCCGCGAAAAGACGGGAAGGGCGGCGGAAGCGGTTCCCGCATCCATTCCCCGCATGGCTTCTCCCAACTCGCTGAGCGGCGTAACCACAGACCGGCGCAGCCGGTTGAGCAGCAGCATTTTCATGCACAAAAAGGTTATGAACAGCAGGGCGAAAAAGAAGCCGAAGAAGTTGATGAGTTGCTTGCGGAGCAGGGTCAGGTCTTGGTCAATGCGCACCCACCCCAGCACCTCCCCGGCAGCAATGAGGGGGCGGGTAAAGTGCAGGGTGCTGAAGTCGTGCTCAAAAATGTAAGGCACCCGGCTGTTCAGGACAGACACGTCCAACGCAGGCTCGTCTTTCATCGGCTGGTCAGCGCCTGCGGAAGCCCCGGCAATGGGCGCTCCGTGTGCATCGTACAGGGTAACGCGCACCATGTCCTCAATCCGGCTCATGTCCGCCAGGCGCATGTTCAGGGCTGCAGTACGTCTTTCAAACAGCTCATTGGCAAGGTTGTCCTGCTCCCGGGCAACGAGCGTATCCAGCAGGCGGCAGACGGTATGGATGTTATCATCCTTCCACCGCAGCTGCATGAAGCTTCCTAATGCGACGAACAGGCAGGCAATGACGGTAAAGGTAATCAGGATGTCATGGTTCATCCGTTGGGCAATGCTTCTGCTCATGGAATCGGTTCCACCTGTCTGACAAATTCCACCCTGCCCGGGGTGATGCGCAGCACCACAATGGGTTTCACGGGATCGCGGGATTCCGAAAACCGTATGCTGCCTGTCACCCCCTCATACCGTTCCGTTTCCGCCAGTGCCCTGCATATGTCTTCCGGTCTTACGCTTTGCGCGCGGACAATGGCATCTGCCAGAAGTCCCACCGCGTCATAGGCATTGGCGTTGCCCGCATCGATCATGGACAGGGCGTCTGGCCCGAACTCTTCGTGCAGCAGCCGGACAAACTTGCTGTTCTCTTCACCGTCCGCTGCCGGATGCCAGTGCGAGACATAAAAATTCTCACCTCTGGCCGGGTCAAGGTAGGGGTAATGCTCAAGGGCCGTCCACCCGTCACCGCCCAGAAACGGCACGGTCAGGCCTTCTCCGCGAGCCTGCTTGAGCAGCAGGCCGGAATCGCGGGTATAGCCGGGAACAAAAACTACATCAGGCTTCATCTGCCGTATCATATCCACCTGTTCCGAAAAATTCATGGCATTCTGCAGATAACGCGATTGTCCTGCCACAATACCGCCCGCCTTCGTGAACCTGTCGCGAAAGGCTTCGCTCAGTCCCTCGCTGTACACATCTCCGGCTATGGTTACGATAACGGCGCTGCGGGCCTTCAGGTCGCTGCGCGCAAACAGGGCCAGCACCCCCGCCTGCATGTCATCGGTGTAGCATACGCGGAAGATGCAGTTGCCAATCCGCGTTACCTCCGGTGCCGTAGTTGTCGCGCCTATCATGGGTATGCCGGCTTCCTGCAGTACAGGCCCCATGGCCATAGCCTGCGAACTCCATGAAGGGCCTACAACAGCCACAACACCGGCTGCCACGGCCGCTGCGGCCGCCTGCCGGGCTCCCAGCGGAGTGCTCATGGTGTCAAATTCGATGATCTCAAGAGGACGGCCCAGAACGCCTCCCCGGGCATTTATGGCTTTCACGGCCAGACGGGCAATGCGGTAGTTGGGCGAACTCTCGGCAGCAGCCGGTCCCGTTTTGGCAAAGCAGCTTCCGATGCGTATGGGAGAAGCTCCGGTGTCAGGGGTATCTGCTGCGGCGGTGGTTGCGGCAGCGCAGAAGAGGCTGGCCGCCAGAAACAGCGGCAGAAGCAGGGCGCATATGCATCGGAAAATGGTGCGCGGCGGCATGCCGGTATCGGCCGGAGAAGTATGGCAAGGAAGCTGTAGATGCATAGTACGCACCACCATAATACTCTGTCCGGGCTGCTGTACTGCTGCGATATCCGCAGAAACCTGCCGTGTTCCTTTATGTGCCGCAACTGTGGCTTCACTATGGGGGAGCATTGTATAGGTATAGCACATTGCGGGTCACGGGCAACAGGTTTTGCTGAACAGTATCATCCTTATGCAAGGATATACGCGTCCTTGCATGGAATATGGCAATGGCTATGCCGTGCCGTGTTCCGCCCTTCCTCAGGCAGGTACCCGTCAGTCTTCAGGGTGCGTTAAGGAGGCAACATCCGTGTGATTCAGGGGCAGGCGCAAATGGAACGCGGTTCCTTTTCCCGGAACGGATTCCACGCTTATATCCCCCCTGTGATTGCGGTGAACAATCAGGTAGCACACCGAAAGCCCGAGTCCGGTCCCCTTTCCGGGGGGCTTGGTGGTGAAAAAAGGCTCGAAAATACGGCGTCTTGTTTCGCCGTCCATGCCGGGGCCGTTGTCGCGCACCATGACAGCCAGACTGTCTCCTTCCTGCCGGGCGGCAATGGTTATGCGCCCCTGTTCAGTGCGGTCCGCCCGTTCTGTGGGCCGTTCACTTGTCCGTTCACTAGCCCGATTAGTAGCCCGATTAGTAGTCTGTTCAATGCGTTGTTCGGCGATGGCTTGGGCGGCATTGCGCAGCAGGTTAAAGAATACCTGCACCATTTCCGTTTCAGAGCAGTGCACCTCAGGAAGGTCGGGCGGAAAATCACGCGTGATTATCAGACTGCGAAAATCGAACCTGTTCAGCACGTCATAGTCCGACTCCGCAAGACGAATGGCCCGTTCCACAATGTCCGGCAGCCTATGCGGGGCATGGTGGCTCTCGCTTTTGCGGCTGAAGTTGAGCATGTTGGACACGATCTTTGCCGCCCGCTGTCCGCATTCCCGTATGCCTTCCAGCATGCGGTCCATGCGCCGCAGGCGCATGTATTCGCGTATGGCTTCCAGGCTGCATCCCGCCTCTTCGGCTGCCTTGCGGTTGGCTTCTATATCGCCATAAAGCCGCCGCGAAATGTTCTGCACACCTTGCAGAATGCCGCCCAGCGGATTGTTTATCTCATGGGCCATGCCTGCTGCCAGCCCGCCCACGGAGAGCATTTTTTCCGACTGCACCAGCAGTTCTTCCGTACGCTTGCGTTCGGTGGTGTCCGTAAGAATGGCAAGAATCTCGTTCCCTATGGGCTTAACTCTAAACTCCACAAAGCGTATTTCGCCATTTTTGCAGGCA
The DNA here is from genome assembly GCF_013340305.1 of Desulfovibrio psychrotolerans. Taxonomy (NCBI): domain Bacteria; kingdom Pseudomonadati; phylum Thermodesulfobacteriota; class Desulfovibrionia; order Desulfovibrionales; family Desulfovibrionaceae; genus Desulfovibrio; species Desulfovibrio psychrotolerans. Next base: position 207,486 of record NZ_BLVP01000036.1, read on the forward strand.
ACCTCCCATTCCCGCACAGTGGTGTTGGAGGGCAGGGCGTTTCCCGCTCTGCGAAGCGCCGCATCCCACAGCATGCGCCCTTGTCTGCGGTATCCGGGGTCCGGAAGGGCTTTTTTCCACCATTCATCCATGTGCGGCACATCCCCGTGCGTATAGCCGAGCATACGCGTGAATTCCGTGTTCACCAGTAACACGTTACCGTTTCGGGCAATAAGGGCCATGCCCAGCGGCGAACTTTCCACCAGAGTCCTGAACCGTTCCCGGCTCTGCCGCAGGTCGGCGGTTTTCTGCTGCACGGCCCGTCGCAGGCTCCACGTCCATAACAAAAACCCGCACAGGAGCAGGGCGATGGGAATACCGGCATACATGGCGTAGAGCATTAAGGTCCGGGTTATGGATTCCCGTTCATACACCCCGAACCACTTGTCGTGGATGCGTTCATATTCCCCGGAATTTTTAATGATGTTTAACCCTTCGTTAAAGGTCGCCCGCAGCACCTCATCCCCCTTGCGTACCACAATGCAGAAGCGCCTCGGCTCCATGGGCGGTCCCACTGTCTCCAGTCCGTCTAGTTTCCGGCGGTGTATGATGTGCAGTGCCTGCAGGGTGCCCAGCAGTGCCGCGTCGCATCCGCCCGATGCCAGCGCGTCGAGCGCTTCATTCTGCGAGGTAACTGTCACTATGGTCACATCGGGCAGGTTCAGGCGTGCATAGTCGTGCATAATGTCGCCCTGCTGCACAACAATCGTCTTGCCCGCAAGATCATCAAGTGAGGCTATGGGTGAGCCTTTGCGCACAAACAGGGCGTGATTGGCTATGATATGCGGTGTACAAAAATCCACCAGTCTTTCCCGTTCCGGGGAGTAGTACATGCCCGTCAGGGCGTCTATTTCTCCCTGTTCTATCTGGCTGCGCACTTCTGTCCACGGACCAAGGTCAATGCGGATATTCAGATTCATGACCCGTGCCACAGCACGCACAATGTCCACGCTGAACCCGGAGGGAACGCCATTGTCCAGAAAATCGTAGGGGGGGTAGTTGTAGTCTCCACGTATGTGGATGAGATTGTCGTCTTCCGCGCTCTGTGCGGGAGAAGCGTAAACGCCGGACCCCAGCAGCAACGTGCATGCGAAGATGATGAGCAGGGTGCGCATGTCCTTGTCCTCGGGCGTTATCGCTGTGGCGTACGGTGCCGCTGAGGCGTACGGTGCATGTACAACCCGTTCGGCATGTTACAGTATATACGTCTTATGCCATTCCGGCATATATGAAAAGACCGGCCAGAAAAAAACCTGTAAGGTGTACAGAAATATCGTGCTGTGCATATCCGTATTGCCCGCACCCTGCATATGCGGTACTTGAAAAAGAGGGGCCTGTTCCTGCCTGTGTGTGGCAGGGTAATCACTACAAGGCCGGAGGCCCGGCACACAGCATGCGATGGCGCAGGCCCGCAGAAGAGGAGAACAATGAAGCGATTTTGTTACACCATAACAGTGTTTCTTTTGTGCGGCATGCTGCAGAGTATGGTTTCGGGCTGTTCACAGAGAGAGCACCATGAACCTGTCCGGCGTGTTACTCTGGAAGCAGCCGTGCAGGAATTCTTAGCATCTTCTGGAGCGCCGGGGGTGGTCGTCTCCGTGCTTCGGCGCGGCGAGGATGCGCCGCTTTCCGTAGCCGGCGGGCTGGCCTGTCTGGAAAACCCTGTGGAAATGGCACCCCTCAGCGTGCTGAAGATTGGTTCCGTCACCAAGGTGTATACGGCATTGCGTGTGGAAATGCTCATGGAAGAGGGCGTCATAGGACCGGATACGCCCCTTGCCCGCTTTTTTCCGGAATTTCCCGGCGCAGAAGCAATACACATCCGCCACCTGCTGACGCATACGTCAGGGGTGCCGGAAATGCTCAGAATGGAGCGCCTGCTCGCCAACACCGCAAAGGCATGGACCGCGCAAGAAATTCTCGCCATGGTTGCAGAACAGCCGCTTGATTTTGAACCGGGTACCAGGCAGAAGTACTCTAATTCTGGCTATCTGCTCCTCGGCCTCATCATAGAAAAGGTCACGGGCGAGTCATACGAGCGGCAGATACTGCAGCACGTTGCAAAGCCGCTGGGCATGGCGGACATGCGCGCCGGAGACGATACCTCCATAGTGCCCGGCCTTGCCTGCGGATATGCGTGTACTGCGCAGGGGAACCTGTGCAAACCCATGCTGCTGAGCATTGTCCCCGGCTTTGCCACGGGCAACCTGCTCGGCACGGCGGAAGATGTGGTGCGCCTCGTCAATCAGGGCCGCATACTGCGGAACAATCTGTTGGATAATCCGCCTTCCGGCCCGTACATTTTGGATACCGGCGAAGCCGCGTATACCCATACGCAGTTTCAGGATATGTCCTACGATGAGAGCAACCACAGCGGCATGGCCACATATCATTTTTCGGAACGGTCCATGACCCTCGTGGGCAAGGCCGGCATGTTTCCGGGTTTTGCCACATGGTTTTTGTATGATCCGCAAACCCGGATGGCCGTTGCCGTGTCCACCAATCACGAGGCCCGCTCTCTGGAGGCCCAGCAACTCGCCGTCCATGTGCTGGAAGATATCCGTCGTACAGGCAGGCCATGATGAACCCCGCCGTCAACCTTCCGTGTCCGGTGTTACCGCAATGAACCATCCGCCGCAGGCAGCCTCATGCGCACTCCTGTCCGGTGCCGTCCCCACAGACAGCATGGCTGCCCCGTGGCTGCCCCGGACCGTGCCCTGCGGCACCATCCTGTGCGTTGGGCTGGTTCTGGCGGGCGATCCGCAGCACTGGTGCGCGGCTGCTTCGCCCTATGCCGCACCGGATGAACTGGAGCGGGCGTCCCGCTTCATCCATACCATAGACGCGGCACGGCATCTGGCGGGCAGGGCGCTTGTCCGCAAGGTTCTGGCTGCGGCAACAGGCGTCTCCTTTCCAGCCACCCCCTTTTCCCGCAATGCATGGGGCAAGCCGGAACTGCCCGGCAGTCCCGTTTCCTTCAGCATCTCTCATGCCGGAACCATGCTCTGGACCGCTTTCTGCCGTCATACCCCCGTGGGCATCGATGTGGAGGCAATACCCTCCGCAACAGACGTTTTTGAACTGGCCCGCATGTTGCACTCAGACGAATGCGCTGAGATTGCCGCCCTTTCGCAGCATGAGGCGGTGGCGTGTTTCTACCGCACATGGGTCCGTAAAGAAGCGGTGCTCAAGGCGGTGGGCGAGGGACTCAACCGTTCGCTGACCAGCTTCCGCGTCAGTACCGGTGCGGCCTCCGGCAACTGGCTGCAGCAGCCGCCCGGCGGGGAAGGATATGCCTCCCCCGGCTGGACCACCGCAGACATTGCAGTGCGCGAAGGCTATTTTTGCAGCGTGGCCGCACAGGCGTCCGGTCTTTCCCTTGCCGTACACCATGTGCCGTGCCCGGATGCGGCTCTGTTCTTTGCATGAACACCGTGCGGAACCCGTTTGCCATCCTCATGAACAGGAGCGTGTATGATCCCGGTAATGTCACACCCCCTCACCGGTCTTGCAAACGAACTGGCATTCATCACGCTTGAGGAAGCATGCCGCCACCTCGACAATTATCTGGGCAACTTCGTGCTGGATGATGTGGCGGGCATTGTCTACGCCAACCGTTTTCTCGGTGCGCCGGATCTGGAAACAGTCCCCCGTGCGGTGCACGACCTGTACTACTGCCTGAACCGCGTGCTGGAACACGCCCCGCACGGCGTGCAGGTTCTCGAAGCGCTGAACAGCATGTCCCCGCAACCGGAGCGGGCAGAACGCATCGCCTTTCTGCAACGTCTGTCGCCGGACCCGCACCTCAAGGAAAAAATCGTCAAGCACATCCGACAGGATGACTTCGAAAAGGCTCAGCGGCTGCTCCATCAGCAGCTTTCGGAACTTCCCGCGTGCCTGTGGGCTGCTGCCCAGCTTCTGCAGGACGATGCGGACCACGGCAGGCACCCCGGTCCGTGGCAGAGCATGTTCAAATGCCCCGCGAAAATCCGCCCCCTGTGGGACAGGATGCTTTTCCACCATTACGCTGCGCTCGGCTTGCATGAAGATGCGTTGCGCCTGTGGGAACAGATGGATGAAGCCCATTCCGGGCCATACAGCCTCAATCTGGCGGCAGAGATGTACCGGGCACTGGGCGACCGGGGCAAGGCGTCCGCCCTGTACATGCAGTCGATCAAGCAAGACCCCCGCCAGACAGTTCTCCGTTACCGGCTGGAGGAGCTGGCAAATCCCTTTACGGCAGATCATTCCCTGCCGGAACGCCGCAGCGTGAATATCTATCTGTATTCATGGAATAAGGCTGATTTTCTGGAAAAAACCCTGCGCGGGCTCGCCGCAACGCACATAGGCAATGCCCGCATCCGCCTGCTGCTGAACGGCTGTACAGACGATTCCTTGAACCGCGCGGAACGCATCCGCGATGAATATTTCAAGGAAAACATGAAGATCATCTCCCTTCCCGTGAACATAGGCGCTCCTGCCGCACGCAACTGGCTCATAGCCCTTCCCGAAACCCGCGAGGCAGACTACACCGCCTTCCTCGATGACGACGTAGATGTGGAGGAGCATTGGCTGGCAAAGCTCCTTACGGTGCTGGAGGCAAACCCCGGAGCGGGCGTGGCGGGATGCAAGGTGGTCTATCCGGGCACACCGCGCAGACTGCAATACCTCTACCGCACGCCTTCCGTTGTACGCGACGACCTCTTCCGTATCAGTTTCGAGGCACCGTCCGTACGCAACGATACCGGTCTCTACGATTTTGTAAGGTCAACAGCCAATGTCATGGGCTGCTGCCATCTCTTCCGCCGTCAGGCGTTGCTGGACTGTCCCACCTTCGATATCTGTTTCTCGCCCAGCCAGATGGATGATATAGCTCATGATTTTGATCTGCTGCTTAAAGGGCACGGAATAATCTACTGCGGCTTGGCTTCCTGTGTGCATCACCAGAATACGGGAACAGCGTTTTTCAGAACACGAAAACTGTCGCAGCACGGCAACATAGCCGGAAATGACGTCAAGTTTTTCTACAAATTCTGGGAAAACCGCAATGAACTGCGTTCCCTTATGAATGTCAGACAACCCGCTTCCGGCGGTGCGTAGGGTTTTGTACCGGCAGACGGATCATTTTCTTTTTCCCGTCAAGACACGATACGGTGTGCAACCACCCTGTTGCAGTGCACATTTTTTCTCCTTTTCCTCCTGCACTATTCTTCATGCCTGTGCGGAATATAATACCGCAACTGCCATGTTTTGTGTTGCTGTGCAGAGATGGAAAAATATCCTAAACGCCCGTCCGCTTCCGGCCCCCGTTTCGCCCCCTGTCTCGGCATGGTCCCATGTCTGCTGTGGGCTTATCTCATCACGCTCTTCGTTCTTCCCGGCATCGGGTTGGCGCAAAGGCAGGAATCTCCTGTCAGCATAAACGGGCCGCAAATAGCCGCCCGTCCGGTATCCGGCCTGCAGCTTACCCCCGAAGAGGCCAAATGGCTTGATGAGCATCCGCGCATATCCGTCGGTGTCATGGATTCATGGCCGCCCATGGATTATGAGGATGCAACCGGCAGCCCCGCAGGCATCGGTGCGCAGTTTGTCCATGCGCTTAACCTCCGTCTGGGCGGCAGGCTTCGTCTGCATTCCGCCCCGTGGGACGAAATCTACCGGGCTGTCTCCGAACAGCGGCTGGATGCGCTCATGGGCATCACGCCCAGCGCGGAGCGTGAGGAATACTTCCATTTCACCTCTCCGTACGTCACTGTGCCGCATGTCATTGTCGCCCGTAAAGAAAGCCCCTTTGCAGACGGCATAGCCGATCTGGAAGGCAAGCGGGTAGCCGTGGAGCGCGGTTTCATCATCAGCCGTATTCTCGCCGGCAACTTTCCGGGCATGGATGTGGTGGAGTATCCCGCCACCAAAGAGGCGATGCGGGGAGTGGTCACAGGAGAAGCCGATGCCTATATCGGCAACCGCGCTGTGGCACTCTATCTCATGGAAGAGGAGGAATTCGCCCCGCTGCGCATTCAGGGCCGCATAACCGAAGCCTCGTCCGTAAACGCCATCGGCGTGCGTAAAGACCAACCCATCCTGCGCGGCATCCTCCAAAAGGCGCTGGACAGCATGAGCATGGACGAGCGGCATACTATCCTCGGCAAATGGCTTCTGCCGGGTCAGATCGGCGGCGGTCCGCGCCTGCCGCTTTCCGCAAAGGAAAAGGCATGGCTCAGCGCGCATCCCCGCATGAGCGTTGCAGTCATGGATGCCTGGCCGCCACTCAACGCAAAAAACAGCCATGGCACGCCGGAAGGCATAGGCGTGGATTTTCTCAATCTCGTGGGTGCGCGTCTGGGGGTGGATATCGATCTGGTGGCAGCTCCCTTCGAGTCCAATCTGGAAGCCGTGAAGGAACGGCAGACAGACGCGCTCATGGATGTCACGCCGCGCCCGGACCGTGAGCTATACCTCCACTTCTCCAAGCCCTACATTATCGTTCCGCACGTCATTGTCGCCCGTGCGGGCGAAGACTACTATGAGAACGAAGACCATCTGCGCGGCAAGCGCGTGGCACTGGAAAAAGGCTTCGGGAATAATAAGCGGTTCAGGGAAGAATATCCCGATGTCACAGTGCTGGACTACCCGGACACCATTTCCTGCCTGCAGGCCGTATCAAAAGGCGATGCAGATGCCTACGCGGGCAACCGTGCCGTTGTCATGTACCTTATCGCCAAAGACCTGCTCACCAATCTGCAGATTCAGGGCAATCTGCGTGCTCCCGGTTCCGTGCTCACCATGGGCGTCCGCAAAGACTGGCCGGAACTTGTGCCGCTGCTGAACAAGGCGCTGGACTCCATCACCCCGGCAGAGACTCAGGCCATTCTGCGGCGCTGGACAGGGGACCAGTGGACAGGACAGGAACTTGTCCTCAGCGATGAGGAAAAGGCATGGCTCAAGGCAAACCCGCAGCTCAGGCTGGCGGCGGTGACAGACTGGCCCCCCTTTGAATTCCGTGACAGCAGTGGAGCATTTGCCGGCATATCTTCTGAATATGTACGGCTGTTCAACGAAAAACTGGGTATAACCCTCAATCCCCAGTTCGGCATGTCATGGGCGCAGATTCTGGAAGCGTCAGCCCGTGGCGAGGTGGACGTAGTACCCACCATCATGCGGACAGAGGCGCGGGAGAGGCATTTCCTCTTCACGCGCCCGTATATCCGCTCTCCGCTTGTGGTCATCACGCGTGATGATGCCCCCTATGTGGAGGGGCTGGGCAGTCTTGCCGGTAAGACTGTCGCCGTCACCAGGGGCTACGTGACGCAGGAGTTTCTGGAACGGGACCACCCTGCGCTGGACCTGCTGCTGGTAGAAACCACCGAAGATGCCCTGCTGGCAGTGTCCAAGGGCCGTGCCGACGCCATGGTGGAAAACGTGGCGGTCATGAACTACCTCAGCCAGCGGCTGGGGGTGAGCAACCTTAAGGTGGCGGCTCCCACACCGTACTTCATGGACCTGTCATTCGGCGTGCGCAAAGACCTGCCGGAACTGGCCCAGATACTCAACAAAGTGCTGGCCGCCATTCCGGAACGCGACAGAGCCGTCTATCACGAACGCTGGGTGAACCTGCGCGTGGAACAGCGCACGGACTGGGGGATGGTCTTTGGCATAGCCGGGGGCATCTTCCTGCTTGCTGCGGGCATTGTGTCCGTTTTTGTCCTTTCCAATCGTCGTCTGCGCGAAGCGCAGCAGCGCATTGCCGAATCAGAGGAAAAAGTCCGCGCCATGAGTGCCGCCATGCACGACGGACTCATGATGTGCGATGCCCCCGGCAACGTCCTGTTCTGGAACCATGCGGCAGAGGCCATGTTCGGCTATACGTCGTCAGAGGCGGAAGGCTTGAACATCCACGCCCTCTTTGTGCAGAACATCGGGCAGGAGGAAAAGAACCGGGCTTTCAGTGAGCTTCCCCGCGAAGACGGTGGCCTGCTTCTGGCGGGCCTGCGCGAAGAAACGGCACTGCGGCGCGATGGCAGCACCTTCCCCGTGGAAACGGCTGTGGCGTCCTTCCGCATGGGCGGCAGATGGTACACAGTCAGCTCCGTGCGCGATATCACGCAGCGCAAGGTTCAGGAGCGCGAGCTGGAAAAAGCCAGAGATGCGGCGGAAGAGGCCACCAGAGCCAAGTCGGATTTTCTGGCCAACATGAGCCATGAAATACGCACCCCCATGAACGCCATCATCGGCATGAGCCATCTGGCCCTGCAAACGGAGCTTACCCCCAAGCAGCGCGACTACATCAGCAAGGTGGACCTGTCGGCCAAAACCTTGCTCCGCCTCATCAACGACATTCTGGACTTCTCCAAGATAGAGGCGGGTCGCATGGATATTGAGCATACGGAATTCTATCTGGATGACGTGCTCTCCAATCTGGCGCACCTCACCGGTGCTTCCGCGCAGGACAAAGGGCTGGAACTGCTTTTCCGTATCTCCCCGGATGTACCGGAACGGCTGGAGGGCGACCCGCTCAGGCTGGGGCAGGTGCTCATCAATCTGGTGGGCAATGCGGTCAAATTCACCAAGCAGGGCGATGTGGTCGTCACCGCTGCGGTTGAAGAACAGCAGGGCGGCAGCATCCTGCTCCGTTTCGAGGTTGCAGACACGGGCATAGGCCTTACCCCGGAGCAGCAGTCCCGCCTCTTTTCCTCGTTCACGCAGGCAGATGCCTCCACCACCAGAAAATTCGGCGGCACCGGCCTCGGGCTGGCCATATGCAAGCGTCTGGTAAATCTTATGGGGGGCGACATAGAGGTGCATTCGGAATACGGGCGCGGCACCACGTTCCGGTTTACTGTGCGGTGCGGCCTGCGTGCCGGGCAGGAGCGTCGCTTTGCCGTGCGCGAGGATTTCAGGAATACCTCCGTCCTTGTGGTGGATGACAGCACAACCTCGCAGGAAGTTCTCAGGAGCATTCTGGAGGACTTCAGCTTCAAGGTCGATGTGGCTTCCACAGGAGCAGAGGCCCTCGATATGCTGGAGAGGGCGGAAAAACCTTACAGACTCATTCTCATGGACTGGAAGATGCCCGGAATGGACGGGCTGGAAACATCCCGTCGCATAAAGGAACACAGAAACCTTGCGCAGATTCCCACCATTATCATGGTCACCGCTTACGGGCGTGAGGAGATCATGCAGCAGGCAAATGCCATAGGGCTGGACGGCTTCCTCATCAAGCCCGTGGGGCCATCGTTGCTGTTTAATACCATCATGGATGTGTTCGGCGAAAATGTGGAGCAGACCACCGGGCCTGCCCGTAACGAGGGAATGCTGGAAGAGGCCCGCTCAAGCATCGGCGGGGCACGTGTGCTTCTGGCAGAAGATAACGAGATCAATCAGCAGCTTGCCGCAGAGATTCTGGAACAGGCATGGATGCAGGTCGCCGTGGCCCGCACCGGAAAAGAAGCCGTGGAGATGGCGGGGCAGGGCGAGTATGATGTCATCCTCATGGACATTCAGATGCCGGAAATGGACGGTCTGGAGGCAACGCGGGTGTTGCGGCGCGATGAACGCTTCAGCGGCGTCCCCATCATAGCCATGACAGCCCACGCCATGACCGGTGACCGGGAAAAGAGCCTTGCCAGCGGCATGAACGACCATATCACCAAGCCCATAGACCCGGATGTCCTTTACGCAACACTCATCCGCTGGATTCGCCCCTCCCGCCCGTCTTCCGCATCTTCGGTGCCGGGCCCGCGCACCTTCCGTCCGGTCACGCCCCGGCACGGAAAGGAAGAAGGCCCCGCGTTGCCGCAATCCATTCCCGGCATTGATATGCGGTCCGGCCTCATGCACGTGGGGGGAAACAGGGCACTGTACCGCAAGCTCCTCATCAAGCTTCGTGACGAATACGGGCAGGCAGCAGCGCAGATGCGGGAATATCTGGCTTCAGGCAATCAGGGCGATGCGGAAAGGCTGGCCCACACCGTCAAGGGTGTGGCGGGCAATCTGGGGGCAGAGGCCCTGCAGGAGGCGGCAAAGCAGCTGGAAACAGCCATCAAGGACGCGGCAGCCGATGCTCTGCCAGGTCAGAACGAATCCCTGATGGAAGCCTTTGAGCGGGAGCTGGCAGCAGTGCATTCAGCCCTTGCTGCCGCACTTCCGGAAGCACCGCAGGAAGATTCCCCCGCCCAGGGTCCGGTCTCGGATAATGAGTCCCTGCGGCAAGCTCTTCAAGGCCTGCTGCCCCATCTCAAAACAAGAAGGCCAAGGCCCGTGAGCGAAGCCTTTACCGTTTTCGATGCATTGGTGTGGCCCCCGAACCTGCGCGACGATATAGGCAGGCTTGCGGAGCAGATAGGTAAATACAGGTTCAAGGAAGCGGAAACACTGGCGCGGAACATGCTGTCCGAACTGGAAGGGGAACAGGATGAGCGAGCATAGCCGGGCAAACATTCTCGTCGTGGACGATACGGAAACCAACATCGACATTCTTGTGGATGTTCTGGCACCGGAATATGAGGTAGCTGTGGCCATGGATGGCGCAACCGCCCTTGAAATGGCGGAAGAGGAGCCGCCGGACCTCATCCTTCTGGATATCATGATGCCGGACATGGACGGATACGAGGTGTGCAGGCGGCTCAAGGCTGCCAGAACCACCTATCGCATTCCGGTCATTTTCGTCACCGCCCTCAGCGATACGCAGGACGAGGCTGCGGGGTTCGCGGCAGGCGGTGTGGACTATATCACCAAGCCCATTTCTCCCCCCATCGTGCTGGCACGGGTGGCCACGCATCTGGCGCTGGCGGATCAGCAGCGCGCCTGCGAACACACCGTGGAACGCCAATTGGCAGAAATTCGCCAGAGCCATAAGGATGCGGTCTACATGCTCGGCCATGCAGGCCATTATAATGACGATGATACCGGCGTGCATATATGGCGCATGGCCTCATACGCCCGTGAACTTGCCAAATCGCTCGGCTGGTCTGTGGAGGCGCAGCAACTGCTCCTGCTTGCTGCCCCGCTGCACGATACGGGCAAGATAGGCATGCCGGATTCCATCCTCAAAAAGCCCGGCCCTCTCACGGAAGAAGAGTGGGTAATCATGCGCACGCATACCACCATCGGGCACCGTATCCTCTCGGTCAGCAACACGCCCCTGTTTGTCATGGCGGCGGATGTGGCTCTCTGCCACCATGAACGGTGGGGCGGAGGCGGCTACCCTGCCGGACTTCAGGGAGAAGCCATTCCGGAGGCCGCACGCATCGTCGCAATAACAGACGTCTTTGACGCGCTGACCATGCAGCGTCCCTACAAGCAACCGTGGCCTGTTGAGCGGGCATTGGAATATATCGCGCAGGGCGACGGCCACTTTGACCCCCATATGGTAGAGCACTTTCTGTACATACAGGACCGGATTGTGGAAATAATGCGGCACTGGAACAGAAAGGAAAAAGGAAACTTCCTATAAGTTCTCATCGTAGGAAAAGCCTCCGCGTCAGGCGGTGATAACCTTGTCCTATGCAGGGCTCGCGGTATGTGGTGGTGCATGGAACAGGACAGTCCGGTTTCATATGCCACGGCCATGCAGGGAACCGTGCGCATGGTCGTCCCTGCATCCGGCAGCGGTGAGAAGAGGGCGTTTTACACGTGGCAGCAGCGTGAGCAGAGGTGCAGCATATGAGCAGCAGACGAAGGGTTCTTCTCGTGGATGACGACCCGGCCCATCTGGACATTCTGGAAGCGATTCTGGGTTCCGACCACGACGTCAGCGCGGTCACCGGCGGGGAAGAGGCTCTGCTCTTTGTGCAGACAGAGCGGCCGCATATCATCCTGCTGGATATCCTCATGCCGGGCCTGAACGGATATGAGGTCTGCCGCAGGCTTAAAGCCCTGCCGGAAACAGCGGACATCCCGGTCATCTTCGTCACCTCAAGAGATGCTGATGAGGATGAGGCCCGGGGGCTGGAGTACGGCGCGCAAGATTACATCACCAAGCCGTTCTGCCCGGCAGTGGTCCGGGCACGGGTGCGCAACCATCTCCTCCTCGCGGAACAGCGGGAACGGCTGGAAAAAAGCATTTCCCTTCTGGAACACGAAAAAGAACTGCTGCAGCAAAAGGCGGAATTGGGCATTCAGGCAGGCGGGCTCGCGCACGATATGGCCAATATCCTTACCGTGCTGGAAGTGCTGCGGTATATCCCCAGAGAACGTCCCGGCACCGATGAGGAATGGGCGGATGTCCTTGCCGCCGTGGATATGTCTGTGGAAAGCATGGACGTGGGGGCGGGCATCTGCAAAGGCTTCACCAGCTACCTGCGCAATGTGGGCGAACCGGCGGAAGATTGTTCTCTGAGCGACCTGCTGCAGGTGCTCGGCATGTACAGAAAACGCTACAAAGGCGCGCTCACGCAGCATGTGCAGCCAGCTATGCCGCCTGTGCGCTGCAAGGCGTGGCAGGTGCGCAGGGTGTTCGTCAATCTGTTCACAAACGCCATGCAGGCAGTGGAGCAGGCCGCCTCACCGGAAATTGCCCTGCGCCTGTGGCATGATGCACAGGGGGCGCATTTTTCCATAACCGATAACGGAGCAGGCATCCTCCCGGAACACCTGCCCCGCATCTTCGAAGAATCCTTCACCACCAAACCCGCCGGAACCGGCCTCGGCCTCTATATGGCCCGGCAGATTATGGACTCCCACGGCGGAACCATCACCGTAGATTCGCAACCCGGAAAAGGCACTACCTTCACGCTCACCTTTCCGGTGCATGGAAATACGGTCTAGGGCCGGTCTGGTTTGCTCATGCAGGTTCCCGCTACGTCTTCACTACGCCCCCTGATACCGCCACAGATTCTCCGCGTTGCGGAATACCTGATATCTGGATTGATCCAGCGGGTAGTCCCATGAGCCGCTGCGCAGCTCAATATGCCCCCCGAAGCCGGTCTTGAAGCGGTACAGACCGTGGAAACGGTGGTCCTCATCCCACCCCGGCGAAACGGCTCCCATGTCATAGACTGTGCAGCCGCGCTGCCGTGCCCATCGCATGGCTGTCCAGTGCATGGCATACGGAGCCATAAGATTCTTGTGGGTATCCGAAGAGGCTCCGTAAAGAAAGCTCGCCGTGCAGCCGGAGACAGCCACGATGGCCCCTGCCAGCAGGTTCTGTCCCCGTCTTGCCATAAGGAAGAGAATTTCCGGCGTTCCGGGATTTTCTGCCCGGACCTGAAACAAGGCAAGAAGCTGCCGGTATTCGCAGGCACGAAAACCGTTGCGCCTCGCCGTGCGGCAGTACATGTCGTGAAAGGCGGGCAGCACATCCGTGCCTGCTCTTTCAACCACCACTCCTTTCCGTTGTGCCAGCCCTATGTTGTAGCGCGTTTTCGGCTTCATCCGGGCCAGCATCTCGTCTTCGGACAGCCGCAAATCCACCTTAAGCGTACTGGCTACGGTCATATCCATCCCCGTCTTGTGCAGGTTCCATGACCGGGTGCCCATGTTCATGCGCATTTCCCGTACCCGCGCCTCCGGATAACCGTTCAGGTCGCCGTTGCGAATGGATTCGGCATAAGGCGACTCCCACGGCAGGTCATACCGGATAAACGCCACATCCCGGCCCATATGCTCCACAAGGGATTCAGACAGTTCCTCCAGAAACACGCCGTAGCTGTCCTGTGCCGGTGCGTGCTCCGGGCCTTGTGGCACATAGGCCAGCGTAGCGTCCGTATCATACTGCTGCAGCAGCACCAGCACGTCACCCCAGCGGTCGGAAGTGTACAGGTCAAAGGCCATGGGCATAAAGCCCAGCCGGGATTTTACATCGGCCCAGTAGGGAGTCTGAAAGACAATGTCTGTGGGGACTAGGGCCTGTGTGTTTTTGAAGGAAAGCTGAAGCATGTGAACTCCTGTTCATGGCAGTTGAGCCGCGCAAAGAAAAAGGGTTCCGGCACATGGCCGGAACCCCGCAAAGGCGCTGTCTGAAAAACGGGTCAGAAAGGCGTGCGGGTACGCAGGGGCAGGGAGCCGCAATTGCGGCCTGAATCAAGGAAGGCGCAGCTCTCCGGACGCACGCGGAGAAGCGTGCCGCCGTTGCTGCCGCATCGGTTCGCGTCAGTGCGCATGATCGTCATGGCGTGCGAAAATATCCGCACAGGTGTGCGGCAGTCTGTTGTTGCGTACATCATCATGAATGATTGTCAGAGTTGCAGGATATCTGAAGTGAAGGACCGCAGGCTATCCTTACGGGCGGGTAAAGGCAAGCCCCCATTGTCTGACTGACACGCCCCCCCCCGCAATGCCAGTCCTGACCATCTGATCCGAATTTTCTGTCCGGAGCTCACCCAGACCTGTCCGGTCTGACCATCTGCTCCCGGCTAGGCTCCGGCAAGACTCCAGATAGCCTGCCTTCAATTTGGAGCCGGTAATGGAGGCGTCTGCCGTCTGGCAGGGCATGAACCTTCATGTACCTCCCGCTCTCTTGCTGTGCACCAGCTTATGCCCGGTTCACGCCCGGCTTTCGTCCAGTTTTGTCCAGCTCTCGTCCAATTTTCGTCCGGCTTTCATTCGGCCTGCGTGCTCCTGTGATACCTCTCTGCCACTTTTCCGTGGGCAGATTCGTGCCGTCTATTCTTAATCTTTCTTCATATTCCCCATCACACCTTTGCAAATCTTTTCCATTCCATAATGGATGAATGGGGCAATGGTGCACGTACTCCATAATAAGAACTGCATATTTGAAGGGAATATCACATGAAGAACAGGGAATCACTTAGCGATGCAGGTGTCTTTTTGTGGGGAGGCTCAATGGATGAAGGCCTTTCAAGAACTTCAACGTTTTGTCCTGGTTATAACGATATGTCAGGGTATCTTGATAAAATGCTTTCTCCAAGGTTCAGAAAGAATTTTGAAGAGCATATGGCGTCATGCAGAGAATGCAGATCAGATGTTCTTGAGTTGAGGATGTGTATAAAAGAACTTTTTTGCTGTGAATAACTATGTGAGGTTGGTATGTATACAGACGCAGTTTCATATAACAATGCATCATATGTGTCATCATCAGGAACCGCATCGTCAAGCTTGGGAAAAGATGAGTTCCTTACGTTGCTTATCGCGCAATTGCAAAACCAAGATCCTCTCAATCCTGTAGAAGATGCACAAATGATTGCAGAACTTGCACAGTTTTCCAGTCTTGAACAGCTTACAGCCCTTAACGAGAGTATGTCAGGAGTATCAGAGCTCCTTAATGTAATCACGGTAAATGGTGCCGTTTCTTACATCGGTAATGATGTTGTTGCTGCGGGATATTCAATTTCAAAAACAGATTCCGGATGCACAGATGTGTATTTCACACCATCCAAGGACTGCGCCTCCGTTACCGCCCATATTTATAATGCAGACGGAGACATAGTTGCCAGTGTGGCCTTGGGCAGCACCTCCGGTGATGAACACACTTTTACATGGGACGGCACCAAAACAAACGGCAGCGCTGCATCCAACGGTACTTACTACGTGGGTTTTGAAGCCTACGACGCCGACGGCAACAGTGTGAATGTCTCATCAGAAGTATCTGGAACAGTTGTGGGAATCACCACTTCCAACGGCACCACAGTGCTGGAATTGAGCGACGGACGAATGGTCGAGCTTCTCTATGTAAGCAAAATAACAGGAAAGAGTTCGTCGGCCGATACAGGTGACGCCGACTCGTAATCCCGCATCAGAAAACACAAGGAGAAGAATCATGAGTATCAGCGGTTCCATGTATGCGGGGATTTCCGGCCTTACCGTTCACAGTCAGGCCATGTCCGTCATCGGCAACAACCTCGCAAACTCAAGTACCATCGGCTACAAATCCGCCACCACGCAGTTCGAAGACGTTTTTTACTCCACAGTTTCCACGGCAAATGGGCTGAATCAGGTGGGCCATGGTGCAACTGTTTCAAGTATTTATCAGAATTTTGCGCAGGGTTCCTATGAATCCTCCACCTCCGACACTGCTGTCGCCATAGGTGGTAACGGATTCTTCATGGTGAACAATCCCACCACGGGCAGCCGTTACTACACCCGTGCCGGTAACTTTGAATTTGATCAGTACGGGTATCTGGTAGACGCCCACGGTTACCGGGTACAGGGATGGAAAGCAGCGGAGAAGACCTCCTCCGCCGGAGTGGTGCAAACGCAGGGCGCGTTGACCGACCTGCGCCTCACGTCCTACCAGTCACCGCCATCCGCCACCAGCAAGATATCGCTGTCCGTGAATCTGGATAAGACAGACGACGATAATTCCACCAATACCGCTAATCCGTTCTTTGCCATGTTCTCGGAATGGGATGGTTCTGACGACACACCCATCGGAGACTCAAAGTACGCATACCAGACGACAATTACTGTCTACGATGAGGCGGGAACAGGGCACGAACTGACGGTCTATTTCGACCGTGTTTCCGACCCGGCTGTGACCAGTCAGGCAGGCGGGTATCAGGTGTGGGAATACATAGTCACCTGCGATCCCACTTCGGACGGAAGAACCGTGGACGGGCAGAAGGTTGGTACCACATCGGCAGCGGGTCTGCTCATGGCGGGCACCATAACCTTCAATTCTTCCGGCATCATGCAGGGCATGACTGCGTTCACGCTGGGCGATGGCGCAACGGGTGATCTTAAGGATCTGAACAGCTGGACCCCGGCGGAGTTCTCAGACAACGGGTATCCTGTGTTTACAGCCAACTTCTCCGGTTCGCCCAATGCCAACTTTACTACAGATGCCAATGCCAAGACGATTGAACTGAATCTCGGATTGCAGAACGACGGAACTGGCTGGAATGGTGCAACCGCCAATGCCGCAGCCTTGGGCAACGATTTCACCTCGTTGTTCAACGTTGCACAGCCTGATTTGCAGGCAGGAGCCAGCACCGCCTACGACTCTGCCTCATCCACCTATGACCAGAACCAGAACGGCTACGCCACGGGATATCTGCAAGGCATTTCCGTAGACCGCGACGGCGTGGTGAGCGGGCAGTACTCCAACGGTCGTATAATCAACCTGTTCGTGTTGGCCCTTGCGGATTTCAATAACCCGCAGGGACTTATCCTGCAGGGTGGCAATCTGTACTCTGAAGGGTCCGATTCCGGTTCAGCCCGTATCGGCAGGGCAAACACTTCAAGTTACGGCAGCATCTCTGCCAACACGCTGGAGCAGTCCAACGTGGACATGTCCACAGAGATGGTGCGGCTCATCACAACCCAGCGCGGCTATCAGGCAAACTCCAAGGTCATCACCACGGCCGACACCATGCTCCAGGAAGCCATCAACCTGAAGCGCTAACGGGATGTTGATTGTAAAATCAGCAGGTTGGAAGGCCTCATGCCGGACGATGGAGCGATGTTCCGCCGCATTCTGATGTGGGTGCGGCGGAACAAAGACCTCCTGCCGGTGCGATGCACCCGGTTTTCCCGCCAGACGGTTCCGGTATCTCCTTTCAGCGAAGTGACGGAGGCAGGGCATGACCATAAATGGCATATACAGCATTGCCACCAAGGCTCTTATGAATGCTCAGGTGGGCATAAATGTGACCAGCGAGAATGTGGCCAATGCCGATGTGGTGGGCTACAGCCGCCGCACGGTGAATTATGAAACCTCTGACAGCATCCGCTACAAATCTCTGTACCTCGGTACGGGGGCCGATGTTCAGGAGATTGCCCGTCACTACAACTATTATATCGAACAGCAGTACCTCGGTGCCAACGCCAAAGCCAGCTACTGGAGCGCGCAGGCGCAGACCCTTTCCTCTGTGGAAGAGCTTTTCAACCAGTCGGAGGATTACGGACTGTCCGTTGCGCTGGATACCTTCTTCAGCAGCCTGAGTGCTCTTGCTCAGGACGCATCCAGCGAGGCGTACCGCCTGGAACTGGCAGAGTACGCCACAACGCTTGCTGACCAGTTGCGAACGCTTGAGGAATCGTTGCAGGCGGCACGGCAGGCAACAGACGCTGCCATTGCCGATGAGGTGGGCAAGGCGAACACGCTCATGTCCACCATTGCGGCATATAACACCCAGATTGTGGCAAGCCCGTCGGACGCCACACTGCAGGACGCCATGGATGTGGCCGTGCGAGAACTTTCCTCGCTCATTGAACTGAACGTCATCCGGCAGGAAAACGGTCAGTATACAGTGCTCACGGCGCAAGGGCAAACGCTTGTGGACGGGGCAAAGGCATATACTCTTGCATACGAGGGGCCGCAGGCGTTCACACGACTTTCTTCCGGCTCATCCTATGATGGTCAGGTCTATTTTGATGGTACCGGCTCCAGCGAACTGACCATAGAGTTCATAACTACCGGACCTACAGACGGTTCTGCCTCGGCAGCCACATTCAAGGTTTCGCTTGATGGCGGCAAGACATGGCTCACGGATTCCGGCGGAAATGTCATTACCTACACAGCGGGTGGGTATGAAGACAGGGTGCAGATAGAAGGCGTTTCCGTATGGTTTGGCACGTCGGCAGATGCCAATGCCATTGCCTCACAGGATGCTGGGGTTGGCGATGCTTTTACCGTGGTCCCCAAATCCGGACTGTACTGGTACCGCACCACCTCAAGCAAGGTGAATATTACTCCGTATGACGATGCTTCCATCTCCCGCTCAAATCGTCTGAGCGGCGGTAGCATTGCCGGTCTTTTTCAGGCCCGGGATCAGTCCATTACGGCATATATGGAAGAAATGGATGCCTTTGCCAAAGAGCTTATCTGGCAGATGAACTATCAGCATAGCCAGGGAGCCGGGGCAGAGCACTATTCTTATGTCCGCGCAAATAACGCGGTAAACGATGCCTCCATTCCACTCGGCTCCACGCAGCTTGCCTATGCGGACAAGCTGACAGAAGGCAGCCTTTCCATTGCGCTCTATGATGCGGCAACGGGTGATCCACTGAGTGTTACGGCACTGGATTTCAGTTCGGTTAATCCTCCCGGCATAAGCGCATTCGATCCCGCACAGCATTCGTTGAATGATGTGGCAGCAGCCCTCAATGCCACGTATTCCGGTCAGCTTTCCGCCACAATTTCGGACGGGCGGTTGATCATTCAGGCGGAATCCGGCGTTGCATATGATTTTGCGGGAGACACCACAGGCATCCTTGCCGCAACAGGCATTAACACCTTTTTTGAGGGCAGCGGCATTTCCGACATACAGGTAGATTCCCGCATCCTTGCCGACAACGGCAGAATTAACGCCAGCGTGGTGGATGGTACGGGAATAGTCGCTTCAGGTGACAATACGAATGCGTTGGCTTTATCCAACATCGCCTCTCTGAAGGTGCAGCTAGATTCCGCACATTCCTCTGCAAACCAGACGTTCAGTCAGCATCTGCATTCCGTAATCGCCAAGGTGGGCACTGACATGGATACCGCCTCGCGCAGCTATACATACAACTCATCTATCGCCAAGGCGTTGAATACGGCACAGCAGGAGGTTTCCGGGGTGAATATGGACGAGGAGTTGGCGAACCTTACCCGGTATCAGCAGTCTTATCAGGCAGCGGCTCAGCTTATCCAGACGGCTAACGAAATGTTCGACACCATTCTTTCCCTCAAATCATGAACGGGAGCGAACAATGCGAGTTTCCAGAAACATGATGTTTGACCAGTCCGTGCGCAGCATGAACAAATCGTTGGCGGAGATTATTCGTCTGAATGAGCAGAATTCATCGCAAAAGCGCATAAACAGGCCTTCAGATGATCCCGGGGGCATGGCTCGGGCGTTGGACCTGAACAGCTACCTCAGTCAGCTTACACAATATTCCGACAATATATCTACGGCGCAGGCATGGCTCTCGCTGGCGGATGATGAGTTGAGCGAGGCAAGCAAGGTTCTTACGCGTCTGGAGGAGTTGGCGGAGCAGGCGGCAACGGGAACACTTTCCAGTGATCAGCGCTCTATGATCGCTCAGGAAGCTCGGGAACTCATGGCGCATATGGTCAGCATTGCCAATACCGAATACGCAGGCAAGTCCATTTTCGCCGGTTCCATGACAGGTGGAAATGCTTATGAAATGGGGCTTTCTGCAACAGTTAGGGATGCCTCGTTGAACGATGGGGCGATTCTGGCTGTCTCGGGTTCTGCCACCAGCAGTATCTATGTTGAATTTGTTGATTCGGGAACTGTGGGAACGGATGAGCTGGGCTACAGGTATTCCACAGACTGCGGCACCACATGGAAGACCGGTACGCTTGCCGCAGGCAGCACGGTGTTGGATTTTGGCACTGCAAAGGCGGAGATGGTGGCGGGGTCTGCCGTTGTGGCCACCGCAACGGCAGGGCAGGGAGACGGCACTGCGTTGTGGATACGTCCTGCAGCCTTTTATACGGGGGACATGCAAGGGGATGAGACTGTGTATCATTACGGAGGCTCTTCAGTAACCGCCACGGCAGATGGCATATTCAACTCTTCCGTAGCCATCCGTGTAACGTCTGACGCAACGCTTCCCGGACCCATAACGTACTCTTACAGTCTGGATAAGGGCAGCACATGGGTGGAAGGGAATGTAACATCCAGCGCCACATTTGCCGTGCCAGGAGGATTCGTTTCGCTTGCCTCAAACGGGGGCAACACGGTGCTGGCGGGTGAACAGTTCATTGTCGAGCCGCATAACGCCGCACTGTACCTGAATATCGGCAAAACCAGCACTGTGCAGATAAACAGCGTGGGTGCGGATATTTTTGGCGGTGTCGTAAGTCAGGATGGCATGACCACTGTGGTGGGGCCGGATGTTTCAAGCGGGAATTTGTTCGAGAGCATCGGTAAATTTATAGGATTCCTGGAAACGAACGATCAGGATGGTGTGAGTGCCATGCTGGAGGCGTTCGGGACTGCGCACGAGGTGCTTTCTACAGCGCAAGGAGCTATCGGCGGACGGGAGGTGCGTGTTGAATTTGCACAGGCTGCAATTGATGTGGGGACTTCGGCGGCTAAGATTCACCGATCTGCCATTGAAGATGCGGATGTTACGCAACTGACCACGGATATCGCGCGGGCACAGTATATTTATGAGGCGGTGCTCTCCACATCGGCCAAAGTCATGAAGATGAGCCTGCTCAACTATTTGTAGGAGAAGGCGCCATGAGCGAGTACTGGTCTGGTTCCATCACGTTTACCGGTCTTGGGTCGGGAACGGACTTTGATTCCATCATTGAAGCGACGGTCAATCTGGAAAGCCATCGCCTTAACCGCATGAAGGCGTGGGAGAAGCAGTGGACTGCCAAGAAAGAGTTGGTGCAGGAGATCAACACCAAGCTTGTGGAATACAAAAGCGCCCTGAGCGAACTGGATTCTGTGAACAAGTTCTTGGTGAAGACGGCCTCATCCACCAATTCTTCAACTCTGGGGGTAACGGCGGGGGCGGATGCGCTTCCGGGCACACATTCCGTGGTGGTGGATCAGCTGGCTCAGAATGATATCTGGTCCGGTACCTACGGGTGGGCATCTTCCGGCGATGTGATTACTGCATCGGCAGCAACCTTTTCTCTCAAATACGGGAATACAAGCTATGCGGTAAACGTGCCTGCCGGAACTACATTGCAGACTTTGGTGAATATCATCAATGCCGATGCCGATCTGAATGACGGAGTACGCGTCAGTCTTGTGAATGACGGCAGTGAGTGGCATCTGCAACTTCGTGGTATGGACCTTGGTGCCGGAAATACAATTCAGGTGACCGGCTCAACCATGACGGGGTTGAGTTCAGATGACTTTGTGAATACGCAGGCAGCCCAGAACGCAAAAATGAAGGTGGATGGATACCCGCCGGGAGCGGACGAGTGGATTGAGCGCAGCACGAACGTGGTGGATGATGTTATCGAGGGACTGACTCTTACGTTGAACAATGTCACAGGCAGCAGTGGTGAGCGGGTTACCGTGGTGACCGATACGGATGCCATTATTGCCAATGTGGAAAATTTCATCAAACTGACAAACGAAATACGGATGGCCATATCCGCATTAGATACTGTGAGCACAGATGAGAGTTATGATAACGAGACGACTACCTTTTATGAATTGCGCGGAAACTACGGGATGGATATTGTTGAGCAAAGCTTGCAAAACATACTCTCCAGGATAGGCGTAGGGTTTAAGAGGTATGATGCCACCAGCACAGAGGGTGATCTTTACAGCAGTTTATCTTCCGTAGGTATTAAAACGGAATCGGATACAAGTTCCACAGATTTTGGTTTGCTGATCATAGATTATGATGAACTGGAATCCGCGCTCAAAAAAGACGCCACAGCCGTAGCCCGTCTGTTTTCGGCTGAAGCGGACGGGGTGAGTTATACCGGCGACCTTACATATGAATCATCCATTGCCAAGCTCACGCAGGGCGGGCTGTATGATGTGCAATATCAAATTGTAGGCGGAGTGTTGGTGGGGGCGACTATTAACGGGAACCCTGCCATTGTGGACGCTCAGGCGTGGACTGTAACCGGCGTGAGCGGATACCCCGAGCAGGGGTTACTGATGGGGGTAGCCAACCGGTCAGACGGCACGCACGGCGGCGATGTTGCTATCCGTCAGGGGAAGATAAACGAAACTATTGATGAACTGGCTCGCATTACTGATTTGGAGTCCGGAACGCTGGTCATAATCAAGAATAGCTATCAGTCCATCATTGACAACAATGCCAAGTCCATAGCGAGTGAAGAGGCCCGGATTGAGCGTTTGCAGGCCCGTCTTGTGCAACAGTACGCCCGGCTGGAAGCCACGCTCGGGAACTACGAGAACATAAATACTTCGCTGGAATCGTTGCTGGCGCAGTTGGATTGATCGCAGGCTTGTGTCCTGTTGTGGGCCTTACTGCCTTTAGCCTGCGTGTGCAGTGATGGTCTTCACCTGACACGCCGCCCCCACTCTTCATTCTTTCTTTCTCTCTGCCTGATGTTCGATGAAAGAAAACAATTGGCCCGCCACCACATCTGGTGACGGGCCAAATCTTTTTGTGAAGGAGGGCTATCCGATGAGTTGCAGTGCCATCTGCGGCAGCGAGTTGGCCTGTGAGAGCATGGCCACGGCACTCTGTGTGAGTATCTGCTGGCGTGTGAATTCGGTCATTTCCAGAGAGACGTCCACGTCGGAGATGCGTGATTCGGCCGCCTGCAGGTTTTCAGACTGAATCTGGAGGTTGGAGATGGTGTTCTCCAACCGGTTTTGCAGTGCGCCGAGGCTTGCCCGGATGTTGTCCTTGGAGATGATGGCCCGGTCAATGGCTTCCAGAGCTTCCTGAGCAGACTGCTGGGTGGAGATGGTATAGCCTGCGCGTCCGGCGGTGGTCTGGTTGCCAAGTCCCAGAGCCGACGCGGTGGTTGTGCCGATCTGGATGTAGTAATAGTCCTCGGCCGAATCGTTGGCTGTGCCGAAGTGCACCTTCAACTTCCCTGTTGCGGACAGACCGCTTCCATCATGCGTGCTGCTGGAAAGGTTGCCGTTCAGAAGATGAATGCCGTTGAAGTCCGTGGCGTTGGCGATTCGTGTTATTTCCGATGCCATTGCCTGATATTCGGAGTCGATGATAAGGCGTTGGTCCGAAGTGTAGGTGCCCGTAGCTGCCTGTTCCGCAAGTTCCTTCATGCGAATGAGTTTTTCATCGATGACGGAAAGTGCGCCGTCTGCTGTCTGGATAAGCGAGATGGCATCGTTGGCGTTCCGTACCCCCTGATTGAGAGCGGAGACATCGGACCGCATGAGTTCACGGATGGCAAGGCCGGCGGCATCATCCGCTGCGTTGTTAATACGCAGGCCTGAAGAAAGACGTTGGGTGGATGTTTCCAGCTTGCCATACGAAGTGCTCAGGTTTCTGGCAACATTTGCCGCCATTAAGTTGTGATTGATTGCAAGTGACATAATACTTCCTCCATGAAGTTGTTGTCATGAGCTAAGGCATCGTTCCTGTGATGCCGTGCCAGTGTGTCATGCCAGCTCTTCGACACAATTATGGAGTATCGTTAAATTTAGAATGTCACTTCCAATTGTTTATCATGTTGTAATATTATATAAAAATGTATCTTAACGTTGATTTTTTCATTTCTTTACATTTCTGTTGCCGAAAGTAACAAATTCATCTGACCTGATGAATTGTTCTCGAAGTCTCAAAATGGCTGAGTGCATTGTGCTGCGAACAGTCTGTGGGGATATGTCAAGGAAAGCGGCAATTTCTTCCGCTGTCATATCCTTTTCAAACATGAGCAAAAGAACAGATTTCTGTCTCGGAGTCAGAATACCTTCAGGAATGTGAAGTGCATCTGTCGATGATTTGACGTCTGCTAACAGTTCCGGGCACTCATCTAAAGAAAGGTGCATAGAATGGGCTAAGGCCCTGCTTCTGGTATTGCGCAGGGTATCAAGTGCCGTGCTGCGTGAAACCACGGTGAGCCATGTGGAAAACGTTCCGCGCTGTGGATTCCATGATTCCAGAAGGCGATAGTTGCCACGGATAAGGCGCATGAAAACTTCCTGCACCACGTCATCCGTTTCTTCCGCCAGGGGAAGTTGCGGGCTGTGGCGGCGCAGAGTCCATGAAACGACCCGGGTAATGTGCTGTTTGTAGCAGGAAACAAATTCCTGCCATGCACGCCTGTCACCCATGAGGCAGGCTGTAATGTCTGCCTGACATGCTCCAAGAGCCACCGACGGCATACTGCCGATGCGTGGCTGATGTGCGGCTGCTGATTTCATATCATCCTCCAATAATGACGTTCTCGGTTGGCGGTGTGAGAACAATGCGCCACTATTGGAGTATTTTTTCAGAGGGAGGCTGTAGCCTTTCCCTGCCTTCTTACGTCTCAATGTATATGTCTTTCATCTGTCCGCGTCTCTTAAGGAGGCATTAAAAACGCTTTGCGTACGCAAAATGAGTCTTTACCAATCTTAACGCTTCAAGCTTGATTCATGGTGCTGATCTTGCATGATTTTTTGCAGCGCGGTGTTGGGAAAAATGTGCCACATCATAGGGGAATGACATGCACACAGTGTTACTTATTGATGACGACCCGGAACTCTGCGCACTTCTTGAAGACTATCTTGGTCCTGAAGGGTTTACGTTGCGTTCTTCCGGCACAGGTGCGGAGGGGTTATCCATGGTCGCATCCGGTGTATTTGACATGATTATTCTGGATGTTGGGCTGCCGGATGTCAGCGGGTTTGAGGTTCTTGCCCAGTTGCGTACCCAGTCGCAGATTCCTGTAGTCATGCTGACCGGGAGAGCAGAAGATGTGGACCGTATTGTGGGGTTGGAGATGGGAGCAGACGACTATCTGGCAAAACCATTTGTGCCAAGAGAATTGCTTGCACGCATCCGTTCCGTGCTGCGCCGCAGCCGTCTGGCCAAGGCCATGACCTCGCAAAGGACCCGCCAGATAGTTGCAGACGACCTTGTGCTGGACAGAAGCTCGCGCACGGTACAACGCAACGGCGAAACGGTGGCGCTGACCTTTGTGGAATATACCGTTCTTGAAATGCTGATGGAGGCTGCGGGCGATATTGTCACCAGAGACGAGATATCCTTAAAAGCTTTAGGCCGGGAACTGGCTGCGTATGATCGTAGCATCGACGTGCATATGAGCAACCTGCGCAAAAAGGTTGGTTCCGCTCCGGGAGGCGGCGACCGCATCGTCACTGTCCGCGGTGCCGGGTATTTCTTTAATCAGACCTCTCCGTGGGAGAAAGAAGATGCACCCGATGCTTTAGCCGTCGTTCCCACATTCTTCAGGACGTCAGGGGGTGCCTAGTGAGAACTTGGGTCATCCGTTCTGTTGCCTTTGTGCTGATAGCTTCCGGTACCGTGGCGTTGTCTTTATTCTTTTGCACTCAGGTGCTGGAGCGGGGACCCATAGCTGCCCGCCTGCGCGAAGACAACATCCGGGAATTGGCTATGGCGGCAGAGATGATGTTGCATCTGGCCGAAGACGGAGAGGGTGCAGGCGCGATGCGGATAGACCAGGCGGCTGGTGGCGGAGCCATTTACATGCTTTTCGACAGCAGCTTGGTTCCAGTTTCCGGCACAGGGCATCATCCGCGTTTGCTGGAAATTGCGCAAATGGCTGTTGAGCAGGATGGCGTAGTCGGGGGAACACGGAGCTCAACGGACAAGGGAGAGAGGTGGAAGGAGCAAGCCATGCCGTTTACCGCTTCAAGCGGTGAGCGTTATTACATTGCGGGCGTGGTGCCCCGAACGGGCATGGAGGGAGAGGATGCTGTGCTGTGGGTGCTGCTGCGCGCCACCGCAATACTCGTTGCCGGAGGCATTTTGCTATTGTTGACCCGTATGCCGCAGCGTCCGGCAAAAGAACTGCGCAAAGCCTTACGCAGGCTTGCTCACGGCGAGTACAACGCCCGCGTGAACCTGGGGGCTGTGAGCAGGGGTGACGAGCTGGCTAAACTTGCCTTTGAATTCAATGCCATGGCCGAGCAGATGGAATCACTCCACGCAGAACAGCAACGGCTGTTCGGGGAAATCTCTCATGAAATGCGTTCTCCGCTTTCCCGCATGTCGCTGGCTGTGGAGTTGGCAGGACGTTCGGGATTTGCTGATCCGGGCAAGTTGCTTGACCGCATCCGCCGCGATGCGAACAGGCTGGGAGCGTTGTCCAATGAGATGCTGGACCTCGCCAAAGCCCAGCGTGGTGCTGCGCAGACTGAGGTGGTGGATGTCGCCGCGTTGGTGGAGCAGGTGATTGCAGAGTCACGTTTTGAGGCTGAGTCGACAGGTAAAAGAGTTGTCTGCGGGCAAAATCTTCCCGGTTTGCATTTGCAAGGCAACCGGGAAATGCTGTTTCGGATGCTTGAAAACGTGGTGCGGAACGGTATTCGCCATACTCCGTTGGGAACGGAAGTGATTGTGGATTTTTGGGAATGTGCACATGCAGGGCGCGAGACGGTGACCATCCGCGTGCGGGATGCTGGAAGTGGTGTTGCTGAAGAGGACTTGCAAGCCATTTTCCGGCCCTTTGTGCAGGCGCAGGTGCAGCGTTATGCGGCCGGGGGTACCGGAAGTAGTGGCTCCTGCAGTTATCCCCGCAACGTTTCGGGTTTTGGCCGGAGTGGCTTAAAGAGTGATGCCGGAGGAGCAACGGTTGATGATGCCTTGCCCGGCGTGAGACGAGAGAGCGCGCCTGCTGGCGGTTTGGAAGGGAAAGGGTTGGGGCTTGCCATCACCCGCCATGTGGCAGTTCGTCACGGCGGCATGGTATGGGGAGAAAATGGCAGAGATGGTGGTTTACAGGTTTTTATCAGGCTGCCGCTTGCCCCTCATCAGCCTGTCGGAAAGAGTTCCGCCCGCCATCCTCTGATTGCGCAGCCCGTATAGGCAGATGCAGGGATATACCCGTAACTGCGCACCTGCGTTGTACCGCGCTGCCTATCTGTTTATACTCTTTTTTTTCTTGCCAGTCACATCACTTTGCTCTATCTGTCCGCCTACACGGAACGGAGAGTAGCGCAGGTTGGTAGCGCATCTGGTTTGGGACCAGAGGGTCGCAGGTTCGAATCCTGTCTCTCCGACCATAGAAATCAAAGGCTTGCAGAAGTGTTCTGTAGGCCTTTTTTCTGTGAAACATCGTTTCCCTACCATTTCCCTACCGAAATTTGTTGACGGAGAGTGAAAACGTGTGCAGGTGAACAGCTCAACTCCGCCTGCGGTCTAGATTAGAAAGGTCTGCTTCGATATCCATTGGATCAAGTTCTTGGTTCCGGCCCTGCGACTGCTTACCGTCAGGTTCCGCATTCTCCTGCTGAGTACCAAAGGTTTCACCCTGAGAGTGTGTGCTATGCTCATCATGAATTCCGGCATCTTGATATTCTTCGCCCCCTTCCCCTACGGTTGCGCCTGCCGTTGACATCGTTAAGGATCCGTTGACACAGCTTCCATTCTCCCCAGTCTCCCGTACCGCGCCCTCCGGCACGCAAGGACACTCCCCTTCGATGTTCCCCTCTTTTCTTTGGCATACAACCTCAGAGAACACTTCTCTAGGTTCATCATCTCCGCCTTTTCCATAGTTCCCCTCTCCCACATCCTCGTTCGTCAGCGGCTGTTCTCCAGATGAATGCATGGAAAATTCCAGTGCCTCCAACCGTTCTTCGATCCCGCTTATACGTGCGAGCACAGATTCGGAAAAGGAATGATCAGCTTCTTGGGCTTTTTTGTCTAATAAGGCATCCAAAGCGCACCCAACCAATCCTCGTAGCCACAAGCCTTCAGTCATGCCTTGCTGGCTGGCCAACTTCTTCACCTTCTCAGCATGCTCTTTTGATAGTCGTAAAGTGAATTGCTTTTGGGGCTCATCCTTCTTGACTCGATTTTGCCTCATAAAAGATTCTAGATTCTCCTCAAATTTTGATGCTGAAAGTTTGCGCATGCTGATTCTCCTATGATTCTTTTTTGATGCGTAAGATTTACGTCTTACATAAAAATTATAAATTTATAAAAAATTGATGTATCCTCGCATTTGTGATGGCAACACCACGATGCGGGCGTCCATTTTTCCTCGCCTGACCTGTTCGGTAACATGTGCTTTTACCCTCAATACACAATTTCATCGGATGCTTGAAGCCCGGAACGGCGAACCGCTCCGGGCATCTTTTTGACATCGCTTATCCGGCTTCTGACTCCTGCTCGGGCGCAGGGCCGAGCGCCAAGGGGGCGTCAGGATCAGTATCCGGTTCCTCGTAGTCCACACCCATGGGCGGATGGGGAGCGGCAACCGCCAGCACCACAAAGGCACCGGCCAGGCAACCGCCGAGGAAGGCCAGAAGTACGGGGAGGTGGTCCTTGGGATCCGTGAAGTGGTTCTGTTCGTCAGTCATCCATGCTCTCCTTCAGTATTTGCAAAACAGCTATGAGTATGGCGAGTAAAACTCCTATGTGCATGGGTGGCCTCCATGCAGGCGTTGCTGCCAGACAGGGCAGGCGTACTGGACGCAGTGCCGGGGCGGGGTTTGGCAGAACGGCCATAGGGACAACGGGAACAGAGGGCCACGGAGAAGGCAAAGCCAGTGCATGAGTTCCTCCTTGGGTTGCAGGGGGGTATGGGAACCAGCCGCCAGTGACGGGCAGCCGGATTACAGGGGACGGGGAAGAAGCGCTGTGCGCAGCAGGCCGAACAT